>NZ_JBIMER010000001.1:0-483662 GCF_051262515.1 Arthrobacter arnarulunnguaqae | reverse complement strand
GCGACACCAGCCAGCCCCCTCCACAGGACCCAGAACCGGAGCCGGGGCCCGGGCAACCCAACGGCGCCGTCAACGACGACGAACCACCATTTTAGCGCGCGGTCGTTTCAGCACGGCCCCTAACAGAACCGTTAACGGGGACGAGCGACGCGAACCAAAGCGCTCGAACTAGGGCAGGTCCGCGGTGTCCACGATGAGCGTGAAGGGCCCGCTGTTCACGAGTGAGACCTCCATCATCTCGCCAAAGGCCCCAGTCTCCACGGTCGCGCCGAGCATCCGCAGACAGCGGACAAACTCCTCGTAGAGGGGTTCCGATTGCTCCCGGCCTGCCGCGATCGTCCACGATGGTCGACGTCCCTTGCGAACGTCGCCGTAGAGCGTGAACTGGGAGACCACCAGCAGGGGCGCACCCGCCGAATGGCACGACTGCTCATCCTGGAGCATCCGCAGGTGCCAGACCTTCTCCGCCAGTTTCAGGGCTTCGCCCGGTCCGTCACTCCGATTGACACCCAACAACACCAGTAGTCCAGCGACATCGATCCGCCCCACGGTTGCCCCGTCCACCGTCACCGATGCACTCGACACCCGTTGCAATACCGCTTTCACGTGTCATTTCCTCTCGCTCCTCCCACCCGGTTGCCGCAGACCGGACGATCCTATTCGAAGGTCCGTCCTAGACCCCGCGGCGTGCACCCGCCGTGGACTGTAGGTTGGTGGGCGTGAATGATCTGTTCAGTCTCGAGGAGAACGACGACGGGGAACAGTCCGGCGACGACCAAGACGACGGCGGTACCGCCCGCCGCCCTCGCGCGCCCCTGGCCGTCCGGATGCGGCCCCGTGCCTTGGACGAGATTGTGGGCCAGTCCCACTTACTAAGGCCCGGTTCCCCGCTCCACCAGCTTGCCGGTGCGGCGACCACCGGTCCCGCGGGCCTTTCGAGCTTGATCCTGTGGGGTCCCCCCGGTACGGGAAAGACCACGCTGGCCCATGTGATCGCACGCGGAGCGGGACGGAAGTTCGTCGAGCTGTCCGCGATCACGGCCGGCGTGAGGGATGTGCGCCGGGTCATGGACCAGGCGCTGTCCGACCGCGACCTGCACGGCATGACCACCGTCCTCTTCCTTGACGAGATCCACCGCTTCAACAAGGCCCAGCAGGACGCCCTGTTGCCGGGAGTCGAGAACCGTTGGGTGGTGCTCGTCGCTGCGACCACAGAGAACCCCTCCTTCTCCGTCGTCGCACCCCTGCTGTCCAGGTCGCTACTGCTCACACTGAAGCCTCTGGAGGAGCCGGACATCCGCGCGCTCGTGCTCCGCGCGGTCGAGGACGAGCGCGGACTCGCCGGAACCGTAAGGTTGGACGACGACGCGCTCGAGCACCTGGTGAAGCTTTCTGGTGGGGATGCGCGGCGCTCACTCACCGCGCTCGAGGCCGCAGCCGGCGTCGCATGGGGAGAAGCCGAGGGCGCAGAGGGCACCATCGCTGTTACCGCCTCCCACGCCGAGCGGGCCATGGACGCCGCCGTCCAGCGCTACGACCGCGCGGGCGACCAGCACTACGACGTCATTAGCGCATTCATCAAGTCGATCCGCGGATCCGACGTCGATGCCGCGCTGCACTACCTGGCCAAGATGCTGGAGGCGGGGGAGGACCCGCGTTTCATCGCGCGCCGCCTGATGATCAGCGCCTCCGAGGACATCGGCATGGCGGACCCCACCGCACTCCAGACTGCGGTGGCGGCCGCCCAGGCGGTCCAGCTGATCGGCATGCCCGAGGGCCGGCTCGTCCTGGGCCACGCCGTCGTGCACCTCGCGACGGCACCCAAATCGAACGCGGCCTACAACGGGATCAACGCCGCAGTCGCGGACGTTCGCGCTGGCAGGGGACAAGGCATCCCAGCGCATCTGCGCGACGCCCATTACCCCGGGGCAGGCCAACTCGGGCATGGAAAGGGCTATGTCTATTCACACGACGAGCCGCACGGGATCGCGCGCCAGCAATACGTGCCGGACGACCTCGTGGGACGCGACTACTACACTCCGACCGCCAACGGGGCCGAAAGGTCCATTGCCGAACGCCTCGAGAAGATCCGGCGGATCGTCCGCGGCAAGTAGCCGATGGTAGGATGGATCCTTGGCTGGCAAGCCGTCCCCCTTTGGCGCCCTCGGGCGTTGCGCTCCGGCGTGTGGGGGGGTTCGCGCTGTAGAACACAGGGAAGCGGCTTCCCCTCACTCTCCATCATGGAGGCCAGACTCAACACAGCCGCCGACAGAAAAGAAGGACACCAGTGGCTAACAACACCCGTGCCCGCCGCAAGGTCCGCATTTCGCGTGCCCTCGGCATCGCCTTGACTCCCAAGGCAGAGAAGTACATGGAGCGTCGCCCGTATGGCCCCGGCCAGCACGGACGCGCCCGCAAGAAGCAGGACAGTGACTACGCGGTGCGTCTGCGCGAAAAGCAGCGTCTGCGCGCCCAGTACGGCATCCGCGAGGCACAGATGACTCGTGCCTTCGAGGAAGCCAAGCGCACCGCCGGCCTGACCGGTGAGAACTTGGTCGAGCTGTTGGAAATGCGTCTAGACGCCCTGGTCCTGCGTGCCGGCTTCGCCCGCACCATTGCCCAGGCCCGCCAGCTCGTCGTGCACCGCCACATCGTGGTGGACGGCCAGCGCGTTGACCGCCCGTCGTTCCGCGTGTCCGAGGGTCAGCTAATCCACGTGCACGAGCGTTCCGAGACCATGGTGCCTTTCCAGGTCGCCGCGGCCGGCGCCCACCGCGATGTTCTCCCCGCCGTCCCGGGCTACCTGGACGTCACGCTGGAGAAGCTTCAGGCGCGTCTCGTGCGCCGCCCGAAGCGCTCGGAGGTCCCCGTGACCTGCGAAGAGAACCTCGTCGTCGAGTACTACGCGCGCTAGTCCCGGGCCCACCGGGTCGACTGTGCGTCGATCGAACCAAAGAGCCCGCGGCCTTCCGGCCGTGGGCTCTTTGGTTCGCACCGCGGTTGGTAGTGTTGGGAACCGTTGTTAGCACCGAAACGAGGAGCAGTTCATATGACCGGATCCGACATCGCCGGCCTCATCGCCGCGGGAGTCTTCGCCGTGCTGGTGGCCCTTCTGGCGATCCCCGTCTGGAAGTTGGGAAAGGTCTTCGACGAGTTGCGCCACGCCGTGCGCGAGCTCTCCGATGGCACCAGCCCCCTGCTGGAGGAAGTGACGACCACCGTCTCCACCACGAACGCACAATTGCGCAAGGTCGACGGCATTACCAACAACGTCTCGGACGCCTCCGCGAACATCACCGCGCTTTCCTCCCTGGTGGCGTCCACGCTCGGATCTCCCTTGATCAAGGTGGCTGCCTTCAGCCACGGCGTACGCGCCGCACTATCCGCAACCACCGACGGCAAGGGCCGCCGCAGCCGCTAGAAAGGCGACGTACGTACATGATCAAGAAGATCTTCTGGGTCGGCATCGGGATCGGCATCGGCGTTTTGGCCGTGGGCAAGATCAACCAGGTGCGCACCGCCACGAGCAAAGACGGCCTGAACCGTGCCGTGGGCCGCCTGGCCGACTCGCTAGCCGCCACCGGCGAGGCGTTCCGCGACGGGATGTCCGGACGCGAGTCCGAATTGCGTACTGCGCTTGGTCTCGCGTCCGATGCCCAGGGGGCTCAGGCCTCCCCGGCGACCGCACGCCGCTACTAGCACCCGCATTCCGGGCGCCAACCCCAACTCTCAGTTCCTCGAAGGGATCAACGACACATGAAATCGCAGGACATCGCCCGCCGGTGGGTGGACTTCTTCGTCGCCAAGGACCACACCGCCGTGCCAAGCGCCTCGCTGATTTCCAGCGACCCGTCGCTGCTGTTCACGGTCGCCGGAATGGTTCCCTTCATCCCGTACCTCACGGCGCGCGAGGAGGCCCCCTACGATCGCGCCACGAGCATCCAGAAATGCATCCGTACCGGTGATATCGACGAGGTCGGAAAGACCGTCCGCCACGGCACGTTCTTCCAGATGGCAGGCAACTTCTCCTTCGGCGACTACTTCAAGGAAGGCGCCATCGGCTACGCGTGGGAACTCCTGACGAGCCCGGTCGAGACCGGCGGCTTCGGGCTGCCGGCGGACCGCCTGTGGGTCACCGTCTACCACGAGGACGACGAGGCCCTGGCCATCTGGCGAGACGTGATCGGCGTCCCCGCGGACCGCATCCAGAAAATGGGCAAGGCGGACAACTACTGGTCCACCGGACAACCCGGACCCGCGGGCCCCTGCTCCGAGATCTTCTACGACCGCGGACCGGAATACGGCATCGAGGGTGGTCCCGAGGCCGACGACACGCGCTACATCGAGATCTGGAACCTCGTGTTCATGCAGTACCAGCGCGGCGAGGGTACCGGCAAGGACGATTTCGAGATCCTCGGCGAGCTGCCGAAGAAGAACATCGACACCGGATTGGGCCTCGAGCGGTTGGCCATGATCCTGCAAGGCGTCGAGAACATGTACGAGACGGACCAGGTGCGTCCGGTCCTGGACAGGGCGGCCCAACTCGCCGGACGGGAATACACCTCCACCGAGGATCCGGCAGACCCCCACCACACGGACGACGTCCGCCTGCGCGTCGTCGCCGACCACATTCGTTCCTCGCTGATGCTGATTTCCGACGGTGTCACGCCCTCGAACGAAGGTCGCGGTTACGTTCTGCGCCGCCTGATTCGCCGCGCGGTGCGGGCCATGCGCCTGCTTGGCGTGGACACGGCGGTCCTGCCCGAGCTACTGCCCGTCTCGCGGGACGCCATGAAGGGCGTCTACCCCGAGGTCGAATCCGACTTCGCGCGCATCTCGCGGATCGCCTACGCGGAGGAAAAGGCGTTCCTACGCACCATCGCCAGCGGCACGGCCCGTCTCGAGGACGCGGTGTCCGCCTCCAAGACCGCCGGACGGGCGCTTTCCGGCGAAGACGCGTTCGCCTTGCACGACACCTACGGGTTCCCGATCGACCTCACGCTGGAGATCGCCGGCGAGGCCGGCCTGGCCGTGGACGAATCACGCTTCAGGGCCCTCATGCTCGAGCAGCGCCAGCGCGCACAGAAGGATTCGCGCCAGAAGAAGGCCGGCCACGCCGACCTGACGGTCTTCGGCGAGCTCAACGCCGACGGCGGCACCCGGTTCACCGGCTACGACGAGCTCACCACCGAATCGAGCGTGCGCGGCATCATCCGGTCGGGCGAGCTCGTGCCGTTCGCCGCGCAGGGCGAGGAGATCGAGCTGGTCCTCGACGAGACACCCTTCTACGCCGAGGCGGGTGGCCAGGCGGCCGACGTCGGCCTCGTCACCGGCGACGGCTTCGTGCTGGAGGTGCTTGACGTGCAGTCACCCATCCGGGGGTTGAGCGTCCACCGGGCCGTGGTCCGCGAAGGCGAACTGCCGTCCGATGCCCGCGTCCTGGCGGAGGTCGACCGGCAGCGCCGCCGCGCGGGTGAGCAGGCCCACTCCGGGACTCACATCGTGCACGCCGCGCTGCACCAGATCCTCGGCCCCGAGGCGCTACAGAGCGGATCGTTCAACAAGGCCGGCTACCTGCGCTTCGACTTCTCCTGGGGCGAGGGCATCAGTGCCGCGGCGCGCAGCGAGATCGAAGAGGTGTCCAACCTCGCCATCCGGAACAACCATTCCGTCCTCACGCGCACCATGCCCCTCGACGAGGCCAAGACGCTCGGCGCCATGAGCCTTTTCGGCGAGAAGTACGGCCGCGAGGTCAGGGTCGTCGAGATCGACGGCGCCTGGTCGCGCGAGCTCTGTGGTGGCACGCACGTGGAGGGCACCGCGCAAATCGGCACCCTGACGTTGTTGGGTGAGCAGTCCGTCGGCTCCGGCAACCGCCGCGTCGAGGCGCTCGTTGGCATGGAGGCCTTCCGGCACGGTGCCGCCGAGCGCGCGCTGGTCACCGAGCTTTCCGAAATGTTCCGCGTGCCCTCCAACCAGCTTTCCGATCGCGTTCAGGCCACCGTCGCCAAGCTCCGCGCCGCGGAGAAGGAACTGGAGAAGCTGCGCAAGGAACAACTCGCAGCACGCGCCGGCAACCTGCTCGCCAATGCGGCAGACGTCGCCGGCATCCGGGTTTTGGCGCACGACGCCGGAGCGGTTGCCTCCGCCGACGACCTCCGGTCGCTGGCGCTGGACCTGCGGGGGCGCCTGGGGTCGTCGGCGGCAGCCGTCGCCGTCGCCGGCGTCTCCAACTCGCGTCCGCTGATTCTCGTTGCCACGAACGATGCCGCACGCGCCGCAGGTGTCAAGGCCGGCGCTTTGGTCCGCACCGCGGCGGGGATCCTCGGCGGCGGCGGTGGCGGCAAGGACGACGTCGCACAGGGTGGCGGACAGGATGCCGCAAAAATCGACGACGCGCTGGCAGCCGTGGTTCGACAGATCTCGGAGCGGTCCTGAACACCCCGCCCGCGGCCGCGTTCCGGCGTGGCGTCCGACTGGGCGTCGACGTCGGAATGGCGCGGGTCGGCGTCTCCGTCTGCGATCCCGACGGGATGTTGGCGACGCCGTTGCGCACGCTCAAGCGCGATTCCAAACGGAACACCGACATCCGCCTGCTGACGGACCTGGCCGTTGAGCGCTCCGTCATAGAGGTGTTCGTCGGACTGCCACAGTCGCTTTCGGGCGGGGAAACCCAGTCGACGGCCATGGCGCGCGACTATGCGCGGACCCTGCTGGTGCGTTTGCGCGCGTCCGGTTCCCAGGCGGACGTGCGTCTGGTGGACGAGCGTTTGACGACGGTTTCGGCCCACAGGTCGCTGCGGGACGCGGGGCTCGATGGTCGAAAACATCGACAAGTTGTTGACCAGGTGGCCGCAGCGGATATCCTGCAACATGCGCTAAACATGCAAAAAGCACTTCAGCGGGACGTGGGGATCGCTGTTGTGATCGAAGCACGTCCGGCGACGGACGACATCTAAAGGACGGCTACCGGTGAACGAGAATCACCCCGAGTACCCCGACCGGGCCCCCAGGCCCGCGCGGGAGTCTACTTCCGGGCCCGTGGAACAGGGTCAGGGCCCGCCGTTCCGGCGTCTGCGAACCGGGCGCCGCCGTGGCGAACCCACGGCGCCCCTGGATGACCGGTCCGCCCACGAGCCCGTGGCGGCGGGGCGGCCCGAGACCGAACGGCGCGCGGCGCCCCCGGCCCGAAGGGCCGCTGCGGACGTGCCCGCCGACGAAGACGCGCACGCGGATGTCCGTCCGGAATACGACTCCGAGGCGAACGACGTCGAAGTCCAGGACGACCCCCTCAACGACGGTTTCCTCCCCACCGGAGGCGCGAAGCCGTCCATCAGGAAACGTCGTCGGCGTCGGCGCAACATCGCGATGTTGATCGTTTTGGGCGTCTTCGCCGTGCTGGTCACCGCAATGGTCCTGTTTCTGCAGAGCCTGTTGGGTCCCGGCGAGCCGGAGGACTTCGCCGGACCGGGCGAGGGCGACGTGAATTTCACCGTGGAGCAGGGGTGGGGGCCTCTCCAGATCGGGCGTGAGCTGGAGGAAGAGGGCATCGTTTCGTCCCGGCAAAGGTTCCTCGAGGCCATCCAGGAGGTGGATGCCGCGGAGAAGGAAATCCATCCCGGCGAGTATGCCCTGAAGTTCAAGATGCCCGCCTTGGATGCCGCCACCATCATGGTCGGCACCGCGGGCGAGAAGGTGCACTATGTCGCCATCAAGCAAAACGTCCGCACCGACGCCGTCTTCGAGGAAATCAATAAAGCCACCGGCATTCCGATCGAAGACCTCGAGGGCCTGAACAGACAGCCCAAGGAGTTCGGGCTAGCGGATCCCGTCGCCACGCTGGAGGGCTACCTCCACCCCGGCGAATACCGTTTCCCTCTCGAAACCGACGCCAAGGGCATCTTGCAGCTGATGGTCGACGCCACGGTCGGGGAACTCGAGGCCCAGGGAGTCACGGACGCGGAGGAGCAGTATCGCGTCCTCAAGATCGCCAGTATCCTGCAGGCGGAGGCCAGGCCCGACGACTATCGGACGGTCGCCGGAGCCCTCGAGAACAGGCTCGCGCCGGACAACCGCGAAACGGGAGGCCTGCTGCAGGTCGACTCCGCCGTCATCTACGGGCTCGGGCGGTACTCGCTGCAGTTCACCACCGCCGAGAAGGAGGACCGGGACAACGAGTACAACACCTACGTGCATCCGGGCCTGCCGCCCACACCCATTGGATCACCCGCGAATTCCGCGATCGAGGCCGCCATCGACCCGGAGGACAACAAGTTCTACTACTGGGTCACGGTTGACACCACCACCGGAGAGACGAAATTCGCCGAAACGTACGCTGAGCACCGCAAGAACCAGGCGGAGTTCCGCACATGGTGCTCGGCCAACCCGGACATCTGCAAGTGACCCCAAGCGGACGCGCCGCGGTCTTCGGGCAGCCCATCGGACATTCGAAATCACCCGCGCTGCATGGTGCTGCGTATGCATCCCTCGGCCTCGACATCTCCTATTCGGCCGTGGAGGCCGGGCAGGAGGACGCCCCCACGCTGTCGGCCATGCTTCGCTCGGAACCGGGCTGGTTGGGCGCCTCGGTAACCATGCCTCTCAAGCGCGCACTGGTCCCCTTCATGGACTCCGTGTCCGAGCGCGTCTCCCGGCTCGGCACGCTCAACACCATCGTGGTGGACGGCGGACCCGACGGCGTTCGGCTCCACGGGGAGAATACCGATGTCGACGGAGTGGTCCGCGCCCTCGCCGACCTGGGGCTGACGTCGCCCGGACGTATCGCCATCCTGGGTGCCGGAGGTACGGCCACCGCCGCGACCGCCGCGGCGCACCTTCTCGGCGCGCACGGAGTGGACTTCGTGGTCCGCTCCGCCGCGCGCGCCGCCGAGTGCGTCGAGCTGGCCCGGAGCTTCGGCCTCGAGGCACGCGCACTCGACGCGCCGTCCGCCGGCGCTCGGATGGGGGAGTACGACGCCGTCGTCTCCACCCTTCCCGCAGGCGCGGCCGACGGGCTTCTCGCGGACCTCCGGGTGGATGCCATACGGCCGGATGCCGCACTGTTGGACGTCGTCTACGACCCTTGGCCCACCAAACTCGCCGAGGCCTGGTCGAAAGCCGGCGGGCGAACCGCCGGGGGATTGTCGATGCTGGTCCACCAGGCCGTCGAGCAGGTCAGGCTCTTTTCGGGCGGCACGGAGGACCAGCGGAAGCAAGTCACAAACGTGATGTGTGACGCAGTGGGCGTAGCCCGTCCCGTTCGGTAGGCCCGCGTCGTGGCAGTATGGAGGTCATGTTGCGTTGGTTGACGGCGGGCGAATCCCATGGGCCCGCCTTGGTAGGAATTCTTGAGGGACTGCCCGCGGGCGTACCCATCACCACGGACGCCGTGGGCGACGCGCTCGCCCGGCGGCGCCTGGGCTACGGCCGTGGCGCCCGGATGAAGTTCGAGCGTGACCAGGTGACGTTCGTCGGTGGCGTGCGCCATGGACTCACCCAGGGCGGCCCGGTCGCCGTGGAGGTCGGAAACACGGAGTGGCCCAAGTGGGAGCAGGTCATGTCCGCCGATCCCGTGGATCCCGAGATCCTGGAGGATCTGGCCCGTAACGCGCCCCTGACGCGTCCCCGACCCGGCCACGCCGATTTCACCGGCATGCAGAAGTACGGGTTCGACGACGCCCGCCCCGTCCTTGAGCGCGCCAGTGCCCGCGAGACGGCGGCCCGCGTGGCGCTGGGAACCATCGCGGCTTCGTTCCTGGAGACACTGGACATCCGCTTGGTCAGCCACACCGTGTCCGTCGGCACCGTTTCCGTGCCCGAGGGGTCGGACCTTCCCGGCCCGTCCGACGTCGTCGCACTGGACAACGACCCGCTGCGCTGCTTCGACCGCGAGACGTCCAACGCGATGGTCAGCGAGGTCGACTCCGCCCACAAGGAAGGCGAGACCCTCGGAGGGGTCGTCGAAGTCCTCGCCTACAATCTTCCGCCCGGATTGGGCTCCTACGTTCACTGGGACCGGCGGCTCGACGCCCGCCTCGCGGCCGCGCTCATGGGCATCCAAGCGATCAAGGGAGTCGAGGTCGGCGACGGTTTCCTCACGGCCGCCCGCCGCGGTTCGGCCGCCCACGACGAAATCGTCCGCGCCGGAGACGGCGTCATCGAGCGGGCCACCAACCGCGCCGGCGGCATCGAGGGTGGCATGAGCATAGGCCAGGTCCTGCGGGTCCGTGCCGCCATGAAACCCATCGCCACCGTGCCCCGCGCGTTGCGGACCATCGACGTCGTCAGTGGCGACGAGGCGAAGGCGCACCACCAGCGCTCCGACGTCTGTGCGGTCCCGGCCGCTGGCGTGGTCGCCGAGGCCATGGTGGCACTGGTACTCGCCCAGGCGGTTCTGGAGAAGTTCGGCGGCGATTCCGTCGCCGAAACCCGCCGCAACGTGGACGCGTACCTCGCCGCCATCCCCGAGTCATTGGGGACGGTTCGCCCGTAATGCGCGGTGGGATCTTCCTGGTCGGCCCCATGGCCACCGGAAAAACCGCGATCGCGCGAGAGCTTTCCCGGCAACTGCGGGTGCGCTTCATCGATACGGACGCCGAAGTCGAATCCGCCCACGGCCCCATCCCCGGCATCTTTGCCGCGGGCGGAGAGGCCGCCTTCCGCGCCGCCGAATCCGAGGCCTTGCGGAAGGCCGCCGAGGCGGGGGATGCCGTCGTGGCCACCGGCGGGGGCGCCGTGTTGGACGCCGAAAACCGCGTCCTGCTCGCCGAGCGCTTCACGGTGTACCTCGAGACGGACATCGCCACCGTGGGCCCCCGGATCCGCCATGCCGGGGCGCGTCCGCTCCTGGCGGGAGATCCGCTGGCTCGCTGGACCGAGATCTTCACCGCCCGCGAACCGTTTTACCGCGAATGCGCCCGCCTGACGGTGGACGCGCGCGCCGGTACCCCGGCGCAGATCGCCACGACCATTGGCGACGTCTACCGGCGTCGCACCGCAGAGCACGGAGGCAAACCCTGATGAACACCACAGCGACGACGATCGCCGTCACCGGAACGACGCCGGCGGCGAACTACGACGTGGTCATCGGCAATGCGCTGCTGGGTAGGCTGCCGGAGATCCTCGGGGAGCGCGTGCGCAAGGTGCTTGTTGTTCACCCGCGCGCCCTGCGCGCCACGGGCGACACCGTCAAGGCCGAACTCGATTCGGGGGGCTTCCAGGCCCTCACCGCCGAGATCCCGGACGCCGAGGAAGGCAAGCACATCCAGGTTGCCTCCTTCTGTTGGCAGGTGTTGGGGCAGAACGACTTCACGCGGTCGGACGCGATCGTCGCCGTCGGCGGGGGAGCGGTAACGGACCTCGCGGGGTTCGTGGCCGCCACCTGGCTCCGGGGCGTCAAGGTGGTGCACATTCCCACCAGCCTCCTGGGCATGGTCGACGCGGCCGTCGGGGGCAAGACGGGCATCAACACGGCCGAGGGTAAGAACCTCGTGGGTGCCTTCCACCCCCCGGCCGCGGTGCTGGCGGACCTGGATACCCTGGACACCCTGCCGAAGAACGAACTCGTCACCGGTCTGGCCGAGGCGGTCAAGTGCGGCTTCATCGCGGATCCCGCCATCCTGGACATCATCGAGACGAATCCGGCGGCAGCGGCCACGGCCGGGACCGCCGAACTGCGCGAAATCATCGAACGCGCCGTGCGGGTGAAGGCTGAGGTGGTGTCCGAGGACCTCAAGGAGTCCGGCCGCCGCGAGTTCCTGAACTACGGCCACACCCTGGGCCACTCGATCGAACTGGCCGAGCGCTATTCGATGCGGCACGGCGCCGCCGTTTCGATCGGACTGGTGTTCGCAGCCGAACTGGCGCGGTCGGTTGGCCGCATTCCGGATGAACTAGCCGACCGGCACAAGTCGGTGCTGGGCTCCCTGGGCCTGCCGGTGGCCTACCGCAGGGACCGTTGGGCCGCGTTGTTGGACGGCATGCGCCGCGACAAGAAGGCCCGCGGGGACCTGCTGCGCTTCGTGGTCCTCGACGGCCTTGCCAAGCCCGGCATCCTGGAGGTCCCCGATACCTCCCTGCTTTTCGCCGCCTACCAGGAGATCGCCGAGTGAGCGGCGGCACGGATTGGATCGAGACCAACGTCCCCGGCATCGGCCGCGATCCGGAGACGCTCCTGCCGCGGGTCGTCGACGAGGAACTCGCCGACGGACTGCTGGCGGGCGATGATCCCTGCGACAAGGTCGTCGTGCTGATAGCCCGTGGCGACCACCATGCGGCCGCCGAGGTCGTGGCCGAGACGCGCCTGGCCGACCCGAGCAACATCCGAATGCGCATGCTGGACGCCGACGTCATCCGCGCGTCCGGCGACACGGATCGCGCCATCCGGCGGTTGCGAAAGCTTCTGGAGGAGTTCGGGGGCACCGGACACGAGGCCATGCTCCACCAGTACCTCGGCATCCTGCAGTACACCGCGGGCGATCCGCGCGCCGCAATCCAGCGGTTCCGCACGGCGCTCGCGCTCCACACCGAGGCCGGCGCCCTTCCCCGCCGAATCGAACTTGCCCGGCGTTCCCTCGAGGCTGCCGAGAGCCGCGCCGCCACCGTACGGTAGACTTGTAGATGGTTTTTTGACAATCTGCCCTCCGCCGTCTGTGGCGAGGCCGAACGCCAGCGCGGCTTCGGGTCCGGGCGACAACAGAGAGAGTTCTCGTGGCAACAACTAACGACATCAAGAACGGCACGGTCCTCAAGCTGGAGGGTCAGCTCTGGAACATCGTCGAGTTCCAGCACGTGAAGCCCGGTAAGGGTGGCGCCTTCGTCCGCACCAAGATGCGCAACGTCCGCTCCGGGAAGCTCGTCGACAAGACCTTCAACGCCGGACTGAAGATCGAGACCGCCACGGTCGATCGCGGCGAGTACCAGTACCTGTACCAGGACGGCGCCGACTACGTGTTCATGGACACGTCCGATTTCGACCAGGTCACCGTCCCCGGCGAGATCGTCGGCGACGCAGCGAACTTCATGCTAGAGAGCATGATCGTCACCATTGCCATGCACGAGGGCTCCCCGCTGTACCTGGAGCTGCCGGCCTCGGTGGTCCTGGAGATCACGTACACCGAGCCGGGCCTGCAGGGGGACCGCTCCTCCGCCGGCACCAAGCCGGCCACCGTGGAGACAGGCTACGAGATCCAGGTTCCGCTGTTCGTCGAGCAGAACACCAAGGTCAAGGTCGACACCCGCAACGGCGACTACCTCGGTCGAGTCAACTAGTGAGCGCACGGACCAAGGCCCGGCGCCGGGCCCTGGACATACTGTTCGAGTCGGAGCAGCGCGACGTTTCGCCGCTGGAGGCACTGCGCTTCCGCCGTGAGGCCACCGACATCACCGTCAACGAGTACACCGTCACCCTGATCGAGGGCGTGATGTCCGAGATCGACCGCATCGACGAGATCCTCGGCACCTACGCCAAGGGCTGGACGCTCGACCGCATGCCGGCGGTCGACCGCACCGTGTTGCGCATCGGCGCGTGGGAACTCCTCTACAACGACGACGTGCCCGACGGCGTTGCGGTCGCCGAGGCGGTGGGCCTGGCCCGCGTCCTTTCGACCGACGAGTCGCCGGAGTTCATCAACGGGCTGCTGGGCCGCATCCAGCAGCTCAAACCGACGCTGCTGGCGTAGCCCGCGACACTGCTGACCTGGCGGGCCGGACCCCACGGGGTCCGGCCCGCCTTTTCGTCTCAGCGCGGGGCACCGACCTGGGCCAGCAACTGCTGGCGCTGGCGCAGTGCACGCTGCAGCAGCAGTTGCTCCTGACGCTGGGCCGCCTCCACCCCGTGCCCACGGACGATCCGGTGGCGCTCCGCGGCCAAGCGCACCGCCGTCGTCGTGAAGTCCCGCATCAGGCCGCCGGCGCCGTACCCGCGGGCCCACGAGGCGGCGGCCCTCCGGCCGGCCGCCGTTGAGAGCATCGCGACCTCGCGGTCCGTGAACCAGCCGGCTTTCCGGTAGTCGCCGAGACGGCGTTCGGTCAGGCGCCGTTCCGCGCGGCGCAGGAGCCAGACGGCAACCACCGCGCAGATGAAGAGCGGCACCTGCAGGAGCACGTAGAACGACCAGAAATCCGGGAAGAAGACGGCCAGCCCGCCGTTCCACAGGAAATGCCCGAGGATCGCGGGAACCAGGCCCACGATGAAATAGCGTACCCACCACCGGCGGTGCCCCCGGGACGCGGCCAGGCCCAGGGCGAACCCCGTCCACGCGGTGAACAGCACGTGCGCGAACGGCGAGAAGAGTCCCCGCATGACAAACATTTCAGCAACCGCGTCGCCGCCGGCCGCGGTGGCACTGGCGAAATAGAGGATGTTCTCCGTAAAGGCGAATCCGGCGCCAACGGCCCCTCCATAGACGATCCCATCCACCGGGCCGTCGAAGTGCGAGCCGCGCACGAGGAAGATCAACAGCACGCCCAGGCCCTTGGCCAGTTCCTCGACAACCGGCGCCTGGACGACGGCCCCGAAGAGGCCCGGTTCGGCGATGTCCGTCGCGGCGACGATCGGCGCGAAGACGAAGCGGCCCAGCAGCAGCGTGCCTCCCACGGACGCCCCTGCGCCCCAAATGAGGGCCAGCGCCACGGCGCTCTTCGGCTCCGGGTCCCAACGGTCCACCCACCAGAGCCCGGCCAAGCAGATGGCCAACGGAACCATCGCCAGGAACGCCAACGGAAGCAGAACGTCGCGGCCGAAGTTGTCGGCGAGGATGTTCCCCACGTAGACCAGTGCACCCACACACAGCACAAAGGACGCCGAGGCGCGGGAGTCCGCGAACCTGACCAGGCGGTCCATCAGCGGCGCCACCGGTTGCGCGGGCCGGGGACCGGGCCAGGGAGGGGGTACCGCGGGTACCGCCGAGCGCGAATCGTCCGGGGTGTCGGCGTGTGAGGAAAGGCTCATGCCACCCAGCTTAGGTCGATGCGGCCCTGTGGTAATTTTGACGAGGCAGTCACCCTTTAAATGCCGTCCTGTGAGGCGGGGAAGGAGGCGGCAACTTGGACACTGCAGGCGCAACACAGCGGCCCGGAGTCAACGAGCCGAAAAACGCGCGGACGGTATTGTCCGCGGGCGATATCGAACGCGTCCTCACGCGCGTCGCCCACGAGATCATTGAAGGCAACAAGGGCACCCGGGACCTGGTGCTGCTGGGCATCCCGCGTCGCGGTTATCCGCTGGCCCAGCGGCTGGCCCGCCGCATCGCGGAGGCGGAGGGCAACATCGACGCCGAGGCCATCGTCGGCCAGCTGGATGTGACCATGTACCGCGACGACCTGCGCCACGGAACCTCCCGGACGCCGTCGCCCACCAAGCTCCCGCCCGGCGGCATCGACGGCAAGGTGGTCGTCATAGTCGACGACGTGCTGTACTCGGGCCGCACGGTGCGCGCCGCGCTCGACGCCCTGGCGGACATCGGGCGCCCCCGCATCGTCCGCCTGGCCGTGCTGGTGGACAGGGGCCACCGCGAGCTACCGATCCGGGCGGACCATGTCGGCAAGAACCTCCCGACCGCCACCAGCGAGAAGGTGCGCGTCCGCCTGCAGGAGACGGATACGGAAGAGGGCCGGGCCATCAACGAGGTCGTCATCGAGGGACCCGCATGAGGCACCTCCTGTCCACGCAGGACCTCGGCCGCGAGGACGCCATCCGCATCCTGGACATCGCGGAGGAAATGGCCGCCGTCGGGACGCGGGAAATCAAGAAGCTACCGGCGCTGCGCGGCCGCACCGTGGTGAACCTCTTCTTCGAGGACTCCACCCGGACGCGCATTTCGTTCGAGGCCGCCGCCAAACGGCTCTCGGCCGACGTCATCAACTTCGCGGCCAAGGGATCCTCGGTTTCCAAGGGCGAATCGCTGAAGGACACGGCCCAGACGCTGGAGGCGATCGGCGCCGACGCCGTCGTCATCCGCCACTGGGCATCCGGCGCGCCGGCAAGGCTCGCCGCCACCGACTGGATCTCCTCCGCCGTGGTCAACGCCGGCGACGGTACCCACGAACACCCCACGCAGGCACTACTCGACGCGTTTACGCTGCGCCGGCACTGGTCGCGTGTGCGCGGCGGGTCGTCGCTCGGTGCGGACCTGGCGGGAATGCGGATCGTCATCGTCGGGGACATCCTGCACTCGCGTGTGGCCCGGTCCAACCTGTGGTTGCTGCGCACGCTGGGGGCCGAGGTCACCATGGTCGCGCCCCCCACGCTCCTGCCCGTCGGGGCCGGCTCCTGGCCGTGCACCATCAACTACGACCTCGACGACGCCCTGGCCCAGGGACCCGACGCGGTCATGATGCTCCGCGTGCAGGGAGAGCGGATGAACGCCTCGTTCTTCCCCAGCACGCGCGAGTACTCCCGTCGCTGGGGTTTCGACGACACCCGCCTGGCGGCCCTCGACGAGCGCGGCTTGCACGACACCGTCATCTTGCACCCGGGCCCGATGAACCGCGGGCTGGAGATCTCCTCCGGCGCCGCCGATTCGTCCCGGTCCACCGTGCTGGACCAGGTGCGCAACGGCGTCTCCGTGCGGATGGCCGTGCTCTACCTGCTTCTGTCCGGCGACAACAACCGCGGACCCACGACCTAGAAACCGGAGACACCCATGAACAACACCACCACCACCGGCGACTTCCTCATCCGTGGCGCCTCCATCCTCGGCGAGGGTGCCGCCGACCTGCTGCTCAGCGGCGGCACCATCGCGGCGGTCGGCGAAGCTGCGTCGGCGGACCCGCGGGCGGCGTCCGCCACGGTGATCGACGCGGCGGGCCTCGTCGCCCTTCCCGGCATGGTCGACCTCCACACCCACCTGCGCGAGCCCGGCCGGGAGGACGCGGAAACGGTCGAGACCGGGACGCGTGCCGCCGCGCTGGGCGGGTTCACCGCCGTACACGCCATGGCCAACTCCAACCCGGTCGCGGATACCGCCGGCGTCGTCGAGCAGGTCTGGAGCCTGGGTCGGCGCAGCGGCTGGGCGGACGTCCGCCCAGTCGGTGCGGTCACGGTGGGACTCGCGGGCGAACAGCTCTCCGAACTGGGCGCCATGGCCGACTCCCGGGCGCGCGTTCGCGTCTTCTCCGACGACGGCCTGTGCGTCCACGATCCCGTGATCATGCGGCGCGCGCTCGAGTACGTCAAGGCCTTCGACGGGGTGATCGCCCAGCACGCGCAGGAGCCTCGCTTGACCGAAGGCGCCCAGATGAACGAGGGCGAGGTTTCGGCCGTGCTCGGGATGGTCGGATGGCCGGCCGTCGCCGAGGAGGCGATCATCGCCCGCGACGTGCTGCTGGCCGAACACGTAGATTCGCGCCTTCACGTGTGCCACGTCTCGACGTCCGGCAGCGTGGACATCATCCGCTGGGCCAAGGCGCGCGGCATCCGGGTCACCGCGGAGGTCACGCCGCACCACCTGCTCCTCACCGACGAACTCGTGCGCAGCTACGATCCCGTGTACAAGGTCAACCCACCGCTACGCCGCGAAGTGGACGTCATGGCACTGCGCGAGGCCCTGGCCGACGGGACGATCGACATCGTCGGCACCGACCACGCCCCGCACCCGAGCGAGGCGAAGGAATGCGAGTGGGCCCAGGCCGCCATGGGCATGACGGGTCTGGAGACGGCCCTCTCCGTGGTCCAGCACGCCATGATCGAGACCGGCATGATGACATGGGCTGACTTCGCCCGCGTCACGTCAACTGCTCCCGCCCGGATCGGCCTCGTCGAGGACCAGGGGCGCCCGCTCGAGGCGGGCGAACCGGCCAACCTCGTCCTGGTTGATCCGGCCGCCCGTTGGACCGTGGACCCCGCCGCCATGGCCACCATGGGCCGCAACTCTCCGTTCGCCGGGCTCGAACTGCCCGGCGCCGTCGTGGCGACGTTTTTCCACGGCTTCCCCACCGTGCTGGAAGGCGAACTGAACTCGCCACGCCCGGCGGAAGGCACCCTCTGATGAACCAGTACCTTCCCGCGATCCTGGTCACGGCGGCCATCTGCGTCGTGCTCGTGCTGCTGATCGCGCTTGGGTGGCGGAACCGCCTCCGACGCCAGTCCGACGTCGCCGCGCCCGAGCCCGCGCCCGGCGACCTCGGGGCTCCCTCCGCGTCCGCCGAGGGACAGTACGTCAGCACGACGGCGGGGGGGGACTGGTTGGACCGGATCGCCGTCCATTCGCTCGGGCTTAAATCCAATGCGGTCCTCGAAGTCCACCCGGACGGACTGCTGTTCGTTCGGAACGGAGCGCCGAACCTCTACATCGGGCGGGCCGAGCTGTCCGGCGTCCGACGCGAATCCGGCATGGCCGGAAAGTTCGTGGAGAAGAACGGGTTGCTGGTCCTCTCCTGGCGGTTGGGAGACCGCGAGGTGGACACCGGATTCCGTCCCCGCCGCCCCGCCGACATGGTGCCGCTCGCATCGGCCGTCGCGGCCCTCGCGGGCACCGCCGCCGACACCATCACGACCACCCCCAAGATCCCCGCAGAAGAGAAGGACACCCAGTGAGTGCACAGACCACCACCGAACCCGCCGTCCTGGTGCTCGAGGACGGCCGCGTCTTCCGCGGAAGCCCCTACGGCGCCGTCGGAACCGCCCTCGGAGAAGCCGTGTTTTCCACCGGCATGACCGGCTACCAGGAGACCATCACGGACCCCTCCTACGCGCGCCAGATCGTGGTCCAGACGGCCCCGCACATCGGCAACACCGGCGTGAACGCCGACGACGCCGAGTCCCGGCGCATCTGGGTCGCCGGATACATCGTCCGCGACGCCGCGCGGCGTCCCTCCAACTGGCGTTCCGAGCGCTCGCTCGACGACGAGTTGGTGGATCAGGGCGTGGTCGGTATCCAGGGTGTCGACACGCGCGCGATCACCCGCCACCTCCGCGAACGCGGCGCCATGAAGGCCGGGGTCTTCTCCGGCGAGTCCGCGCGCCGCCCGGAATCCGATCTGCTGGCCGAGGTCCGCGCCCAAGCCGACATGAAGGGCGCGCGGCTCGCGGAGGAAGTCAGCATCGACGCCGCGTACACCGTGGAACCGGCCGACCGCGGGTGGGACGCCGAGCCGCTGTTCACCGTGGCGGCGCTCGACCTCGGGATCAAGTCGATGACCCCCCACCGGTTCGCCGAGCGCGGGGTGCGCGTGCACGTGCTTCCCGCGACGTCGACCGTGGAGGACGTGCTGGAGCTCGCGCCGGACGGGGTCTTCATGTCCAACGGCCCGGGCGACCCGGCCACCGCCGATGCCCAGGTCCTCCTGCTCCGTGAGGTCCTGGACCGCGGCCTGCCGTTCTTCGGCATCTGCTTCGGCAACCAGATCCTGGGACGTGCGCTGGGCTTCGGCACCTATAAGCTGCCCTACGGACACCGCGGGATCAACCAGCCCGTGATGGACCGCACCACCGGCAAGGTGGAGATCACCAGCCAGAACCACGGCTTCGCCGTCGACGCGCCGCTGGACGGCGCGCTGGCCGCGCCCGAGTCGCGTTTCGGCCGGGTTGAGGTCAGCCACGTCAGCCTGAACGACGACGTCGTCGAGGGCCTGCGCTGCCTCGACATCCCCGCCTTCTCCGTCCAGTACCACCCGGAGGCGGCGGCCGGTCCGCACGACTCCGCGTACCTCTTTGACCGCTTCATCGACGTGATGGCCCAGGCCAAGAACGGCACCGCGTCCGACTCCAAGGAAGAGAACTAATGCCCAAGCGCGAAGACCTCAAGTCCGTCCTGGTCATCGGGTCGGGCCCGATCGTCATCGGCCAGGCGGCCGAATTCGACTACTCCGGCACGCAGGCCCTGCGCGTGCTGAAGGAGGAGGGCCTGCGGGTCATCCTCGTCAACTCCAACCCGGCCACCATCATGACCGACCCCGAGTTCGCCGACGCCACCTACGTCGAGCCGATCACGCCCGAGGTCGTCGAGATGATCATCGCCAAGGAGCGTCCCGATGCGGTCCTCCCGACCCTGGGCGGACAAACCGCGCTGAACACGGCCATCGCCCTGGACAAGAACGGCGTGCTGGAGAAGTACAACGTGGAATTGATCGGCGCGAACATCGAGGCAATCGAACTCGGTGAGGACCGCGAGAAGTTCAAGGGCGTCGTCGAACGTTGCGGTGCGGAGTCCGCGAAATCGGTCATCGTGCACACGATGGACGAGGCCTTCGCCGCGGTGGAGGAACTGAACTACCCCGTCGTCGTCCGTCCGTCCTTCACCATGGGCGGCCTCGGCTCCGGCATGGCCTACAACGCCGAAGACCTGCGCCGCATCGCCGGCGCCGGGCTCCAGTACTCGCCGACCACCGAGGTGCTTCTGGAGGAGTCCATCCTCGGGTGGAAGGAATACGAGCTGGAGATGATGCGCGACAAGAACGACAACGTCGTGGTCGTCTGCTCCATCGAGAACTTCGACCCGGTGGGCGTCCACACGGGCGACTCCATCACGGTGGCCCCCGCGATGACGCTGACCGACCGGGAGTACCAGAAGCTCCGCGACATCTCCATCGCGGTCATCCGCGAGGTCGGCGTCGACACCGGCGGCTGCAACATCCAGTTCGCGATCGAGCCGACCACCGGGCGCGTCGTCGTCATCGAGATGAACCCGCGCGTCTCGCGCTCCTCCGCGCTGGCGTCGAAGGCCACCGGCTTCGCCATCGCCAAGATCGCCACGAAGCTCTCCCTGGGCTACACGCTGGACGAGATCCCCAACGACATTACGAAGAAGACCCCGGCGTCGTTCGAGCCCACCCTGGACTACGTCGTCGTCAAGGTCCCGCGGTTCGCGTTCGAGAAGTTCCCGGCAGCCGACAAGACACTCACCACCACCATGAAGTCCGTCGGCGAGGCCATGGCCATCGGGCGCAACTTCACCGAGGCGCTGCAGAAGGCGTTGCGCTCGCTGGAGCAGAAGAACGCCGAACTGGCCTTCGACGCCCCCGACGCGGCCGAGATCCCCGAGATGCTGGAGTCCTCGCGCAAGGGAAGCACTGAGCGTCTCTACCGCGTTCAGCGCGCCCTGCTCGGCGGCGCGTCCATCGAGGAGGTCCACGAGGCGACGGCGATCGACCCGTGGTACTTGGACCAGCTGGCCCTGATCAACGAGACGGCGGAGACGATCCGCGCTTCGGGTGCGCTGACCGCGGACACGCTGCGCCTGGCCAAACGCCACGGGTTCTCCGACGCCCAGATCGGCGCCCTCACCAACACGCCGGAACCCGTGGTCCGCGGAGTGCGTCACGCCCTGGGTGTGCGCCCGGTCTACAAGACGGTGGACACCTGCGCCGCCGAGTTCGAGGCCTACACGCCGTACCACTACTCCTCCTACGACGAGGAGACCGAGGTCGGCACGCACGAAAAGCCGTCGATCATCATCCTCGGCTCCGGCCCGAACCGCATCGGGCAGGGCATCGAGTTCGACTACTCCTGCGTCCACGCGACGATGGCCCTGCGCGACGCCGGCTACGAGACCGTGATGGTCAACTGCAACCCGGAGACCGTCTCCACTGACTACGACGTCTCCACCCGCCTGTACTTCGAGCCGCTCACCCTCGAGGACGTATTGGAGGTCATCCACGCCGAGCAGGAGACCGGCGGCGTCCTCGGCGTCTTCGTCCAGCTCGGTGGCCAGACCCCGCTGAAGCTCGCCCAGGACCTCGCCGACGCCGGCGTCCCCATCCTCGGCACGTCGCCGGAGGCCATCGAACTGGCCGAGCACCGCGGCGCGTTCCAGCGCGTCTTGGACGCCGGCGGCCTGACCGCCCCGAAGAACGGCACCGCCGTTTCCTTCGAGGACGCCAAGCGCGTCGCCGACGAGATCGGGTATCCGGTGCTGGTGCGGCCCTCCTACGTGTTGGGCGGCCGCGGCATGGAAATCGTCTACGACGAGCCCAACCTGCTGCGCTACATCACCAACGCCACGGAGATCACCGAGGACCACCCCGTGTTGGTGGACCGGTTCCTCGAGGACGCCATCGAGATCGACGTCGACGCCCTCTACGACGGCACCGACCTGTACGTCGGCGGCATCATGGAGCACATCGAGGAGGCCGGGATCCACTCGGGCGACTCCGCCTGCGTCCTGCCGCCGATCACGCTGGGCACGGACGTCTGCCGGCGTGTCGTCGAGGCGACGCGTGTGATCGCGGACGGCGTGGGTGTGCGGGGCCTGATCAACATCCAGTTCGCCCTCGCATCCGACATCCTCTACGTCATCGAGGCGAACCCGCGGGCTTCCCGCACGGTGCCCTTCACCTCGAAGGCGACCGGCGTGCAGTTGGCCAAGGCAGCCGCCCTGATTGGCATGGACGTGTCCATCGCGGACCTGCGCCATGTCCACGGCCTGCTTCCGGAGACCGGCGACGGCTCCTCGCTGCCGGAGGAGGCTCCCTTCTCCGTGAAGGAAGCCGTGCTGCCGTTCGCGCGCTTCCGCACGCCGGAGGGCCGCGTCGTCGACTCCCTGCTCGGCCCGGAGATGCGCTCCACCGGCGAGGTCATGGGCATCGACAAGTACTTCGACACGGCGTTCGCGAAGGCCCAGGCAGGAGCGAACAACCCCCTGCCGACCAGCGGCAAGGTGTTCGTCTCCGTGGCCAACCGCGACAAGCGCTCCATCATCATCCCGGTCAAGCACCTGGCCGACCTCGGTTTCGAGGTGGTCTCCACGGGCGGCACCGCCGAGGTGCTGCGCCGCAACGGCATCTCCGCCACCGTGGTGCGCAAGGTGCGCGAGGGCAGCGCGGAGGGCGAGGACAACATCGTCGACCTGATCACCGACGGCAAGATCGACATGATCCTCAACACACCCTCCGGCGGGGACGCGCGCGGGGACGGCTACGAGATCCGCGCCGCGGCGACGTCCGTGGGCATCCCGGTGATTACGACCGTCGCCGAATTCGGGGCGGCGATCCAGGCCATCACGGCGATGCGCTCGTTCGACTGGACCGTCACGTCCTTGCAGGAGCACGCGGCGAACCTCAAGGCGGCCGTCGATGCCTAGCGGCCCGGCGGGCGGCGCGGACGGGCGGGTTCCCTTCGGGCAACGCCTGTCGGCCGCCATGGCGGAACACGGGCCGTTGTGCGTCGGCATCGATCCCCACGCGTCGTTGCTCGGCGCCTGGGGTCTGGCGGACGACGTCGACGGCCTCCGCGCCTTTTCACTGTCCGTCGTCGAATCGCTCGCCGGCGACGTGGCTGCCATCAAGCCGCAGGTCGCCCTGTACGAGCGCCACGGTTCGCGGGGGATGGCCGTGCTCGAGGAAACGCTTCGGGCGTGCCGCGAGGCGGGTCTGCTCACCATCGCCGACGCCAAGCGCGGGGACATCGGCTCCACCATGGCCGCCTACGCAGAGGCCTGGCTCGCCGACGGTTCGCCGCTGGCGGCCGACGCCGTCACGCTCAGTCCGTACCTCGGGTTCGGATCCCTGCGCCCTGCCCTGGACCTGGCCGCGTCCACCGGCCGCGGCGTCTTCGTGTTGGGGCTGACCTCCAATCCCGAGGGCGCGTCCGTGCAACACGTCGGCGGCTCCGATTCGGTGGCCCGCCGGATCGTCGAGTCCACGGGGGAGGAGAACGCCGGAGCCTCGCCGTTCGGCTCCACCGGGCTCGTCGTGGGTGCCACCGTCGGGGATGCCCTCTTACGCCTGGGGATCGACCTGGCGGCGTCCCGCGCCCCCGTGCTCGCACCTGGCTTCGGCGCGCAGGGTGCGACGGCGTCGGACCTCCGGACGGCGTTCGCGGATTGCTGGCCACAGGTGTTGGCGACCAGCAGCCGCGACGTGCTCCGCGCGGGTCCGGATCGGGACTCGCTGCGCGGCGCGGCGCTGCGCGTGCGGGACCAGCTTCTTTAGGCCCACGTCCGCCCGGCATTGATTGTGGCCCCATGGTTCGCTAGGTTCGGTTCAAGCAACGCCGAAATCGCGGTGAATTCCTAGTCAACCGGGGGTGCGCGCTATGGTACTAAAGTCATTGTCGGACGAGGACCGCGCCAGGGCGCGGGCCAAGGCCCTGACCTCCCGCACCCGGCGCGCCCAGGTGAAGGAGGACTTCGGGAAAGGCCGTCTGGACATCCAGCAGATCCTGGCGCTCGTGGCGGACGACGAGGCCGTGGGCCGCCTTCGGGTGGTCGACCTGCTGGAGTCGGTGCCGGGCGTCGGTGAAATCCGTGCGGCGGCCCTGATGGAGCGAATAGGAATTTCCCCCAACCGCAGACTGCGGGGACTGGGACGAAAACAGCGGGCGGCACTGGTCGGGCATTTCGCCGATTCGCCTCCCGCGGCAAAAACGAACTAAGGACACCATGCCGGCGCAGAGCCACCCGAACGTGACCGTACTAGCTGGCCCGACGGCTGTTGGCAAGGGGACGGTGTCCACCTACATCAGAGACAACTACCCGGAGGTCTGGCTCTCCGTCTCGGCCACCACGCGCGCACCTCGACCGGGGGAGCGCGACGGCGTGCACTACTTCTTCGTCCAGCCCGAGGACTTCGAGAGGTTCATCGCCGACGGCGACATGCTCGAATGGGCGGTGGTCCACGGACAGAATCGCTACGGCACCATTCGCTCGAAGGTCCAGGAGGCCGTCGACGCCGGACGCCACGTCCTGCTGGAGATCGATCTGCAGGGGGCGCGGCAGGTCCGCGAGAGCCTGCCGGAGGCCAAATTCGTGTTTCTGGCGCCGCCGTCGTGGGACGAACTGGTCCGCCGACTGACCGGCCGGGGCACGGAAACGGAGGTGGAACAACAGCGGCGCCTGGATACGGCTAAACTGGAACTTGCTGCCGAAGCGGAATTCGACGTCACCATCGTGAACGACGACGTCCGGCGGGCGGCCGACGAGCTGGTTTCCCACATGGGCCTCGCGCCGCACACGCGGTAGCGGCGGACCGGCACCGACGAACAACTCACAGAATTTGGAGGCTTCGTGTCCACGAACCTTGAAGGCATCATCAATCCGCCGATCGACGAATTGCTGACGACCACCGATTCCAAGTACGCGCTGGTCATCAACTCGGCGAAGCGCGCACGCCAGATCAACGCCTACTACTCGCAGCTCCACGAGGGACTTTTCGAGTACGTCGGCCCGTTGGTGGACACCAAGCTGAACGAGAAGCCGCTGTCGATCGCACTCCGTGAGATCAACGACGGCATGCTCGAGGTCACGCCCATCGCCGCAGAGCCCGCCGAGTAGCCCTCGCAACGATGGCAACCCAGCAGCGCATCGTCCTTGGAGTGGGCGGCGGCATCGCCGCCTACAAGGTCGCGTCGCTGCTGCGGTTGTTTAAGGAGGCCGGCCACGCCGTGGACGTGGTTCCCACGCGTTCCGCCCTCGAATTCGTCGGCAAGGCCACGTGGGAGGCGCTTTCGGGCCGACCGGTGACCGCCGACGTCTTCGACGCGGTCGACACGGTCAACCACGTGCGGCTCGGCCAGGAGGCCGACCTGGTGGTCGTGGCTCCGGCCACGGCCGACTTGTTGGCCCGGGCCGCCGCCGGACTGGCCAACGACCTCCTCACCAACACGCTTCTCGCGGCCAGCTGTCCCGTGGTCTTTGCCCCTGCCATGCACACCGAGATGTGGGAGCACCCGGCCACGGCAGCCAACGTCGAGACACTTCGTTCGCGCGGCGCCGTCGTGATCGATCCCGCCGTGGGCCGCCTCACCGGGAAGGATTCCGGCGCCGGGCGACTGCCCGAGGCACAGGAACTTTTCGACGCCGTCGCGCCGCTGCTCTCGGGCGGTCGCACCACGGCGTCCCCGGTGGCCGACGCGCCGTTCCCAGCGGCCGATCCCCACTCCCCACCGGAAACCGCCCCCGCGCAGGCACCGGGTCCGCGAGGCGGCGCCACTGGGCCGTTGGCCGGCCGCATCGTCGTCGTCAGCGCCGGCGGGACCCGCGAACCGCTGGACCCCGTGCGGTTCCTCGGCAACCGCTCCTCCGGCAAGCAGGGAAGCGCCATCGCGCGGGCCGCCCTCGCCGCGGGCGCCACCGTGCGCTTCGTCGCGGCGCACATGGATCAACCGGCCCCGGAGGGCGTGGAGTTGGCCACCGCCTCCACGGCCCTGGAGCTCCGCGACGCCGTCAACGCCGCCGCCGAGGGCGCGGACGTGCTCGTCATGGCCGCCGCCGTCGCGGACTTCCGGCCCGCCGCATACAACGGCACCAAAATCAAGAAGCAGGACGACGGCACTACTCCCACCATCGAGCTGGTGCGCAACCCGGACATCCTCGCGGAGCTGGTGCGGCGCCGCGCGGACGAGTCGGTACGCACGCGACTGCCGCGCATGATCGTGGGGTTCGCCGCCGAGACCGGCGACGCCGAGGGATCCGTCTTGGAACACGGCCGCAGCAAGTTGGCCCGGAAGGGCTGTGAACTCCTCGTGGTCAACGAGGTCGGCGAGGGTCTGGTCTTCGGCACCGAGCACAATTCGGTGACCGTGCTGGCCGCCGACGGAGCGCGTCCGCGCAAATTCGAGGGCCCCAAGGGACGCGTCGCCACCGGGATCGTGGGCGTCATTTCGGACGTGCTGAACCGGTAGAGTGGTTCGGTGACTCGAGACAATTCCGCCCTGCGCCTGTTCAGCTCCGAATCGGTCACCGAGGGCCACCCCGACAAGATCTGCGACCAGATCAGCGACGCCATCCTGGACGCCATGCTGGCCCAGGACCCCGACTCGCGCGTGGCCGTCGAGACACTCACCACCACCGGACTCGTCCATGTGGCCGGCGAGGTCACGACCAAGGGCTATGTCGAGATCCCGCAGCTGGTCCGCCAGACCCTGCTTGACATCGGCTACGACTCCTCCGGAAACGGTTTCGACGGCGCGCGCTGCGGCGTCTCCGTCTCGATCGGACAGCAATCCCCGGAGATCGCCGACGGCGTCTTCAACTCCCTGGAGGCCCGGGAAGGCATCCAGGAGGATCCGCGGGACCTGCAGGGCGCCGGCGACCAGGGCATCATGTTCGGGTTCGCCTCGGACGAGACCGCCGTGCTCATGCCCACCCCCATCTTCCTCGCCCACCGGCTGTCCGAACGTCTCACCGAAGTCCGTAAGACCGGACTCCAGCCGCTCCTGCGCCCGGACGGCAAGACGCAGGTGACGATCGGCTACGACGGGGACAGGCCGGTGTCCGTGGAAACGGTCGTCGTTTCCTCCCAGCACGCAACCGAACTCCTGCTGCCCCAGCTGCAGGAGGACCTGATGGAGCTCGTGGTGAAGCCCGTGCTCGCCGGAACCGATCTGGACATCAGCGAAACACGCATCATCCTGAACCCCTCCGGACCGTTCATCATCGGCGGCCCCGTCGGGGACGCCGGCCTGACCGGACGCAAGATCATCGTCGACACCTACGGCGGCTTCGCCCGCCACGGCGGCGGAGCGTTCAGCGGCAAGGACCCGTCCAAGGTCGACCGTTCGGCCGCCTACGCCATGCGCTGGATCGCCAAGAACGTCGTCGCGGCCGGTCTCGCCCGGCGTGCCGAGATCCAGGTTGCCTACGCGATCGGCGTCGCCCGGCCCGTGGGACTGTACGTGGAGACGTTCGGGACGGAGACGGTGGATCCGCTGCGCATCGAGGAGTCCATCCGCGAGATCTTCGATCTGCGTCCGCTGGGCATCATCGAGGACCTGGACCTGAAGCGCCCCATCTACCAGCGGACCGCCGCCCACGGGCACTTCGGACGCGAGGAGCCGGACTTCACCTGGGAGCGCACGGACCGCGCGGACGCCCTGCGCAGCTACTTCAACGCCTGAGCGATCCGTTCGTGGAGGCGCGCCAGCCCTCGCTGCTGCAGGGGTTCGACGTCGGCAAGCCGTTGCCCGGCACTCCGGAGGCCGCGGCGGTCCTACCGGTGGCGCGCGTGCTGCTGGAGACCCAGGTGCCGCACCTGGATCGTTTCTACGACTACCTGGTCCCCGCCGCGCTGTCCGAGACGGCGCGCGCCGGCGTCCGCGTGCGCGCGCGTTTCGGCGGACAGGACCTGCCCGGGTTCATCGTGGAGCGCCGCGCGGACGCGGAGCCAGGCGTCCGGCTGCAACCGCTGGACAAGGTCGTCTCCGCGGAGGTGGTCCTGACGCCGGAGGTGCTCCGGCTGTGCCAGACCGTAGCGGCACGCTACGCGGGCACCGTGGCCGACGTCGTGCGGAGCGCCGTTCCACCGCGCATGGCCCGCGTGGAGCGCGAGCCCCGCGACTCCGCCGCCGAAAGCCTCCCGGGCGCGGTCCCAGCCACCGTGCCCGACACCCCACCCGACACCGCGGCGAACCCTTTCGCCGCGTACGACGGCGGCACCGACTTCACGGCGGCCCTCGCCGCCGGTGATTCGCCGCGCGCCGTCCTGAGCGTGCTGCCCAACCAGCCCGGCGGTTGGCCCGCGCTGCTGGCCGGCGCGGTCGCGGCCTGCGTGCGCTCCGGACGCGGCGCCGTCGTCGTCGTACCCGATGCCCGCGACCTGCGCCGCCTCACCGACGCACTCGACGCGACGCCGGGCGCCGATTCCTACGCCCGGCTCACCGCCGACGACGGCGCGACGCCGCGCTACCGCAATTTCCTGCGCGCCGCGCGCAACGAGGTCAGGGTGGCCGTTGGCACGCGCTCCGCGGCATTCGCTCCGGTGGGCGACCTCGGTCTGCTCGTGCTGTGGGAGGACCACGACTCGAGCCACGCCGAACCCAGGGCGCCCTACCACCATGTCCGCGAGACGCTCCTGCTCCGGGCGGGGGAGGCCGGCTGCGGACTGCTCATCGCCGCGCACGGCCGTAGCGCCGAGGCCCAGCGGCTGGTCCTGACCGGGTGGGCGTCCGAGCTCGCCGCGCCGCGCGCGGCCCTGCGTGCGGCCGCGCCCCGGGTGCTCGCGTCGTCGGATTCGCACCAGGCCGAGCGCGACCCCCTGTTGCACGCCGCGCGTCTGCCCCAGGTCGCATGGAAGGCCGCCGCCGACGCCCTGTCCACGGGGCCGGTGCTGGTGCAGGTGGCGCGTACCGGTTTCGTTCCCGCCCTGCGTTGCGAACGGTGCCGGGAAAGCGCGCGATGCGCGGAATGCGCCGGCCCGCTGGGATACGGCGATGCGCGTTCGGTCCCCGCCTGCCGCTGGTGCGGCGTCCAGATGCCGGTGTGGACCTGCCCCGAATGCGGGGGACACCGCCTGCGCGCCGGCACCATCGGGGCCGACCGGACCGCGGAGGAGCTCGGCCGGGCCTTCCCGCGCGCGCCGGTGGTCAGCGCGACGGGCGCGCAGCCCCGAGAGCGGGTGGGTCCGGGCCCCGCCGTCGTGGTGGCGACACCGGGCGCCGAACCGGTCGCCGAGGGCGGCTACGCCGCCGTGTTGTTGCTGGACGGAGACCGGATGTTGGCCCGCGACGGCCTGCGCACCGGCGAGGACGTGCTCCACCGCTGGCTTGCAGCGGCCTCGTTGGCCCGATCCTCCAAGGACGGGGGAGTCGTGGTGGTCGCCGCCGTCGCCTCGGATCCCCTCAGCGCGATGGTGCGCTGGGACCCGGCGGTCTTCGCGGAGCGCGAGCTGGCCCAACGACGCGAACTGGGGTTGCCGCCCGCGGTCCGCACCGCCGTCGTAACGGGCCCGGCCACGGCGACGGACCGCTTCGTGGCCTCGCTCGACCTTCCCCCGTCGGCGCGCACGAACGGCCCCGTCATCGAGGAGGACGGGGACCACCGGTGGATCATCTTCTATCCCTACGCCGACGGGGCGGCCGTCACGGCCGAACTGCGCAAGCAACGGGCCGTCTCCTCCGCCCAGCGCGATCCGGTGGTCAACGTGCGCGTGGATCCCGACGGTGTCCTCTAACGCGTCAGGAACTCGCGGATGTGGCCGGCGGCCTCCAACGGTTTCTCATAGTGGATCAGGTGGCCCACCCCCTCGATGACCCGCAGGTCCGCGGAGCGGAAGCCCGCGGCCAGCCTCCTTTGGCCGGCGACGGACCCCAGTTCGTCCAGCGCGCCGGCGACCAGGAGGGTCGGCACGGGGATCTGGGGCGCGACTTGCAGCACCGTGCCGCTGATGGAGGACGCATAGGCTTCGCGCAGCGTGTCCCGGCCGTTGAAGCGGCTGAAGTAGCGGCGGTGCTGGTCCTTGACGTAGGAGCGCACCGCTCGGTGGCGCGACTTGGTCATGGCCAGGCTCATGAGGTCCGAGATGAGTCTCCAACGCAGAAGCGGTTCGCCGAGCGCGGCCGGGAGCATGGAACCGACGGCGTAGAAGACGCCGGCCGCCTTGGACATCAGTGCGTTGGACCCTTCGAGCGCGGGCTCGCAGATGGGGTTGACCAGCACCAGCCGGCGGAAGGACCCCGGATGGTCGGCCAACAGGCGGGCGGCGACGAGGGTTCCGAACGAATGCCCGAGCAGGGTCGTCGAGGGCCCCAGCCCGAGCTGTCCTGCCAGTTCCCTGACGGCTACGGCGTACCCCGCCGCGTCGTGCGCCGTGCCGCGCATCGGCGTCGAGTCCCCGAAACCGGGCAGGTCGGGCACGACGACGGCGTACTCGGGCAGCGCGTCGACGAGGAGCTGGAGCCCATGGTGGTCGCCACGGAATCCGTGGACGGCCAGGATGGTTCCCGCGGGGGCGCCAGCGGCGGGGTAGGTCCAACACCTGAGGTCCGCCCCCAGGATGCGGTGTGTGCTGACCAGTGTTGCGTCCGGGCGGGAAGACATGGAATCCACCCTAGCGGGAGCCGGGGCCGTGGCCGTGGTCGCCATCGTCGTTGTCGTTGTCGTTGTCGTTGTCGTTGTCGTTGTGCCGATCGTCGGCGATCTCCGCGAGCTCCGCGGCCGCCGCCTCGTCGAGGACCAGATCCGTGATCAGCCCCATGCCGAGTGCCGCCGCGAGGGCCGGTACCTTCGAGCGGCCCGCCACGGCGCACACCCTGCGGGGGACACGACGCAGGACCTCGAGTGGAGGCCCGGTGGATCGCCGGTTCAATTCGATGGCATCCGTCGCCCCGTCCGCCGTGAAGAACGTGGTGGCGACGTCGCCCACGACGCCCCGGGCGCGGATTTCCTCGAGGTCCCGCGGAGTGAGGTAGCCGCCCCGGTAGACGTGGCTGGGGACATCGGCGTCTACGGTGCCCAGCCCGAACAGGACGAGCCCCATGTGCCGCTGCAGATCCAAGACCCTGGTGATGGACCGTTCCCGCCACATGAGTTCACGCGTGTGCGCGTCGTCGAAGAACGTCGGGACGGGAAACTGTTCGATACGGGCGCCGTATGCCGCGCCGAACCGTTGCAGGATGTCTGAGGCGTAGGCGATGCCGGACGACTGCACGTTTCCGGATCCGTTGAGTTGCACCACGACCGTTCCGCGGGTGGGATGCGGCTTGAGGTGGCGGCTGATCGCGCTGACGGTAGAGCCCCAGGCCACACCGATGATCATGTCGGAACCCACCAGCCGCGTCAGGATCCCGGCGGCATGCACCGCGACCCGTTCCAGGACGTCCGCCTCGCTCAGCTCCCGATCGGTGGGCACGGCATGAACGGTGATCCCGTACCGCTCCGCGAGCCGACGCTCCAACTCAGGCGTGGGCGAACTGGCCTTGTTGACCACGAAACTCACGACCCCGGTTTCGCGCGCCCTGCCCAGGAGCCGCGACACGGTGGACCGCGACACGCGCAGCTCGCGGGCGATGGCGTCCATGGTCAGGTTCTGCATGTAGTAGAGCTGGGCGGCACGCAAAACATCGGCGTCCTGTCCCTGGCTGCGCGGGTGCCGCCGCCCGTGGTCGATCCGTCCACTTCCGACGTCGTTCATGGTGTGTCGCCGCTCATAATCTGTCCCGTTCCTGGAATTAGTGCACATTCGTGCATACGCATTGACGTGTTGGTCCACCTTTCCCAAGACTACTCATGCGGGACGGGAACACGTCCCCCGCCAAGAACCCCAAAGCCATGTCAGTGAGGACCCAGCGTGCCCAAAAACACCCGAATCCGCCAGCAAGTACAGGACTTCAAGGACCGTCCCGAGGCGGCCGTGCTCGTCATCGGGGGCGGAATCAACGGCGTCGCCACTTTCCGCGATCTGGCGCTGCAAGGCGTCGACGTGGCGCTGGTGGAACGCGGCGACTACTGCCAAGGGGCATCGGGCGCCTCGTCCCACATGATCCACGGCGGCATTAGATACCTGGAGAACGGGGAGTTCAGGTTGGTGCGGGAGTCCGTTGCCGAAAGGAACGGGCTGCTGTCCATCGCGCCGCATTATGTCAAACCGCTGCGGACCACGATTCCCGTCTTCTCCACCTTCTCCGGGATCCTCAGCGCGCCGCTTCGATTCCTGACGCACCGCAGCGGACGTCCCACCGAACGCGGCGCGGCGCTGATCAAGGCCGGCCTGGTGATGTACGACTGCTTCGCCGGCCTGTCCACGGCCCGCAACACGCCGTGGCACACCTTCCACGGACGCAGGAAATCCCTCGCGGCGCTACCCCAGCTGCGCCGGGACGTGAAGTACACCGCCACCTACTTCGACGCCTCCGTGCACAACCCCGAGCGGCTCACACTCGACGTTCTGAGGTCGGGGTTGGAGGCGAATCCAGCTGCGCGTGCCAGCAACTACCTCAGTCTGGCCCGCCACGAAGCCGAGGGAGTGGTCCTGCGAGACGAAATCACGGGGGAGGAGTTCAGGTTCCGCGCCGGAACGGTCGTCAACGCGACCGGGGCGTGGGCGGATGCGACCAACGCGTCGGTCGGCAAGCCCACGACCCACATGGGCGGAACCAAGGGCAGCCACATCGTTCTGGACCACCCGGCACTGCTGGAGGCGACGGGAGGGAACGAGATCTTCTTCGAGCACAGGGACGGACGGATCGTGCTGATCTATCCTTTGGGCGACCGCGTCCTGGTGGGCACGACGGACATCGAGGCCGACATCAGCCGGGACGCCGTGTGCACGGATGCGGAAATCGACTACTTCCTCGACCTCGTCCACCATGTCTTCCCCGCCCTGGAAGTCGGCCGCGATGCGATCGTCCACACCTTTTCGGGCGTCCGGCCGCTCCCGCGCCACGATGGCACGCAGCCCGGATTCGTCTCCCGGGACTACCGCATCGAGAGAAGCACGCTCGGCGACGGAGTGCCGATGCTGACCCTCGTCGGCGGGAAGTGGACCACTTTCCGGGCGCTTGCGGAGCACCTGGCCGGCGACGTCCTCTCGGAGTCCGGCCAGCGGCGTTCCGTGTCGACGAAGGACCTCGCCATCGGCGGCGGACGCGGGTACCCGAAAGACGCGGCGTCGCTGGGGGAGTGGTTCGCCGCCCGGGCCTCCCTGGCGGAACGCCGTCGGCTGGAGATCCTCTTGGAGCGGCACGGAACGCGCGCCGACGCCGTGCTGGAGCATTGCGGCCCGAACGACGCCCCGTTGAACGCCACCGATGAATTGACGGTCGGCGAACTCGGCTACTTCGTGGCCCAGGAGCAGGCCACCCGCCTGATCGACATCTTCATCCGCCGCACCTCGCTGGCTTTCCGCGGGCTAGTGACCAGGGAAATGCTGGAGGAAACCGCGGGCGTCCTGGCGCGCTATCTCGCGTGGGACGACGAAACGACCCGGGATGAAATCAAACACGCGCAGGACACCCTGCTCCGGTTGCACCGCACGCAGCTGGGCGGGAACGGCACGCGTCGGGGGCTGGCCCCGCACCAGGGCAGCCACCAACCGGCATAGCGCCCCGAAACGCCGGGGTCCGCGGAGTCATCCGCGGCACCCGCACGCCCGCCCCACATCCGGTGGCCGCGGGAAAAACCACGAGGAGTCAATGATGTCTCTACACATATTCAGCGCCGAGATGTTCGGCACCGCCATGCTCCTGCTGCTCGGTTGCGGCGTCGTCGCCAACGTCGCGCTGGCGGGCACCAAGGGAAACAGCGGAGGATTCCTGCTGGTCAACTTCGGCTGGGGGCTCGGCGTCTTCGCCGGCGTCTACATCGCGGCGGCATCCGGAGCCCACCTGAACCCGGCGGTGACCGTGGGCCTCATGGCGAACGGCGACGCCGCCGAGTTCGCACCCGGCGTGGACAAGACCATGCTGAACATGTTGGCCTATTTCGGCGCGCAGCTCACCGGCGCCATGTTCGGAGCCGCCGCGTGTTGGGTCGCGTACAAGCAGCACTTCGACGCCGAGCCGGAAGCCGCCAACAAACTCGCCGTCTTCTCCACGAGCCCCGGAATCCGGAACCCCGGCTGGAACCTGGCCACCGAGGCGATCGGTACCTTCGTGCTGGTCTTCGTGATTGCTTCCTTCGGGCAGACGCCTTCGGGCTTGGGTCCGCTGGCGGTGGCTCTGCTGGTCGTCGGGATCGGCGCCTCCCTCGGCGGGCCCACCGGATACGCCATCAACCCGACGCGCGACCTCGGCCCGCGCATCGTCCACGCGCTGCTGCCCATCAAGGGAAAGGGCAGCAGCGATTGGGGATACTCATGGGTCCCCGTCGTCGGACCGCTCCTCGGTGGCGCGGCAGCCGGACTCGCCGCCGGCGCCCTCTACTAACACCTCCCCAACACAACGAAGTGACAACGAAAGGTGAAGCACATGAGTGAGAAATACGTGATCGCGCTCGACCAGGGGACCACCAGCACACGGGCCATCGTGTTCGACCACGAGGGCCGGATCGCCTCGACCGGACAACTGGAACACGAGCAGATCTTCCCGAAGGCCGGCTGGGTGGAGCACGACCCATCCGAAATCTGGGCAAATACCCGGGAGGTCGTCGGAAGCGCGCTGTCCAAGGCCAACCTGACGCGGCACGACATCGTCGCGGTGGGCATCACCAACCAACGCGAAACCACGGTGGTCTGGAACAGGACCACGGGCGAACCCGTCTACAACGCCATTGTCTGGCAAGACACGAGGACCCAGCCGATTGTCGACGAGCTTGCCGGGGACGCCGGCGTTGACCGCTACAAGGACCGGGTCGGACTGCCGCTGGCGACGTACTTCTCCGGAACGAAGATCAAGTGGATCCTCGACAACGTTGACGGCGCCCGCGGGCAGGCGGAACGTGGGGAGCTCCTGTTCGGAAACACGGATACGTGGGTGACGTGGAACCTGACGGGCGGCACCGACGGTGGTGTCCACATCACTGACGTGACCAACGCGTCACGCACCCTGTTTATGGACCTGAAGACCCTCGATTGGGATGAGGAGATCCTCGCCGACTTCGGCGTTCCACGCTCGATGATGCCGGCCATCAAGTCCTCGTCCGAGGTCTATGGGGAGGTCCACGGTTCACAGTTGCTGCGCGAGGTTCCCGTCGCCGGCATCCTCGGCGATCAGCAGGCGGCAACGTTCGGGCAGGCCGCGTTCGGGAAGGGCGATGCCAAGAACACCTACGGCACCGGCTGCTTCTTGATCTTCAACACCGGCGAGGAGCTCGTCCGCAGCGAAAACGGGCTCCTCACCACCGTTGCCTACAAGCTCGGCGACGGGAGGCCCGTCTATGCGCTCGAGGGCTCCATCGCTGTCACCGGTTCGCTCATCCAGTGGCTGCGCGACAACATCGGCATGATCTCGACGGCTCCGGAGGTCGAGACCCTCGCGACCACGGTGGAGGACAACGGGGGCGTGTACATCGTCCCGGCCTTCTCCGGATTGTTCGCGCCCTACTGGCGCCCGGATGCGCGCGGCGCGATCGTGGGCCTGACCCGTTTCGCGAACAGGGGCCACATCGCCCGCGCGGCGCTGGAGGCCACCGCCTTCCAAACCCGCGAGGTTTTGGACGCCGTGAACGCAGACGCCGGAGTCGCGCTGACCGAGCTCAGGGTCGACGGCGGCATGGTCGCCAACGACGCGCTGATGCAGTTCCAGGCCGACCTTCTCGGGGTGCCCGTGGTCCGGCCCAAGGTGATCGAGACTACGGCGCTGGGCGCCGCGTATGCCGCCGGCCTCGCCGTCGGGTTCTGGAAGGACCTCGGGGAGCTGGAGAGCTACTGGTCGGAAGACAAGCGGTGGGAACCCCGCATGGACCCCGAGGAGCGGGATCGCCAGATGCGACTGTGGAAAAAGGCCGTGACGCGCACCTTCGATTGGATCGACGACGACGTGCGCTGACGTCCGCCTCCGCGACTGGGGTAAGATCCCTACATGGAACGGAAGTCCCTACTTACCCCGCCGTACGGGGTGCGCTGAGTACACCGCGCGCCCCGTACGGCAGCCCCTTGCATGCAAGGGGCTTTTGTTTGTCCTGAACGCCCCGCGGGTAGGCCCGGGTCGCCGAGGCACCGATTCAACGAGGAAGACCACCAGTGACCAGCGAGAACAGCACCACCAGCCGGCAGTCCGAGGAGGCCGGACAGGCCTACGACGCCGCGGCCATCGAAGCGACCTGGGCGCCGGTCTGGGACAAGCTCAATGTCTTCGCCCCGCTCGACGACGGAAGCCGCGAACGCCGCTACGTGCTGGACATGTTCCCCTATCCCTCCGGCGACCTGCACATGGGCCACGCCGAGGCGTTCGCCATGGGCGACGTCGTGGCACGCTACTGGCGCCAGCTGGGCTACGACGTTATGCACCCGATCGGCTGGGACTCGTTCGGCCTCCCGGCGGAGAACGCCGCGATCAAGCGCAACGCACACCCGAGCGAGTGGACGTACGCGAACATCGAGACGCAGGCGGCCTCTTTCAAGCGCTACGCGATCAGCGCCGACTGGTCCCGCCGCGTGCACACCTCCGATCCCGAGTACTACCGCTGGACCCAGTGGCTGTTCGTCCGGTTCTACGAGAAGGACCTGGCCTACCGCAAGGACCACCCGGTGAACTGGTGCCCCACGGACCAGACGGTGCTCGCCAACGAGCAGGTCGTCAACGGCGCCTGCGAGCGTTGCGGTACCCCGGTGACCAAGAAGTCGCTGAACCAGTGGTATTTCAAGATCACGGACTACGCCGACCGGCTGCTCCAGGACATGGAGCAGCTCAAGGGCCACTGGCCGGAGCGCGTGCTCTCCATGCAAAAGAACTGGATCGGCCGGTCGGAGGGCGCCCACGTCCACTTCGCCATCGAGGCCGTGGGCAACAAGCCCGCGGCGATGACCACCGTCTTCACCACCCGCCCCGACACCCTGCACGGCGCCACGTTCTTCGTGGTCGCCGCGGACGCCGCCTTGGCCGCCGAGCTGGTCACGGACGAACAGCGCCCGGCGCTGGAGGAGTACCAGGAGCAGGTCAAGGCGCTGAGCGAGATCGAGCGCCAGGCCACCGAACGCGAGAAGACCGGGGTGTTCACGGGCCGCTACGCCGTGAACCCGCTCAACGGAGAGAAGCTGCCCGTCTGGGCCGCGGACTACGTGCTGGCGGAGTACGGAACGGGCGCCATCATGGCCGTGCCCGCGCACGACCAGCGCGACCTCGACTTCGCCACGGCCTTCGGGCTGCCGGTTCGCGCCGTGCTCGACACCGGCGAGGAGGACCCGGCCGCCACGGGCGTTGCGACCACGGGCGAGGGCACACTGATCAATTCCGGCGAACTGGACGGCCTGAGCAAGGCCGACGGAATCGCCCGTGCGATTGAAATCGTCGAGGCCGCCGGAACGGGTGAGCACACCGTCAACTTCCGCCTGCGCGACTGGCTCCTGAGCCGCCAGCGGTTCTGGGGCACGCCGATCCCCATCATCCACTGCGCCGACTGCGGCGAGGTCCCGGTTCCGGACGACCAGCTCCCAGTCCGCCTCCCGGACAACCTGCGCGGTGAACAGCTCGCCCCGAAGGGGACTTCCCCCTTGGCCGCGGTTCCCGAGTGGGTCAACGTCGCGTGCCCGAAGTGCGGCGGCGACGCGAAGCGGGATACGGACACCATGGATACTTTCGTGGACTCCTCCTGGTACTTCATGCGGTTCGTTTCCCCGCACTACACCGAGGGCCCGTTCGATCCGCAGGCGGTTAGGGACTGGATGCCGGTCGGACAGTACGTCGGCGGCGTGGAGCACGCGATCCTGCATCTGCTCTATTCGCGGTTCTTCACCAAGGTGGTCCACGACCTCGGCCTGATCGAGGCGACCGAACCCTTCAGCGCCCTCCTCAACCAGGGCCAGGTCCTCAACGGCGGCAAGGCCATGTCCAAGTCGCTGGGCAACGGCGTGGACCTCGGGGAGCAGTTGGACAAGTTCGGGGTCGACGCCGTTCGTCTCACCATGATCTTCGCGTCGCCGCCGGAGGACGACGTCGACTGGGCGGACGTCTCGCCGTCGGGCTCCTCCAAGTTCCTGGCCCGTGCCTGGCGCCTGGCCGGAGACGTCGCCAGCGCGGTGGGCACCGATCCGTCCGACGGCGACAAGGCGCTGCGCAGCGCGACGCACCGCACAGTCGCGGACGCGCGCGAACTCCTCGACGCCGGGAAGTTCAACGTCGTCGTGGCCAAGGCCATGGAGCTGGTCAACGCGACACGCAAGGCGATCGACGCGGGCCCCGGCGCGGCGGATCCGGCCGTGCGCGAGGCCGTCGAGGCCGTGGCGGTGATCCTCAGCCTCTTCGCTCCCTACACGGCGGAGGACATGTGGGCCCAGCTCGGCCACGAACCGTCCGTCGCCAATGCCGGATGGCCCGCCGTCGAGGAAGCGCTGCTGGTCCAAGACACCGTCACCGCCATTGTGCAGGTGCAGGGCAAGGTGCGCGACCGTATCGAGGTGCCCGCCGACATCACGGAGGACGCCCTGCGCGAACTCGCGTTGGAGTCGGCCGCCGTCCGGCGCGCCGTGGACGGCCGGGACCTGCGCACCGTGATCGTCCGTGCGCCTAAACTCGTGAACATCGTCCCGGCATAGGATCCGCAGGCGGGTCCGCCACACCAGCCGATCAAGAGGACGGACACGACGATGGAGCAGAACGGGGCGCTCGCCCAGCCGGGCGGACCGGATCGGCTGCCCGGCTGGCTTGAACGGCTGCGCCGGCGCGGGCGCGAGGTGGCGAACGGCCGAGCCGCAACGCCCCCGGGGCACCGCGTCGCGGTGGTCACCGATTCGTCGTCGGCCATTCCCGTCGACTGGGCCGCGGCGCACCGCGCGGTCCTCACCGTGGTGCCCATGCCGATCATGATCGACGGCCAGATGCACACGGAAGGCACAGCCGACGTCGAAACCGAGTTGGCCATGGCACTGGCGCTCGGAAAGTCGGTCAAGACGTCCCGGCCGGCTCCCGGATTGTTCCTGCGCACGTACCGGGCGTTGGCCGACGCCGGATTCGAACACGTCGTGTCGATCCACCTGTCGTCGAAGCTTTCGGGCACCGTCGAGGCGGCACATTGGGCCGCGGAGCAGAGCCCGGTTCCCGTCACCGTCGTCGATTCGGAGACGGTGGGACTGGCCTTGGGCTTTTCGGTGATGGACGCGGTGTCCGCGTCCGAGGTCGGTGTCGACGAGTCCGGCGTGGCCGCGGTTGCCGGCCTCGCGGGGGGCAACACGATCGGATTCGTCGTCCCCAGCCTTGAGCAATTGCGCAAGGGTGGCCGGATCGGTGCCGCCGCCAGCGTGCTGGGTACCATTTTGGCCGTCAAACCCCTTTTGGCGGTGAGCGAGGGCCAGGTGGTGGTGAAGGAGAAGGTACGGACACTGCCGCGCGCCCTCGTTCGACTCGTCGCGCTGGCCCGTGAGGATGCCGGCCGACACCCGGCCGGGGCACGCGTGGCCGTCCACTATTTCGGCGACAGCGGTCCCGCGCACGAACTCGCGAACGAGCTGTCCGGATCCTCCGTCCAGCCGGTCAGATGCCAGCCGCTGCCGGCGGTCCTCGCCGCCCACACGGGGGCCGGCGTCTTGGCCGTGGTGGTCTCGGCGATACCCAAGGATCCGGAGCCACAGGAGCAATAGGACGCGGAGAGCCGCCCTCCACAACCGGTCACCAGACCCCCGGATTCCACACCGGCCTCAGCGTCGGTCGCCCCGGCCCGGCCGATCCCTAGCGTGGGGGCATGGTCCGTCACCGGTGGGAACTTCGCGGGGACACCGCCCGTCCGGTGGCCCCGGTCCGGCGGCTGCGCTTGCGCGTCGGACGCGGGGCCACACTATGCCTGTTGCTGGGTGCCCTGGCATGGATCTGCATCAGCCTCCTTTTCCACCCGCCGAACGGCGGGGGAGAGCGCCTCGGGGAGGTCCAACTGGTTCCCAGCGCCGCGACGGGCATTGCTTCCGCACCCGCCGCGGGTCCGACGGATGAGAAGCCCGGCGACGGGGAGGAAGCGCCGGGCGGATCCCCGGACGTCCCTTCCGCGGACACGTCTGCCGGAAGCCTGGTGGTCCACGTGGCCGGCGCCGTCAAGAAGCCAGGCGTCTACACGTTTCCCGTCGGCACGCGCGCCGCCACGGCGGTGGAGGAAGCCGGGGGCCTGACGGCGCAAGCCGACCAGTCGGCCGTCAATCTGGCTTCCGTGCTGAACGATGGCCAACAGCTCCTGATTCCCACCACGGGTGACGGGCGTCCCGCCGGGGCTGCCGGAACCGGCGTCCCGGATTCCGCCGGTTCCCACGGTGCCGGGGCCGCGTCGGCCGCCGTGGCCGTCAACGTCAACACCGCGCCCGCTGCCGAGTTGGAGAGCCTTCCCGGCGTCGGCCCCGTCATGGCCGCCAAGATCATCGACCATCGCGGCCGCAACGGACCCTTCTCCTCGCTCTCTGAGCTGGATTCCGTCCCGGGCATTGGACCGGCCATGATGGAGCGGCTCGAGGGGCTGGTGGCCTTCGAATGAGGAAGATCCCCGCCCTGCTCGCCGACACCGCGAACCGGGCCCTGTCTCCGCCTCCCACGGGGAGCACACAGGAAGAACTCGCGGGCTTGGACGCCAGGGCGTTGTGGTGCGCCGCAGGCGCATGGCTTGCGGCCACGGCCTTGGTGGGGCTCGACGTCCCGTCCACGGCGCTGGTTGCGTGCGCCGGAAGCGCACTGCTGGTTGCCCTGGCGTGGGTCCTCTTGCGCAACAGGGGACTGCTCGCCTGGAGCCATCCCCTGTGGGCGCCGCTGGCGTTGTTCGTGGCCGGGGGGACGCTGGCCGCGGTTTCGGTCGCCGGACACGGACTGTCCACCACCGATCCGGTTTTCGACGCTCATCTGGCCGACGGGGATTCCCTGCGTTTCAGCGTCCGGCTACTGGAGGATCCCCGCGCGGTGGCGAACCCCGACCGCTTCGGCGCATCGGACGAGAACGAGAGGGACGACGGCACCGGCCGGACAGGAAAGCCCCGAGTCACGACGCTGATCGCGTCTGCCGCCCTGGAGCGGTATGCCTTGGCGGGGCAGTGGCGTGGGACAAACACGGAAGTCGTCGTGGCCGTCTCACCGGACCATGTCGGCGGGCGCCCCCTCCGGAACGGGGACGTGGTCGAAGGCCTGGGGCGCGCCTCTCCGGCGTCGCCGGAATCGCGCGAAACACTTTGGATCCGCCCCACGGGACCGATCAGCATCCGTGGAGTGGACGACGCGCCAGGGCCGGCCCACACTCTTCGATCCCGCTTCCTGGACCTGACACGAGTGCTGCCCGCCGACGGGGCCGCGCTCCTGCCCGGCATGGTCATGGGGGACCGCAGCGGTCAGGACGAGGGGCTGTCCGCGGCCATGAAGGCGTCGGGTCTCGTGCATTTGACCGCGGTCAGCGGCGCGAACTGCGCCATGGTACTCGGCGCCGTGCTGTGGCTGGCTCGTGCCACGGGACTGGGGCGGGCCGCCGCCTACGCGGGCTCGCTGGCCTGTCTGGTGGGTTTCGTGGTCCTCGTCCGTCCCGAACCCAGCGTCGTCCGGTCCGCGGTCATGGGAGCCGTCGCCGCCACGGCCGTCTATGCCGGGCGCGGGCGGCAGGCGTTTTCCTCCTTGTGTGTTTGCGTTGTGGCGTTGCTGGTGTGGAACCCCTGGTATGCCGGTGAGCCCGCGTTCCAGCTGTCCGTCCTCGCGACCACCGGGATCGTGGTTCTCGGCCGTCCGCTGGCCGCGGTTCTGATGCGGATCATGCCGGGTTGGCTGGCCAACGGATCGGCCATCTGCATCTCCGCCCAACTGTTTTGCCTTCCCGTGCTCGTTGATCTGAGCGCGGAGCTTCCCGTCTATGCCGTGGCCGCCAACATCATCGTGGCTCCGCTGGTGCCGATCGTCACCGTCGTCGGGACTTCCGCCCTGCTGTTGGCCGCACTTCCGGCACCCTGGGTGCTCCCGCTCGTGTGGGCCTCTGGATTGCCGTCGGTCCTCGTGGCCGGCGTCGGCAGGGCGGTGGCTTCCCTGCCCGCCGCCACCGTTCCCTGGCCCGAGGGGGGAAGTGGCCAGCTGGCCGCCGCCGTCCTGGCCGCGTTGGCCGTTTCTTCAGCATGGTTGGCCACGGTCCGGCGCCGGTCCGTGGACCAGCCAACGGATCCCGCGCCGGAGGTGCCTGGAGCGCGGCGGTTCCCGGGTACGCGAATCGGTGCGCGGGGATGGGCCATCGGTGCCGCCATCGGTTTCATCGCGCTCCTCGCGGGCATCACGTTGCCGGCGACTGCCGTGTTCCCGACGAAGTCCGGTCCATGGGAAGTGGCGGTGTGCGACATCGGTCAGGGTGACGCGCTGGCGCTGCGTACCGGGGATCGAAGCGCCGTGGTCGTGGATACGGGTTTGGACCCGGGCGCGGTCGACGCGTGCCTGTCCGGCCTCGGCGTGGACACCGTCGACGCACTCTTCGTCACGCACCTGCACGCGGACCACGCAGGCGGGATCGCCGGCGTCTTCCGCGGGCGTAGCGTCGGCGAGCTGTACTATTCCGGCGCGGACCCGGACGAGAGCCCACGTGGAATGCCCGATGCCCACCAGGCGCGCCGGATCGGGGCCGGTGAAAAGGGACGGGAGCGGACCCTGGAGTGGTCCGCTATCTCGCCCTCCGCCGGCGCCGTGTCGACCAGCGAAAACGACGCGTCGCTGGTCGTGCTCTTCACCCTCTCCACCGGAGCAACGCTTCTGGCAACGGGTGACATTGAAGAGGACGCCATGCTTCGGCTGCTCGGGGAGCGCCCACGCCTGCGGGCGGACATCCTCAAGGTCAGCCACCATGGCGCCAGAAACGGGGGAACCGACGTCATCGAACGGGTAGGGGCAAGGATCGCGTTGATCAGCGTTGGAGCGGACAACGGCTACGGACACCCGGCGCCGGAAATCCTGGCCGCTCTGGACGCCGCGGGCATGGCGACGTTCCGCACGGACCTCAACGGTACGATCCTCCTGCGCACCACTGGGCGGGGCACCGTGGAGTTGGTCGGAACGCCGACGGGGGAAGCCACCGGACGGTCCCGGTGGAGGGGATAGGATTCAGAGTCAAACAAGCGTCGGAAGGTGGACGGACATGGCGGCAGCAAAGTCGGCTCCCACAAGGAGTCAGGCCAAGACGGCATCGGCGGGGAGCTGGCGCACCGTTGAACCGGCTCCCTTGGTCCTGCTCCTCGGACCGGAATCCCATCTGGCCGGGAGGGCCGTCGAGCGGCTCCGCAGCCTTGTCCGGGAACGCGAGTCCGGAGTCGAAACCACGGAGTTCGATGCGGCCGCCTACCAACGCGGTGAGCTGCTCATGGCCGCCAGCCCCTCGCTTTTCGGCGAGGCGAAAGTGGTGGTGGCCCGAGGGCTCGCCACCATGAACGAGGACTTCCTCGAGGACGCCTTGGCCTACTGCAAGTCGCCTGCGCCGGACGTCGTGGTGGCAATGCACCATTCCGGGGGCAACCGCGGCAAGAAGCTCTTGGATGCCCTGAAGGCGGCCGGAGCCCACGTCATCGACTGCCAGCCGCTGAAAAAGGACGCGGAGAAGCTGGACTTCGTGGCCCAGGAGTTCCGCCAGGCCAAGCGCCGCATCCAGCCCGACGCCGCGCGGGCTCTCGTGGCCGCGGTCGGCTCGGACCTGGCCGAACTGGCGGCCGCCTGCACGCAGTTGGTTCAGGACACCACGGGCGAAGTCGTCAAGGAGTCGGTCGACGAGTATTTCGGTGGGCGGGTCGAAGCGACCGGTTTCAAGGTCGCAGACGCCGCCCTCACCGGGCGTGGGGCCGTCGCCCTCAGCACTTTGCGCCATGCGCTGGCCACCGGCACCGACCCCGTCCCGATCGTCGCGGCGCTGGCCATGAAGCTCCGACAGGTGGCCAAGGTCGCAGGGCAGCGCAAGTCGGCCGGGCAGCTGGCGAGGGAATTGGGGATGGCTCCCTGGCAGGTCCAACAGGCCCAGGAACAGGCACAATACTGGACGCCGGACGAGCTCGTGAACTGCCTACGACTGGTCGCGGAAGCCGACGCACAGGTCAAGGGCGCATCGCGGGATCCCGAATACGCGGTGGAGCGCGCCGTCACCGGAATCGCCCTGGCCGCACGCCGCTGATGCACGCGACGGTCCGGTGGCGGGGCGGGGCGGGTCCTTGCTCCAACACAAAAAAGGATGGCCACCCCGTTGCCGGGGCGGCCATCCTCCGCATGCTCGTCCTGCCTAGAGGGCGGCGACCTTCTTGGAGATCGCGGACTTGCGGTTCGCGGCGTTGTTCTTGTGGACGACACCCTTGCTGACGGCCTTGTCCAGCTTGCGGCTGGCCGAGGCCAGCGCGGTGCCGGCGGCATCCTTGTCGGCGGAGGCCACGGCCTCGTTGACCGAGCGGATTGCGGTCTTCAGCTCCGACTTGATGGCGGCGTTGCGAACGCGTGCCTTCTCGTTGGTGAGGATGCGCTTCTTCTGGGACTTGATATTTGCCACTGGTATAAACTCTCTTGCTTCTCGCGGATGGGTCGGTGAGGGTTCACTCCAGAGCCATCGACTGAGCGGCGTGGGGATACCTATGGCGACTCGGGAGAAGTGCCCGTCGACCTGCCCGGACACACAGCAGTCAATGTTAGCAGTAATGCACCCGCCCCGCGATTCCGGCACGAACACGGCGCGTCGGCGGGCGCCGTCTAGGCCGTGAGCCGGCTCGCCACGACGTCGAACCTCGACTTGTCCAGGACCGCCCCCTCGCGCCTGATGCCGCCCGGCTCGAGGCGCACGACACGATCCAATTTCACTTCGCTCTCCCGCCCCGCGGTGTCCCAGCGGCCGCTGCCGATATCCACGTAGTTGGGATCGGCGTTCCTGCCGTTGTTGCGGTCCTTGGATGTCAGCATCAGCCCCAGGAGGTAGGGCCCGTCGTGACCCACCAGCAGGACGGGTCGGTCCTTGCCCTGGGCGTGGTCCTCTTCGTAGGGCACCCAAGCCCACACCACCTCGCCGGGATCCGGCTCCCCGTCGGGCTCGGGCCGGTAGGTGGGACGCAGCGAGCCGGTGAAATCCCCCGGATAGCCGCCGGCCTGCCACCCGCCCGACGCGTCGCCCGCCAGCGGCGGCGGCGGGTTTCCGCTTCCGCCGTACGACGCCGGCCCGCCGCTCCCGGCGCTTCGGGTGGACCGGACCAGGCGCATCGCCATCCGGATCATCTTCACGGCCATGCGTCCATTGAATTGCATGCGCACACGGTACCAGCCGGACCCGCGGCCCTCCGCGCGGGGAGCGCACGCCGCCGGAAGCATGGGATAATGGCTTTTTGCGGTCCGCCCGCGCCCAGTTCACCTGCCTTCCGTACAGAGCGAGGTCACCCACGTGTCTCCCATGGCCCGCACCGCACCGGTGCCCGCCGCCACCGATCCGGCGATCATCAGGAACTTCTGCATCATCGCCCATATCGACCATGGCAAGTCCACCCTGGCCGACCGCATGCTGCAGTCCACCGGAGTGGTGCAGCAGCGCGACATGAAGGCGCAGTACCTGGACCGGATGGACATCGAGCGCGAGCGTGGGATCACGATCAAGAGCCAGGCCGTACGCATGCCTTGGGAACTCGACGGCACCGCATACGCCCTGAACATGATCGACACGCCGGGACACGTGGACTTCACGTACGAGGTCTCCCGCTCGCTGGCCGCCTGCGAGGGCGCCGTCCTCCTGGTTGACGCGGCGCAGGGCATCGAGGCCCAGACCCTGGCCAACCTGTATCTGGCCATGGAAAACAACCTGGCCATCATCCCCGTGCTCAACAAGATCGATCTGCCCGCCGCACAGCCGGAGAAGTACGCCGCCGAGCTCGCCAGCCTCATCGGGGGAGACCCCGACGACGTCCTGCGGGTTTCGGGCAAGACCGGCGCCGGCGTCGAGGTCCTGCTGGACAAGATCGTGCGCGACCTACCCCCACCGGTCGGCGACCCGAACGCTCCGGCGCGCGCCATGATCTTCGACTCCGTCTACGACACCTACCGCGGCGTCGTCACGTACGTGCGGGTCGTCGACGGTCAACTCCACCCGCGCGAGCGCATCCAGATGATGTCCACCCGCGCCAGCCACGAACTCCTCGAGATCGGCGTCAGTTCCCCGGAGCCGACGCCGAGCAAGGGCCTGGGCGTTGGCGAGGTCGGATACCTGATCACGGGCGTGAAGGACGTGCGGCTCTCCAAGGTCGGCGACACCGTGACAAACCTGTTGAAGCCGGCCGCCGACTCCCTCGGCGGCTACGAGGACCCCAAGCCGATGGTCTTCTCGGGCCTCTACCCCATCGACGGCTCCGACTACCCCGTACTGCGCGACGCGTTGGACAAGCTGCAGCTGAACGACGCCGCCCTCACCTACGTGCCCGAGACCTCCGTTGCGCTGGGATTCGGCTTCCGGGTGGGGTTCTTGGGCCTGCTCCACCTGGAGATCGTCCGCGAGCGCCTCGAGCGCGAGTTCAACCTGGATCTGATCTCGACTGCCCCGAACGTGGTGTACGAGGTCATGACGGACGACCGCAACATGGTCACGGTCACTAACCCCAGCGAGTTCCCCACGGGAAAGATCCTCGAGGTCCACGAGCCGATGGTCGCGGCGACCATTCTGGCTCCCAACGAGTTCGTTGGCGCGATCATGGAGTTGTGCCAGTCCCGGCGTGGTCAGATGCGCGGCATGGATTACCTTTCCGAGGAGCGTGTGGAGCTGCGGTACTGGCTTCCCCTCGCCGAGATCGTCTTCGACTTCTTCGACGTGCTCAAGTCCAAGACCCGCGGCTACGCATCCCTGGACTGGAAGGCGGACGGCGAGCAGATCGCCGATCTGGTGAAGGTGGACATCCTGCTCCAGGGGGAGCAGGTGGATGCGTTTAGCGCCATCACGCACAAAGACAAGGCCTACTCGTACGGCACGTTGATGACGTCCAAGTTGCGCGAGCTCATCCCGCGCCAGCAGTTCGAGGTTCCCATCCAGGCCGCCATCGGCTCCCGCATCATCGCCCGCGAGAGCATCCGGGCCATCCGCAAGGACGTTCTGGCCAAGTGCTACGGCGGCGACATTTCGCGCAAGCGCAAGCTGTTGGAAAAGCAGAAGGAGGGCAAGAAGCGCATGAAGATGGTCGGCCGCGTCGAGGTGCCGCAGGAGGCCTTCATCGCCGCACTGTCCTCCGACGAATCCAAGGACAAGGGCAAGAAGTAGCCCGATGCCCTCAGTTTTGCCGTTGGGAGATCCGGCCCCCGCCAATGGGCTGCTTCCGGCGTCGTCCGGCGAGGGCGCCGCGGAGCGTCCCTTCTGCGTCTACGTACACATTCCCTTCTGCGCGGTGCGCTGCGGATACTGCGACTTCAACACCTACACGGCGCACGAACTGGGCTCCGGCGCCACCCAGGACACCTACGCCGCCGCCGTCGGATCCGAACTGGCGTTCGGCGCACGCGTCCTGACCGGCTCCGGACTGCCGGACCGCCGGGTCGAGACCGTGTTCTTCGGCGGCGGGACTCCGACGCTGTTGCCTGCCGAGGACCTTGCGTCCGTGCTGGAACGCATCTCCGTCCTCTGGGGGCTGGCCCCGGGCGCGGAGGTGACCACGGAGGCCAATCCGGACTCCGTCACGCCGGAATCCCTGCGGGTTCTTTCCGACGCCGGATTCACGCGCGTCTCGTTCGGCATGCAGTCGGCGGTGCCCCACGTGCTCAAGACGCTGGACCGCACCCACCGTCCCGAACGCGTGGGCCGCGCCGTGCAGTGGGCACGCGACGCCGGGCTGGCCGTCAGCGTCGACCTGATCTACGGCACGCCGGGGGAGAGCATCGACGACTGGCGCGCCAGCCTGGAGACCGCGCTCTCCTACGAGCCGGACCACATTTCCGCCTACGCCCTGATCATCGAGGATGGCACGCGTCTCGCCGCCCAGATCAAACGCGGAGAAGTGCCAGACATCGACGACGACGACCACGCCGACAAGTACCTGTTGGCTGAATCCATGCTCACGGCCGCGGGCTTCGGCTGGTACGAAGTCAGCAACTGGAGCCGCTCGGAGGAAACCCGCTGCCGCCACAACATGGCCTATTGGACCGGGGCGGACTGGTGGGGCGCCGGTCCCGGCGCGCACTCCCACGTCGGCGGCCTCCGGTGGTGGAACGTGAAGCATCCCGCGGCCTACCAGCAGCGGATCGATGCGGGCGTTTCCCCGGCCGCGGGACGCGAAACCCCCGACGACGACGCGCGCTACCTCGAACGCGCGATGTTGCTGACACGCATTGTCGATGGCATGCCCACCGCGGAGTTGCGCCCGGCGGGAAGGAAGGCGGTGGCAGGCCTGATCGCCGACGGCCTGATCGAAGGGCCGGCGGCCGTGCGCGGGACGGTGGTTGCGACCCTGAACGGCCGGCTGCTGGCCGACGCCGTTGTCAGGCGCCTCCTGGACTTCTGAGTCCAACGCCGCCGGCTAGTGGATCAGCCGCAGGTTCAGTGGATAGCGGTATGGCCGGCCCCGGTTGACCTCGATGCCCGCGACGACCCCGCTCACCGTCAGGTAAACCCAGATGGCCACCGCGATCACCGCGAAGACGCTCCCGACCACCGGGATCAACGTGAGGATGTTGGACAGCATCGCCAAAACCGTCAACGGCACCGTGAAGTTCAGGGCCTCTTTGGACTCCTGCGCGGTGAACGGGCCGCGCCCGCGGTACACGAAATAGATCACTGCCGACGGAATGAAACCGAGGATCGATCCGAAGTGGGCGATCGTTGCCCATTGCCGGTCCTCCGAAGGAGACAACGGCAACGGCGAGGGGGAGGAGGCCTCGTAGTGCCTGCGGTCCCCGGAATCGTTCCGTGCCTTTTCGCTAAACCCGTGGGTCACGCCCGAGTCTCCATTCATGGTCGCCTATTGCGGCCAGTTTATCCCGTGAAGTCGGTGGTTCGCGCACGACGGGCCGGTGGTTCGGCGCGGATCCGCTCCGCGCGCCGGGCCTGTCCCGTGTCGCTACCCGCGTGGGCCACCCTCGGCCGTCAGGAAATCGATGACCTCCTCCACGCGGCCCAGCAGGCTGGCCTCCAAGTCCGCGTAGCTCGTGACGCTCGCCAGCAGGCGCTTCCAACCCAGCGCCACGTCCGCTTGGGTTGCATGCGGCCACCCGAGGCCCCGAAGGATCCCCGTTTTCCAGTCGGTCCCGCGGGGCGCAACCGGCCAGGCGCGAATGCCGAGCACCGAAGGGCGGATGGCCTGCCATACGTCGACGTAGGGGTGGCCGACGATCAGGACGTTGCCACGCGCACCCGGCACGGCCATGGCCTCGGCGGCGATCCGGGCTTCCTTGCTGCCCGGCACCAGATGGTCCACCAGAATGCCGAGCCGCCGTCCCGGCCCCGGGGCGAATTCCCGCACGGCAGACGCCAGGTCGTCGACGCCGTGCAGGGGCTCCACGACAACACCCTCGACGCGCAGGTCGTGGCCCCATACCTTCTCGACCAGCTCCGCGTCGTGCTTGCCCTCGACCCAAACGCGGCTCGCCCGAGCCGTCCGCGCCCTGAGGTTCTCGACCCGCACCGAACCGGACGCCGTACGCGCCGGCCGCGGCGGCGTGCCGCCCCGAACCGGCTCCACGATCTCGACGGGCTCGCCCTCGATCAGGAATCCGAAACCGGTCGGGAAGGACTTGGTTTTTCCGCGCCGGTCCTCAAGGACCACGATCCGCATGCCCCCGGACTTTTCGACCCGGACTACTTCGCCCACCCATTCCGTCTGCACGTCCTCGAGGACCAGACCCAACGCGGCGGGGACTTGGCGAAGTTTCCTCGGTCGCGGGGCCGAGATCTCGCGGGCGCCCCATTCGTAGTTGTTCACAGTGCCTGACACAGCCTTTCGTGGTGCGCCCACGGGGGCGGCGGTGCGATCCGGCCATCCGGCGCGCAGCCACCATGCTAACAACCTCGAAACGTATTAGACTTGGCACTTGACGGCGTCGAGTGCCAAACCGCCCCGTCGTCCAACCATCGCCCACGAGACGGAATCGGGAGGGAAGGGATGTCCGAACCACGACGCCTCGAGGTGCTCCGGGCCATCGTCGAGGACTATGTGCACTCCCGCGAGCCCGTGGGGTCGAAGGCTCTTGTCGAGCGCCACCAGCTGGGCGTGTCTGCGGCGACCATCCGCAACGACATGGCGGCGCTGGAGGACGAGGGTCTGATCGCCGCGCCGCACACCTCTTCCGGGCGTGTCCCCACCGAACAGGGGTATCGGCGTTTCGTCGACCGCATCGAGGACGTGCGGCCGCTTTCCGCCGCGGAGCGCCGCGCCATCCAATCCCTCATCGAAGGCGCGGACGACGTCGACGACGTCCTCGAGCGCACGGTTCGCCTTTTGGCGCAATTGACCCACCAGGTCGCCGTCATCCAGGTTCCGCAGTACAGCGACGCGGCTGTCCGCCACATCGAACTGGTGGGGCTCGGCGCCGGACAGGTGCTGGCCGTCCTGATCAGCACTTCGGGCAAGGTCGAGCAGCGTGTTGTGCTCACTCCGGCGGAGACGAACGAAGACGACCTGCACACCATCAAGGCGGCGTTCATGGCGATGGCGGCCGGCGGCAAGCTGGCCGAGCTGTCGCCGCTGGCGGGCGCCGCCGTGGAGAACGTGCCCGTTAGGCTCCGCCCGGCCGCACGGATACTCGCCGGCGCGCTCGGCGCGCTGGGCGACAACAGCGTGGTCGATCGAATTGTGATGGCCGGTACGGCCAACCTCGCGCGCTCCACGGGCGACTTCCCGCTCACCATTACCCCGGTCCTCGAGGCCCTCGAGGAGCAAGTCGTGCTGCTGCGGTTGTTCTCGGAGATGGAATTGGATGCACGGGGCATCGCGGTTCGGATCGGCAGCGAAAACGCGTACGGTGGTTTGGTTGAGACCTCACTGATCGCCACGGCCTACGGGCCGGGCCAATCGTCCAAGATGGGCATCCTCGGCCCCACGCGCATGGACTACCCCAGCAGCATGGCCGCCGTCCGCGCGGTCGCCCGCTATCTTTCCCGGATCCTGGCCGGCTAACGCCGACCCACCGGTTAACCAAGCATCGAAAAGCAGGAAAGGACACAGCGAACACTGTGAGCAACCACTACGACGTACTCGGCGTCGCGCAGGGCGCGACGACCGAGGAGATCAAGAAGGCCTACCGCAAGCTTGCGCGTAAGCTGCACCCGGACGTCAACCCGGGAGACGGCGCCGCGGACGAGTTCAAGCTCGTCACCCGCGCCTACGAGGTCCTGTCGGATCCGGAGAAGCGCCGCAATTACGACACCACGGGCAACGAGAACGGCAACGCCGCGGGACCCGGCCCCGGAGCGGGCTACGGCTTCAACGACATCTTCGAGCAGTTCTTCGGCGGGACGGGGCAGGCCGCCGGGCCCGCTTCGCGGACCAGCCGGGGCCGCGATGCGCTGATCACCGCGCCGATCGACCTGAAGGACGCCGTCCAGGGCGTCGTCTACCCGTTGGAGATGGAAACCGCCGTCACGTGCACCGCCTGCCACGGGACGTGCTGCCAGCCGGGAACCTCGCCGGAGTCCTGCAACATCTGCAGGGGGCGCGGACAGGTGCAGCGGCCGGTTCGCTCCTTCCTCGGCCAGATGATGACGGTTGAGACGTGCAGCGCCTGCCGCGGTTTCGGAACGACCCTTCCCAGCCCGTGCAACGAGTGCATGGGACAGGGCCGCGTGCGTGAACGCGTCAGCAAGCAGCTCAAGGTGCCCGCGGGCGTGGCAACCGGCACCCGTATCCACCTCGCGGCGCAGGGCGAGGCCGGCCCCGGCGGCGGACCCGCCGGCGACCTCTATGTCGAGATCGAGGTCAAGCGCCATCCGGTCTTCGAACGCGAGGGCAACGACCTGCACGCCACGCTGACCGTGCCGATGACGGCAGCCGCCCTCGGCGCGGACCTGGACCTCGACACGTTCGATGGAAAGCAGGAGATCCGCGTGGAGTCGGGCTCGCAGTCCGGGGACACCGTGCGACTCTCGCAGCTCGGCGTTCCACGGCTTCGCGGCGGTGGGCGCGGCGACCTGATCGTGCACATCCAGGTCGAGACACCCACGAAGCTGGACGCCGAACAGCGGGACCTGTTGGAGCGGCTCGCGACGCTGCGCGGCGAGGAGGTCGCCGAGGGGCGGCTCTCCGAGCGTGGCGGCGTCTTCTCCCGCTTCTTCGACAAGCTTGGCCACCGCGGCTAATGAGCAACCAGGCCTTCCTCGTCGATCCGGGTGCCCTGGCCAACGCGGCACCGGGACAGACGGTGACGCTGGATGGCCCCGAGGGGCACCACGCCGTGTCGGTCAAGCGCGTGCGGGAGGGCGAACGGATCGATCTCGTCGACGGCGGGGGCCGGCGCGCCGCCTGCGTCGTGGTCACCACGGCCAGGGGGTTCCTCGAGGCCCGCGTCGAAACCTTGGAGGTCGAGTCGTCTCCCGCCCTCCGTACTGTCCTGGTTCAGGCGCTGGCGAAGGGCGATCGGGACCTCCAAGCCGTGGAATCCGCGGTGGAACTGGGAATTGACAGGGTGGTCCCATGGCAGGCCGAGCGTTGCGTCGTGCGTTGGACGCCCGATAAGGCGGCCAAGGGCCGCCAGAAGTGGGAGTCGACCGTCCGTGCAGCGGTGAAGCAGTCGCGCCGGTCCCGGGAACCGTCGGTGGGAGAGCCCGTCAACACGAATCAGCTGGCGGCGATGGCCCGCACCCATGGTACGCAAGGAACCGGCGGCGGTTCGGAAGTGCCCGGCGGCCGCCTGACCGTGGTGCTCCACGAGACCGCCACGGAGCCCCTGTCGCGGGTCGTCCAGATGCGGCTGGCGCAGGAGAAGCCGCCTGTGGAAATACTGCTGGTGGTCGGTCCCGAGGGTGGCATCGCGCCCGGGGAGCTCGACAAACTGGTATCGGCCGGCGCCGCGACGGCATCACTGGGAACAAACGTCCTCCGGGCGTCCACCGCCGGTCCCGCTGCCCTGGTGCTGGTCCGGCACCTCGCCGGCCTGCTGGACGGTTCCGTCCGGAACTAGTTGACGGTCAGCGCCTTGGTGTCCTCGCTCAGGCGCTCCGCATCCTGCGCCGTCTGGCCCCACACGGACAGCCGGTATTCGCCCGGGCGCATGTTCAGGACGATTTCGAACGCATCCTCCGGCAGTTCGCCCGCGCCCAATGCAAGCGCCCCCTGCGAGACGACTTCGCCCGGTTCCCCGTCGCGGGTGCGGCGCACCTCCCACCGTGTGCCGCCGGTGAATCCCGCCGAAACACCGCGGACGGTCAGCTTGCCGGCGGGACGCGTCGCGCCGTCTTGCGGATCGATGACCCAAATCGGCGCCCGGAGACTGGCGACTCGTTCGATCGGTCCATCGAGCGGGATGTGGCCGAAGGCCTCGTAGCCCGTGTGCCCGTCGACCAGCACGGCGACCCGCGACGGAGTCGTGCCTGTCAGCAACCCGGCGTTGGCCGCCGCGGCCGTGGCCGTGTACACCAATTGCTGGATGGCGCGTTCGGCAAGCCCGCGGTCGAGTTCGCGGGAGAACGCGTCGTCCGAAAGATCGACGGTGATCACATTGTTCGTGTCGATGGAGGTACCGATGCGCGCGGCGGGCGACCAGACGTTGAAATAGTCGGTGTCGGTCGGCGTGTGCTCCAACATGTATTTGATGGCCGAGGTGATCGGGTCGCCCTGATCCTCGGCCTTGAGGTATTCGCGGTACAGGTAGACGGTCAAGTCCCGCTCGCCGAGCCAATACACGGGCGAGAGGCGGTGGCTGCTCAACTTCTCCAGCGGTTCGGCGTCCTGCGGCGGCGGCGTGACCCGCGCCGTCGTCGAGGATCCTTCCGGCATCGTCGTCGTGGGCACACCCATGCCCCCAGCGCAGGCCGACACGGCGCCCAGGGACGCGACAAGCACCAGGACGGCCACGCGGGAACGCGTGCGTCTACGGTGTTTGGGGGTCGTCAAGGTCGTCCTTTTCAGGGGGGATAGCGGGGTGGCCACCATCGGCCGCCCAACAAGCTTGGCATAGCACTCGCCCGGGGGCGCACCCCGGACCGGGGATGCGGCAGGACTGTTGTACGACCGATATGTCCCGCGTGTGCACTAATTCCTGCGGCCGCCGCCCCCGCGGGGCTGTTCAAGTACGATGGGAGAGCGCCGGAAACGGCCCGGGACCCGGGCCCGGATACGCCGGCGCCCAGCCACGGGAGGCGACGCCGACAGCATGATCCAGGACGCCGAGAAGCCACAACAGGAGAGCGGCGAGGCTGAAGTGGTCCACTTCGACTCCACCGACCAGATGGTTGCCACGCTCGGCGCCCACGACGAGGTTCTGCGGATCGTCGAAGGCGTCTACCCCGGGGCGAAGTTGCACGTTCGCGGCAACGAACTCACGGTGGGGGGCGAACCCGGAGATGCCGCCAAGGCGTTGCGCGTCGTCCACGAAGCCCGCGGCCTCGCGGGCCGCGGAACACGCATTTCCGCGCACCTGGTCGAGCAGCTCGTCCGCATGGTTGATGGTCCGTCCACCGCCCCGGGCAGCGCAAGTGGCGTCTTCGGCCTCAACATCCTGACGGGCCGCGGACGAAGCATCCGCCCCAAGACGGTGAACCAGAAGTCCTATGTCGACGCGATCGACGACAACACGGTGATCTTCGGCATCGGGCCGGCGGGGACGGGCAAGACCTTCCTCGCCATGGCCAAGGCCGTGCAGGCCCTCCAGGCCAAGGAGGTCAGCCGCATCATCCTCACGCGGCCGGCCGTCGAGGCGGGGGAGAAGCTCGGATTCCTACCCGGCACGCTGACGGACAAGATCGATCCCTACCTGCGCCCCCTCTACGACGCGCTGCACGACATGGTCGATCCCGAGTCCATTCCGCGCCTCATCGCCGCCGGCACCATCGAGGTGGCCCCGCTGGCCTACATGCGCGGACGCACGCTCAACGACGCGTTCATCATCCTCGACGAGGCGCAGAACACGACGCCGGAGCAAATGAAGATGTTCCTGACCCGCCTCGGTTTCGGGTCCAAGATCGTCGTCACGGGCGACATCACGCAAATCGACCTTCCGGGTGGCACCAAGTCGGGGCTCAAGGTCGTCAGCGAAATCCTCGACGACGTCGACGACATCGCCTTCCGGATGCTCGACGCCACCGACGTTGTCCGCCACAGGCTCGTCGCCGACATCGTCACCGCGTACGAGACGTGGACCGCGCGCGAGTCCGAGCCGCCGATCGACTGGCGCACGAGGCGCACCAACCGGCGTCCCGGGCGTCCCTCCGGCACGTCCGTTCCGCCCGCCGACGCCGGGAAGGGCTAGCCATGTCCGTCGAGGTGAACAACGAGTCGGCCATGTCCGCGGACCTCGAGGCGCTGAGCCGCCTGGGACGCCACATCCTGGACTCCCTCTATGTGCACCCGGAGGCGGAGGTCTCCATCATCCTGGTCGACGAGGACGCCATCGAACGGTTGCACGTCGACTGGATGGACTTGCCGGGGCCCACGGACGTCATGTCCTTCCCGATGGACGAGCTCCGCCCCGGGAGCCCCGGAAGCCAGACGCCAGCCGGCATGCTCGGCGACATCGTCATCTGCCCCCAAGTCGCCGCCCAACAGGCCAAGGGCGGCGGTCACAGCACGGCGGACGAGATCCTCCTGCTGGCCACCCACGGCATGCTCCACCTTCTCGGCTACGAGCACGACGATCCCGCGGACAAAGAAGAGATGTTCGGGTTGCAGCGGAGCCTGCTCGAGGCCTTCCTCGGACGGCCGGCCCCGCGCGAGACGACCGAATGATCCTCACGCTTCTCGCGCTCCTCGCCGTGGCCTTCATCTGCTGCGCCGCGGTGTTGACCGCCGCGGAGTCGGCGTATCTGTTCCTGCCGCGTTCCGAGGCGGAGCAGATGCTGGCGGACCGCCCCCGGAAGCGACTCCGGCAGATCCTGTCCGAACCGACGGCGCATACGCACGCCGTGCGGTTCTGGCGCATCTGGTTCGAGACCGCGTCCGCGGTGGCCATTGCCATTCTCTACCACGACCTTCTGGACAACGTGTGGCTCGCGGGCCTGTTGGCCACGGCCACGATGGCCGCCATCGGCTTCGTGCTGGTTGGGGTGTCGCCGAGGCGTCTTGGGAGGGACCGCGCCTCCGGCGTCGTCGTCTTCACGGCACCGCTCGTCCGGTTCCTCCGCGTGATCCTGGGTCCCATCCCCGGTTGGCTGGTGCGGGTGGGCTCGGCGATAGCCCCCGGGACACCGGTCCGGGAGGACGCGTTCTTTACGGAGGAACAATTCCGGGACATGGTGGACCGCGCCAACGAGGCGGACATGATCGAGGACGTCGAGGCGGACTTCATCCACTCCGTCTTCGAGCTCGGTGACACCCGTGTCCGGTCCGTCATGGTGCCCCGAACAGACATGGTGACGGTCGACGTCGGCACGTCACTGCATAGCGCCATGACGCTCTTCCTGCGTTCGGGGTGCTCCCGGATACCCGTCATCCGGGAGAGCGCCGACCAGATCGTCGGAATCGTCTACCTTAAGGACGTCGCGGCCCGGTTGCACACCAACCAGGCGGATGGACGCCCGGTCGAGGCCGTCTGCAGGGACGTCCGGTACGTTCCCGAGTCCAAGTCGGTCGCCGAACTGCTGCAGGAACTCCAGCGCGAGTCCACGCACGTGGCGATCGTCATCGACGAGTACGGCGGGACCGCGGGGCTCGTTACGCTGGAGGACCTGATCGAGGAGATCGTCGGAGAGATCGACGACGAGTACGATACGACGCGAACCGAGTCCGAGGACGTGGGTGACGGCGTCTTCCGCGTCAGTGCGCGGATGTCGATCGACGACCTCGGGGAACTGTTCGATCGGGAGCTCGACGACGAGGAGGTGGACACGGTCGGTGGCCTGCTCGCCAAGACGCTCGGCCGAGTGCCCATCGTCGGCTCCGAGGTCGGCGTCTTCGGTATCCGGCTTCACGCCGAGCGGCTGGAGGGACGCCGTAACCGCATCGGCTACGTGCTGGCCTGGCTCGACGAGACGCAGGACGAGGAAAGAACCTCCGAGGACGGCTCGACCGGCCGCATGGAAACCGCCCAACCGGGCGACACCACAAGGGAATAGGAACCATGTCAAAAGACAACACCGGGTCAGGCGGACTCCTGCCGCGCGAATGGCCGGCCGGTTTCCGCGCCGGCTTCACGTCCTTCGTCGGCCGCCCGAACGCGGGCAAGTCCACCCTGACGAACGCGCTCGTCGGCCAGAAGGTCGCCATCACGTCCGCTAAACCGCAGACAACGCGGCACACCATCCGGGGCATCGTCCATCGCCCGGATGCGCAGCTGATCCTGGTGGACACCCCGGGCCTCCACCGTCCGCGCACCCTCCTGGGCCAACGCCTGAACGACCTGGTCGCCGACACCCTCAGCGAGGTCGACGCGATCGGCTTCTGCCTTCCGGCGAACGAGAAGATCGGCCCGGGCGACCGCTACATCGCGGCCCAGCTGGCGCAGCTCAAGGGCAAGCCGATTGTCGCCGTCGTCACCAAGGCGGACCTCGTCGACCGGGCCGCGCTCATGCGGCAGCTGCTGGCCGTCGCCGCGCTGGGCACGGAGACCCTCGGCGAGGCCGGCTGGGCCGCGGTGATCCCCGTTTCGGCAACGGGCGACTTCCAGGTGGGCGCGGTGGCCGACGTGCTCGTGGAGCAGATGCCCGTCTCGCCGCCGCTCTACCCGGATGGCGAGCTCACCGACGAACCGGAGGCCGTGATGGTCGCCGAGCTCATCCGCGAGGCCGCGCTCGAGGGGCTGGGCGACGAGCTTCCGCACTCGCTCGCCGTCGTGGTCGAGGAGATGATCCCCCGCGAGGGCCGCTCCGCGGACAACCCGTTGCTGGACGTCCACGTCAACCTCTTCGTGGAACGTTCGTCGCAGAAGGCGATCATCATCGGCCGCGCCGGCTCCCGGCTGCGGGAGGTCGGGACCCGTTCGCGCCAGGCAATCGAGAGGTTGCTGGGAACGCGCGTGTACCTCGACCTGCACGTGAAGATCGCCAAGGACTGGCAGCGGGATCCGAAGCAGCTCGGGCGCCTGGGCTTCTGACGGCGTCGCCCACGCCGGCGGGGCGGGGGCCCAACGTCCCGTCCCGGCAATAATGCCGGGACGGCGGAGGACTTGATCGGCGTGGGTGATAATGTGGGGACATGCGTGCGGGAATGCTTCTACTTAGCCGCCGCGGCGAGGCAACACGGGGCCAACGGTCCTAGGCCGATCCCTCGCTGCGGAGTTTCGTGCTGCCGGCCACCATTTTCAACCACCACTGAAAAGGCCACCTGAACCATGCACAACGCCCAAAAGCCCTCCGGAATGCCGATCCACAAGTACGTCCCCTTCCAGGACCAGATCGAGGTGTCCCTCCCGGACCGGACCTGGCCGGACAAGACGATCACCAAGGCACCGCGCTGGTGCGCCGTGGACCTGCGCGACGGCAACCAGGCCCTGATCGATCCGATGAGCCCCGAGCGCAAGCACAAGATGTTCGATCTGCTCGTCTCCATGGGCTACAAGGAGATCGAGGTGGGCTTCCCCTCCGCCTCCCAAACTGACTTCGACTTCGTGCGCCAGCTGATCGAACAGGACCGCATCCCCGGCGACGTCACGATCCAGGTGCTGACCCAGTCGCGGGAGCACCTCATCGAGCGCACCTACGAGTCCCTGCAGGGCGCCAAGCGCGCGATCGTGCATCTCTACAACTCGACGTCCATCCTGCAGCGGCGCGTGGTGTTCAACCAGGACCAGGACGGCATCGTCGACATTGCGCTGACCGGCGCACGGCTGTGCAAGAAGTACGAGGAGGGACTCGACGGAACGGACGTGACGTACGAGTACTCCCCGGAGTCCTACACCGGGACCGAATTGGAGTTCGCCCGCCGCATTTCGGACGCCGTGGCCGACGAACTGGGCGCGACGCCGGAGCGTCCGATGATCCTGAACCTGCCGGCGACCGTCGAGATGGCCACGCCCAACGTCTACGCGGACTCCATCGAGTGGATGCACCGCAATCTCGTCAACCGACAGTCGATCATCCTGTCCCTCCACCCGCACAACGACCGCGGCACCGGTGTCGCGGCGGCCGAACTCGGTTACCTGGCGGGGGCGGACCGGATCGAGGGCTGCCTCTTCGGCAACGGGGAACGCACCGGAAACGTCGACCTCGTGACGCTGGGCATGAACATGTTCGCCCAGGGAATCGACCCGATGATCGACTTCTCCAACATGGACGAGATCCGCCGCACGGCCGAGTACTGCAACCAGCTTCCCGTCGCGGAGCGGTCGCCCTACGGCGGCGACCTGGTCTTCACCGCCTTCTCCGGCTCCCACCAGGACGCCATCAAGAAGGGCTTCGAGGCCATGGAGCACGACGCCGGGGCGGCCGGAAAGCACGTCGACGACCTGGTGTGGGCCGTGCCGTACCTGCCCGTGGATCCGAAGGACATCGGACGCAGCTACGAGGCGGTCATCCGCGTCAATTCCCAGTCCGGCAAGGGCGGGGTCGCGTACCTGCTGAAGAGCGAGCACCAGCTCGACCTCCCGCGCCGCGCGCAGATCGAATTCTCCGGCGTCGTCCAGCGCAAGACGGAGGGCGACGGCGGCGAGATCAGCCCCGCCGCCATCTGGACCGCGTTCCAGGACGAGTACCTGCCGTGCCGCGGCATCGACGGCACCGACCGCTGGGGCCGCTACGAGCTCGGCAGCGTCACCACGGAAACGGCCGAGGACGGCTCGTTCTCGCTGACCGCGACACTCATCGTCGACGGCGACGCGCAGCGGCGCACCGCCACGGGCAACGGGCCCATCAACGCCCTGGTGGGGCTGCTGTCCGAGGACGGGGTGGACGTTCGGATCCTCGACTACACGGAGCACGCCCTGGGCGAGGGCGGCAACGCGATGGCCGCGGCCTACGTCGAATGCGCCGTGGGCGAGCGGGTGCTGTGGGGCATCGGCATCGACACCAACACCACCATGTCCTCGTTGAAGGCCGTGGTCTCCGCCGTGAACCGCGCCATCAGGGACGCCCACTAGGGGCTTGGGCAGTTAGGCGTCCGCGTGTCCCGTTCCAGCTTCGCCTCCAAGTCGTACCGCACCCAAGGCCTGGTCTTGCGCACCCACAAGCTGGGCGAGGCCGACCGCATCGTGGTGCTGCTGACTCCCGGACACGGACAGATCCGCGCGGTCGCCAAGGGCGTCCGGCGGACCAGCTCCAAGCTCGGCGCGACGCTGGAACCCTTCATGCTGGTCGACGCGCAACTGGTCCACGGCCGATCCCTGGACATCGTGACCCAGGCACAACTGCGCGGCCCCTACGGCCAGGCACTGGCCGGGGACTACGGCCGGTACACGGCCGCACACGCCATGGCGGAGACCGCAGAACGGCTGACCGACATCGACGGCGAGTCGGCCGGTCCGCAGTTCCGGCTCCTCCACGGCGCGATCGCCGCCTTGGCACGGGGGAGCGGCGACTCGGGCCAATTGCTGGATTCCTACCTGCTGCGCGCCCTGTCGACCGCCGGATGGGCGCCGAACTTCACGGACTGCGCCCGCTGCGGGAAACCGGGTCCACACACTGCCGTGAACATTCCGCTGGGCGGAGTCGTCTGCGCGGATTGCCGGCCCGCCGGGTCCAGTTCGCCGGCGCCCGAAACCATCGAACTGCTCGCCGCCCTGCTCGCGGGCGACTGGGAGCGGGTCGCGGCCGGCGACGCCCCGGGACGCCGCGAGAGCGCGGGCATTGTGGCAGGATACCTGCAGTGGCACTTGGAGCGAGTGGTCAAATCCCTCAAGCATGTGGAAAGAGCGTGATCCCCCTGAGGAAAACATCGGGGCCGGACCTCGGCCGCCATCCGGAGGCGCCGGCCCCGCACCCCAGCGGCGCCGTCCCGCCGAACGTTCCACCCGGGTTGGTTCCGCGGCATGTGGCCATCGTCATGGACGGCAACGGCCGGTGGGCCAACCAGCGCGGGCTGCCCCGTACCGAGGGACACCACGCGGGCGAGGCCGCACTGCTGGACGTCGTGGCCGGCGCCATCGAGATCGGCGTCGAGTTCGTTTCCGTGTATGCGTTCTCCACGGAAAACTGGAAACGCAGTCCCGACGAGGTCCGCTTCCTCATGGGCTTCTCCCGGGATGTTCTCCGCCGGCAGCGGGACCAGCTCGACGCCTGGGGCGTGCGTGTCCGGTGGGCGGGGCGCCGGCCCAGGCTCTGGCGCACCGTGGTCAACGAGCTGCTGGAGGCCGAACGAGTCACCAGGAAAAACACGGTGTGCCAGCTGACCATGTGCGTCAACTACGGCGGCAGGGCGGAGATAGCCGACGCCGTCGCCGCCATCGCCCGGGACGTGGCGGACGGACGGCTCAAGGCCTCTGGCGTCTCGGAAAAGACGATCGGCCGATACCTCGACGAACCGGACCTGCCCGACGTCGATCTGTTCCTGCGGACCTCCGGGGAGCAGCGCACCTCCAACTTCCTGCTCTGGCAATCGGCGTACGCGGAGATGGTGTTCATGGACGTGCTGTGGCCGGACGTCGACCGCCGCACACTCTGGGAAGCCGTCGAGATCTATGCCCGCCGCGACCGACGCTACGGCGGAGCGGTCGATCAGCCGACGGAGGACGGCGACAGGTAGCCGTCCGACCACCGGGTCACCGCGCGGTACGCCTCGGAGCGTGCCCGTGCCGAGGACGTGAAGAGGTCGTGCATCCCCCGTTCGATCCGCACCACGCTGACCTCGCGGCCCAGTTTCAGGGCGCGCTGACGCACCACCTCGACTTCCAGGACGGCGTCCGAGACCAGCATCCCGGCGTCGAACTGCGTCCCGAAGTGGGACCTGTCGGAGGTCAGGACAAGCACGGGTTCCCGGATGTCCAGGCCTTTCGACACCGTTGAGTGGCCGGCCAGGACAGCGGACATCCATCCCACCGTCACCGGAAACGCATGGCGCGGCCTCCAGAGCGGGTGGAGCTTCCATTCGCCGTGTGCCTCGACGCTGAGCGATTGCCAGTAGGTATCGACCTCGGGCAGTTTAAGTTTGGTCCGCGGCCGGCGTCGGGCGACCGGATCCAACAGGCTGGCGGCGGCGTTCCGCACCATCCAGCTGCCCTGCATCTCCAGCCAGGGCGAGTTCAGGACCAGACCGCTCAGGACACCGGGGTTCCTGTCCGCCCAAAGCGACGCGATCAGCCCTCCGGTCGAATGCGCCACGCACACCACGTCGACGGACGTTCCGACGTCCCCGTGGATGGCCTCGAGCGCGGCCTCGATATCGGCGTCGTACTCGCGGAGGTCGGTGACGAAGCCGGGCGTCTGCCAAGGACGCAAACTCCGACCGTAGCGGCGCAGGTCCAACGCGTAGAAGCGGTAGCCCCTGGCCGTCCAATAGCGGGCCAGCTCGGCGTTGAAGAAGTAGTCCGTCCAGCCGTGGACGGAAAGCACGACACGGACCGGACAGCCCCCGGAACCGGCCGGGCCGACGCCGGCAGAGGGACTTTCCTGCGTGCCGCGAGTCCCCGCGGCGCCCCAGCCGCCGGCGCGACGCAGGCCGTCCACCGCGCGCGCCATGACGGCGCGCCGGGGTGGGCGCGCCACCGGAGGACCCGGGTCCGGCGCGTCCGACGCCGGCAGGTAGCGCACCAGCGTCGCCCGAACCGGCCCCTCTTCGTCCTTCCCCTGGTCCAGCGTCCTGTAGCGGAACCCTGGACCGAGTGGATCCCGCGTCCACTGTCCGGGGGGCGAATCGGCGGCGAACCCGCCCCCGTCCACCAGCTCGGCGGCCGGGGGAACCGTGCCGACCGGAACGGGCATGTCGGCGGGGTCCGCCGTCGGATCCATACCTTCGCGACCGTCGCCGCCGGAATCAACACCCACCTTGTCCATGACCCGAGCATAGCCAGCGGCGAGTTGGCAGTCTTGCGCGCTCCGCGGGAGACTGGAGACCATGCGCATCTATCCGACCTTCTTCCGCCTTGTCTTCTCCGGCATGGATCCGGAAAGGGCACACCACATCGGCTTCCGGTTGATCCGAACGGCGGAACGGTGCGGAGCCTCCGCCATCCTGCGGAAGGCCACCCGCCCGCACGCGTCGCTGCGCCGCACCGTGATGGGAATCGACTTCCCCTCGCCGTTCGGCCTGGCCGCCGGCTTCGACAAGGAAGGGCACGGGGTCGCCGCCTTGGCGGACCTGGGGTTCGGGCACATCGAGGTCGGCACCATCACCGGGCAGGCCCAGCCGGGCAATCCGCGGCCAAGGCTCTTCCGGCTGGTGGAGGACCGCGCCGTCGTCAACCGAATGGGCTTCAACAACGACGGCGCCGCTGCGGTAGCGCCCCGCGTCGCCGCCGTCCGGTCACTTTTGGGACGCAGGTTCGCCGGAACTCGACCCGTGGTCGGCGTGAACATCGGCAAGACGAAGACGGTCGAACTCGCTGATGCGGTGGGGGACTACCTCGCCGGGACCGCCCTGCTGGCGACCCACGCCGACTATCTGGTGGTCAACGTCAGCTCGCCGAACACTCCGGGCCTCCGCTTGCTCCAGGACATCGAATCGCTGCGCCCGCTGCTCGCCGCCGTCGGCGCCGAAGCTGACCGCGTGGCGGGAAGGCACGTGCCACTGCTCGTGAAGATCGCGCCCGATCTAGCGGACGACGACGTCGACGACGTGGCCGACCTCGTCACGGATCTTGGGCTGGACGGTGTGATAGCGACCAACACCACCATCGCGCGCGAGGGGCTCGGCCTGCGCACCCCGCCCGAGCGCCTTGCCGAAATCGGCGCGGGCGGCCTCAGCGGCGCCCCGCTCAAGTCGCGTTCGCTCGGGGTGCTTCGGCGCCTGCGAGCCCGTCTCGGCGCGGGCACGGCCGTGGTGTCGGTCGGGGGAGTCGAAACCGCCGCCGACGTCATCGAGCGGTTGGACGCGGGCGCGGACCTGGTCCAGGGCTACACCGCGTTCCTGTACGAGGGTCCGTTCTGGGCCATGCGCATCAATCGTGCCCTGCGCAGGCACTTGGCGCAGAGCCGCGGGTAGCCCGCCGGCCACGCCTACCAGACCCAAAGAGAACGGGGCCGACCATCTGTGGTCGGCCCCGTCGTCGTACGTTGGATTGATACCTAGCTGGGGGTTTCGCCGCGCTTGACCTGCGGCTTGGGCAGGCGCATCTTGCGGAACTGCAGGCCGCGCATGGACGCGTACCAGAGGACGCCGCGCTCGTTGGAACCGAACTTCTCGATCAGCCTCTTTTTAAGCTGGCGCGTCATGATGTAGGCGTCGACGACGGTGATCGCCAGGACCACCCAGAGGCCGAGCGTGACGTAGGCCTGCAGCTGGACGGCGCCCGGGAGGGCCAGGGCGAGGATCAGGAACCCGAAGATGATGAACATCAGGAACTCGCCCACCATCCACCTCGCGTCCACGAAGTCCCGGGCGAACCGCTTCTGCGGGCCCTTGTCGCGGGGCATCAGGTAGCGCTCGTCGCCCGTTTCGTTGGCGATGCGTATCTTTTCCTGCTGTTCCATGCGCCGCCGGCGGTCGCGCTCCTTGGCGAGCTTCCGGTCGGTGGGAACCAGCGGCCGCTTGCGTTGCGCCTCCTGCTGGTTCCGTCGGGGCGTGGGCGAGCCCTTGCCCCCGGCGGAGTTGGGCAGGGTTTCCTCTTGGGCGGCCGGCATGGCGGCGGCGTCATCCTTCTTACGTCCAAACACGCGTCAAGTCTAGCCGCAGCGGGCGGGGCATCCGAACGGCACCATGGGTAGGGTTCTTGCCATGACTACCCCCGAGAGACCCACCGCGGAAGGCGTCGACGTCGCTGCCCTCTCGGCCCACGTCACCGAAGCCTTCCCCCGTACCCTGGCCGAACTCACGGAACTCGTCGGCATCCCGGGCATCGCCTGGGATGCCTTCGACCCGGCCGAACTGGCGCGCAGCGCCGACGCCGTTGCCGGCCTCGCGCGCTCCGCGGGAATGGAAGACGTGCGGATCCTGACCGCCACGACGTCGTCCGGCAAGGAGGGGAGCCCCGCGGTCGTTGCGCGCAGGCCCGCGCGGGACGGAAAGCCCACCATCCTGCTGTACGCGCACCACGACGTCCAGCCGCCCGGCGACCCGGGGCTCTGGAACACGCCGCCGTTCGATGCGACCGAAGTCGACGGCCGTCTCTACGGCCGGGGCGCGGCCGACGACAAGGCCGGAATCATGGTGCACATTGCCGCGCTGCGCAGTGTCTTGGCGGTCGCCGGGGACCTGGGCATCGGAGTCACGTTCTTTTTCGAGGGCGAGGAGGAAGCCGGTTCGCCGTCGTTCCGGCCTTTCCTCGAGCAGTACCGAGACCTCCTCGCGGCCGACGTCATCGTGGTCGCCGACTCCAGCAACTGGAAGGTCGGCGTCCCGGCGCTGACCACGAGCCTGCGCGGGATGGTGGGCGCCGTGATCGAGATCGGCGTCCTGGACCACGCCGTCCACTCGGGGATGTTCGGCGGGCCGCTGCTGGATGCCCCGACGCTGGCGGCCCGCCTGATCGCCGGCTTCCACGACGCCGACGGCAACGTGGCCATCGAGGGCCTGGTGTCCGGGGAGACCAGCAGCGTCGACTACCCGGAGTCCGATTTCCGCGCCGACGCGTCGGTGCTCGACGGCGTGCGCCTCGCCGGCACCGGCCCGTTGGCCGACAGGCTGTGGAACAAGCCGGCGCTGTCCGTGATCGGCATCGACGTGCCGTCCGTCGCCGTCTCCTCCAACACGCTGTTGCCGACGGCGCGCGTGAAGGTCAGCGTCCGGCTCGCGCCCGGGCAGGACCCGGGGGACGCCGGCGAGGCGTTGCGGAGACATGTGTTGGGCCAGGACCTGTTCGGCGCGCGGGTTGGCGTCGAGATCGTGGAGACGGGAAACGCCTTCTCCACCGACACGTCCGCGCCGGCCTCCCGGGCGTGCCTATGGGCGCTGGAGCAGGCCTGGGGCGTTCCCGCTGTCGAAACCGGCATCGGCGGCTCCATCCCCTTTATCGCCGACCTCACCGAGGTCTACCCCTCGGCCCAAATCCTGGTGACGGGCGTGGAGGATCCCGACTCGCGCGCACACAGCGCCAACGAATCCGTGCATATCGACGATTTCCGCCGCGCCGTGCTTGCCGAGGCCCTCCTGCTGGTCAAACTGGACACGCAGGGACTGTAACAATGCCTCCGCGAAGTACCATGGAGTGGAGGAGACGGCGCGCTACGGCGTCGGCTCCCGACACGAGCAGCAATGGAGGACCCAGATGACCGCCACCACGAACAACCCCACGCCCAGCGCGGACGAGCTGGAGACCCACGAGGTCCAGTTGTCCGATGTCGCAGCCGGCAAGGTTCGCAGCCTGCTGGAGCAAGAGGGACGCACCGATCTCCGGCTGCGTGTCGCCGTCCAGCCCGGAGGGTGTTCCGGACTGATCTACCAGCTCTACTTCGACGAGCGGCTGCTGGACGGTGACGCGGTTCGCGATTTCGACGGCGTCGAGGTTGTCGTCGACAAGATGAGCGTCCCGTACCTGTCCGGTGCGTCCATCGATTTCGAGGACACCATCTCCAAGCAGGGTTTCACCATCGACAACCCGAACGCCGGCGGTTCCTGTGCATGCGGCGACTCTTTCCACTAGCGGGGGAGCGGCGACTCCGGCGGTCCGCGATTTCGACGCGCGCCGCCGGGGTTTCTGTCTGCAATGACCCTCCTCAGAGGGTAAGCTCTACAGCAAGTAGTAAAACCATGCTTTCCTTCGGCCTAGTCACTGCCGGTTATTCCCCAGGGAAACCGCCGGCCGCGGGCCGAAGCATCATTCAGCACCAAACAAAGAGGAAGGGCCGTCTGTGAGTTCGCAAGACCGAACCAGCAGCAGCCGCCGGGGTAGGGCCAAGGTATTGGCCATCGCCAGCGCGGGGGCGTTGCTGTTGACGGGTTGTTCAGAACAAGTCCAGCGAGGCTGGCTGCCCAACGTGGAGCGTGACACCACCAACCACACCGGATCCATCCAGGATCTCTGGGTCAATTCGTGGATCGTTGTGCTGTTGATCGGCGTGCTGACGTGGGGCCTGATCATTTGGTGCATCGTGGCCTACCGCCGCCGCAAGGGCGACACCGGCTACCCGCGCCAGCTCAGCTACAACCTCCCCATCGAGATCTTCTACACGGCCGTCCCATTGATGATGGTGCTGACGTTCTTCTCCTTCTCGGACGCAACGGAGCGCGAGATGAACACGCCGGTGGATTCCGAACTGGTCGTCGACGTGCGCGGCAAGCAATGGTCTTGGGACTTCAACTACTCCTACCAGGGCCAGGAGAAGTATTCCGCCGGCGTCCAGGCGGAGCTTGACGGCACCGAGGGCACCGAGGAAACCCTTCCCACGCTGTACCTCCCGGTCGGCAAGTCGGTGACCTTCGAGCTGAACAGCCGCGATGTCATCCACTCGTTCTGGATCCCGGCGTTCCTGCAGAAGCTGGACATGATCCCGGGCAAGACCAATTACATCTACCTGACCCCCGAGGTCGAGGGCACGTACGACGGCAAATGCGCCGAACTGTGCGGCGAATACCACTCCGAGATGCTCTTCAACGTCAAGGTGGTGCCGGAACAGGAGTTCCTCGACCACCTCGCGACGCTCGAGGACGGGCACATCGGCGAGGAATACGACCGCAAGCCGGACCAGGTCGCCAACAACTCGCAGACCCAAGGCGAAGGAGAGTAGGGAACATGACCACCTACGAGTACGCCACCAACGAGGTGAAGACCTCCGCGCCGCGCGTGGTCCCCGTCTCCAAGGGCCGCATCGTCGTCAACTGGATCACCTCCACTGACCACAAGACGATCGGCTACATGTACCTGATCGCCTCCTTCGCGTTCTTCTGCATCGGCGGTGTGATGGCGCTGCTCATCCGCGCCGAGCTGTTCGAACCCGGGATGCAGCTGCTGCAGACCAAGGAACAGTACAACCAGCTCTTTACGATGCACGGCACGATCATGCTGTTGATGTTTGCCACGCCCTTGTTCGCGGGCTTCGCCAACGTCATCATGCCCCTCCAGATCGGCGCTCCCGACGTCGCTTTCCCGCGCCTCAACGCGCTGGCCTTCTGGTTGTTCCTCTTCGGTTCCACCATCGCGGTCTCCGGCTACATCACTCCGCAGGGCGCGGCGTCGTTCGGCTGGTTCGCCTACGCACCGCTCTCCAACACCACGTTCAGTCCCGGCGTCGGTGGCGACCTGTGGGTCTTCGGGCTCGCGCTCTCGGGCTTCGGCACGATTCTCGGTGCCGTCAACTTCATCACCACCATCATCTGCCTGCGCGCACCGGGCATGACCATGTGGCGCATGTCGATCTTCAGCTGGAACACGCTGATCACGGCCATCCTCGTCCTCATGGCGTTTCCGCCCCTGGCCGCGGCCCTGTTCGCCCTCGGCGCGGACCGGAGGTTCGGCGCCCACATCTTCGATCCCGAAGCGGGCGGGCCGGTTCTCTGGCAGCACCTCTTCTGGTTCTTCGGCCACCCCGAGGTCTACATCATCGCGTTGCCGTTCTTCGGCATCGTCTCGGAGATCTTCCCGGTCTTCAGCAGGAAGCCGATCTTCGGCTACAAGGGTCTGGTCTTCGCGACCATCTCGATCGCGGCGCTGTCGGTGGCCGTCTGGGCACACCACATGTACGTCACCGGCTCCGTGATGCTTCCGTTCTTCGGATTCATGACGATGTTGATCGCGGTTCCCACCGGCGTGAAGTTCTTCAACTGGATCGGCACCATGTGGCGCGGCTCCATCACGTTTGAGACACCCATGCTCTGGAGCATCGGATTCATGGCGACGTTCCTCTTCGGCGGCCTGACCGGCATCATCCTGTCGGCGCCCCCGCTGGACTTCCACGTCTCGGACACCTACTTCGTGGTCGCCCACTTCCACTACGTGGTGTTCGGAACCGTCGTGTTCGCGATGTTTGCCGGTTTCTACTTCTGGTGGCCCAAGTGGACGGGCAAGATGCTCAATGAGCGTCTGGGCAAGATCCACTTCTGGATGCTCTTCGTCGGTTTCCACGGCACGTTCCTCATTCAGCACTGGCTGGGTGTCATGGGAATGCCGCGTCGCTACGCGGATTACATGCCAGAGGACGGCTTCACGGCGATGAACCAGTTCTCCACCATCTTCGCGTTCATCCTGGGCCTGTCGATGATCCCGTTCTTCTGGAACGTCTGGGTCACGCACCGCCACGGCGTACGCGTTGAGGTCGACGACCCGTGGGGCTTCGGCGGATCGCTCGAATGGGCGACCTCCTGCCCGCCGCCGCGCCACAACTTCCACTCCATTCCGCGCATCCGTTCGGAGCGCCCCGCCCTCGACCTCCACCACCCGGAGCTGGGAATGCGCAACACGCCCCAGACCGGCGTCGCGAAGATCTTCGGCCCGGCAGACCAGAAGGACAGGTAACCATGAAGATTGAATCCTGGCTCTTCCTCGGCGGAGTGTTCTTCTTCGTCCCGGTGGGCATCGTCTACGGCTACATGACCAACTGGAGCGAATGGGTCGGCTTCCCGGCCATCTTCATGGTCGCCGCCATGTCGGCCATGGTCGGCTTCTACCTGTTCTTCACCGCCAAGCGCGTCGGGCCGCGGCCCGAGGACCGTCTTGACGGCGAGATCCACGAGAATGCCGGCGTGGTTGGCGCCTTTTCCCCGTGGAGCTGGTGGCCCATCGTCTTGGGTGGCGCGGCAGCCATCGGGTTCCTCGGAATGGCCGTTGGCTTCTGGGTAACCTACATCGGTGCCGGCCTGGCGGTTATCGCGCTCATCGGCTGGGTCTACGAATACAGCCGCGGGGACCACGCACACTAGCCATACAGCTGAAGAGTCAAGGGCGGTGCATCGACAGATGCCCCGCCCTTGGCATTTAACCGCGGGGATCAGGGAACCGTAGAATGGCCGCATGACCACCAGCAGCCGAGCGCACGGCCACCATGCCCGGTAGCCGAGCCGACTCCATCCGCGGCCGTCTGGAGAGTACGGCCGGCGGCACCAAACACGGCCAGCTCAAGGCGATCCTTAAACAGCACGCGGAGGCCGTCTGCAAGCCCGGCCAGGCCATCCCCTCCGAACGGGACCTCACGCGGCACTTCGGCGTGGCACGCATGACGGTCCGCCAGGCGATCGATTCGCTCGTCGAGGACGGCGTGCTGGAACGCATCATCGGCGTGGGAACGTTCGTCGCCCGCCCCAAGCTGGATCTACAGGTCAAGCTGACGTCCTACACGGAGGAAATGCAGCGCCGCGGCATGGTGCCCGCGGGGCGCGTACTGCGCTTCGACGAGATCCCCGCGGTGGGGGCGCTCGCGCGTGAGATGGAGCTCGAGGAGAACACCCCGGTGGTCCGATTCCGCCGCCTCTTGCTGGCCGACGGGGCCCCGATGAGCGTCGACGAAAACTATCTGCCCTCACACAAGGTGCCGGGCTTCCTGGACGAACCGGCACCCACGTCCCTCTACAGCAGCCTCAACGAGCGGTACGGGCTCGTGATGGAGTGGGGAGAGGACCAGATCGAAGCCGCGGCAGCCTCCCCGGGAAACGCCCAGCAGCTGGGAGTGGACGTCGGGACGCCCTTGTTGCGCATCCAAAGGCATGCCTATGTGGGGCGCGAACTCCTCGACTACTCCGTGTCGTTGTACCGCGCCGACCGCTACAAGCTCTGGGTGCCCCTGCAGAGGCCGGGAACGCGCCCCCCGCACTACTACGACGCCCACCGGGATTGAGGCCCGCAGAACTACTCCAGGCCCGCATGCACGAAGGAGCCCCGACCGCTGGTCGGGGCTCCTTCGTGCATGCCGCACTACGGCCGGGCGCTAGTGACGCTCGATCGCGTCCTGCCTGTTGTCCGACTCGACCGCGGCGTGGCCGTGGTGTGCCTGCGCTTCGGCCAGCTCGCTGGGCGTGACGGGCGCGACGCGGTCCTCGAAGAAGAACCGCGAGATCGCGCCGCGGGCCTTTTCGCCCCGCGTCACGTGTCCCGCGCGATCCGCCAAGGCTGGCAGAACCTCGTGGGACTCGAAGGCAACCAACTTGTAGAGCTTGTACTCGTCGAGCTGGGCGTGCCGCTCGGAGAAGCCACCCTCCGGAGACATCTCGATCACGCCGGCCTCCCGGCCGTGCAGGACGATGTCGCGGTCCTTGCGCTGCAGTGCCAGGGCGATGCGGCGGGCCACGATGAAACCGACGATCGGTCCGGCGAAGAACAGCACGCGGAGCCAGTAGGTGACGTCGTTCAGCGAGACGTTGAAGTGCGTTGCGATGAGGTCCGAGCTCGCCGCGGCCCACATGACGCAGTACCAGATGACGCCGGCGACGCCGATGCCGGTGCGGGTCGGGGCATTGCGCGGGCGGTCCAGCAGGTGGTGCTCACGGTTGTCCTTCGTGACCCAGCGTTCGATCCAGGGCCACATGAACATGGCTCCGAGCAGGATGGTGGCGGGAACCAGAGCCGGAAGCAGGACGTTCAGGATCAGGGTGTTTCCGCCCCACGGGAAGGGGATGACCCATTCGAGCGACATGTTGCCGATGTAGCCCGGCATCAGGCGCAGCGCTCCGTCGACCCAACCGATGTACCAGTCCGGCTGGGTGCCGGCGGAAACGGGGGAGGGGTCGTAGGGACCGTAGTTCCAAATCGGGTTGATCGTGAACAGGCCCGAGATGAACGCCACGATTCCGAAGACGATGAAGAAGAAGCCGCCTGCCTTGGCCGCGTAAACCGGACCGACGGGGAAGCCGACGACATTGTCGTTGGTGCGGCCCGGGCCGGGGTACTGCGTGTGCTTGTGCACAACGACCATGAACAGGTGGATCGCGACCATCAGGAGGATCAGCGCGGGAACCAGCATGATGTGCATCATGTAAAGGCGGCCGATGACTGCCACACCCGGGAATTCTCCACCGAAGAGGAACGCGGAGATGTAGGTGCCAACGACGGGAAGTGCCTTGATGACTCCATCGATGATGCGCAGTCCGTTGCCGGAGAGCAGATCGTCGGGGAGCGAGTAGCCGGTGAAGCCGGCGGCGAGGGCGAGTACCAGCAGAACTCCGCCGACGACCCAGTTCAGTTCGCGCGGCTTGCGGAACGCGCCGGTGAAGAACACGCGCAGCATGTGCACCGAAACGGCGGCCACGAACAGCAGGGCCGACCAGTGGTGTACCTGGCGCATGAACAGTCCACCGCGGACGTCGAAGGAGATGTCCATCGTGGATGACATGGCCACGGACATTCCAACGCCCTTGAGCGGATTGTAGGAACCGTTGTAGACCGTGTGGGCCATGGAAGGGTCGAAGAAGAACGTCAGGAAAGTGCCGGAGATCAACAGGATGACGAAGGTGTACAGCGCCACCTCGCCGAACATGAAGGACCAGTGGTCCGGGAAGATCTTGCGGCCAAACTCCTTGACCATGGCGGATCCGCCGACTCGTTGGTCGACGAAGTCCGCAATGCGGCCGGTGGAGGTTTTGGGTTGGTATGCGTTAGTGGTGCTCATGGTTAGCCACGCTCCCAGTAGCTCGGCCCGACGGGTTCAAGGAAGTCGCTCTGCGCCACAAGGAAACCCTCGGCGTCCACCGTGATGGGTAGCTGCGGCAGTGCGTGGCCGGCGGGACCGAAGATGACCTTGCACTCCTGCGTGAGGTCGAACGTCGACTGGTGGCAGGGGCACAGCAGGTGGTGTGTCTGCTGCTCGTACAGTGCCACCGGGCAACCGACGTGCGTGCAGATTTTCGAGTAGGCGACGATGCCGTTGTAGTGCCAGTCGCGGCGCTCGGGAGAGATCTGCATCTTCTGCGGATCCAGCCGCATGAGCAGGACGACGGCCTTGGCCTTCTCGTTGAGCGGGTCCTCGGTGTCGTTCAGGCCCTCCGGAATCACGTGGAAGGCCGAGCCGATCTGGACGTCCGAGGCCTTGATGGGGGTGCCGGACGGGTCGCGGGTCAGCTTCATGTCCTTGTCCCACATCGTGTACCGGAGACGGTCGACGATCTGGTCTGCGTCCGCGCCCGTGCGGTCGAGATCGCGGAACATGAAGATCGCGGGGATCGGCGCCAGCGCGAGTGCCCCGATAAGCGAGTTCCGGATCAGGGGACGGCGCATGATGCCCGTCTCCTCCAGCACGTCGTTGATGATGCCCTCGGCCTCGGCACGATCCGCCTCCGGGCGGATCTCGTGGCGCGACTCCGCGATCTCGTGGTCCGGCATCAAAGTCCGCGCCCAGTGGACGATGCCCACGCCGATGCCCAGCATCGCGAACGTGGTGCCGAAACCGAGCATCATGTTCTGCGTGCGCATCTCGGCGATGGATTCCGGCCTGCCCAGCACGAAGTACGCGATGAAGAACGAAAGCGTGCCGATGATCGAGATGACGAACAGTAACGCCACCTGACGCTCTGCGCGCTTTGCGGCGTGCGGATCCAGATCCGCGAGGCGCTTACGGTGCGGCGGAATGCCGGGGTCCTGGAAGCTTTCCAAGGAGCCCGGACCAGCCTTAGCAACGGTGCCCGGGTCGTTCGGACTGCCGTGACTATGGTCGCCCATGTTGTCTCTCATCCTCTTATCTCAAAAATGGCTTGGTACGAAGTGATCCGGCGTGTGATGGCCCGCCGGAAGCCCTCAGGAAGGACGCGAGGTCAACCAGATGGTGAAGGCGATGACGATGCCGAGGCCCGCCGTCCAGATGAAGAGTCCCTCGGAAACCGGTCCGAGCGAGCCGAGCTTGGCCCCGCCGGGGGAGCCTTGCGCCTCGATCTCCTTCAGGAAGGTGATCACGTCGCGCTTTTCCTCCGGAGTGATGTTGGAGTCGTTGAACACCGGCATGTTCTGCGGTCCGGTCGCCATGGCCTCGTAGATGTGCTCCTCGGTGACGTCGCCGAGCCCCGGAGCGAACTTGCCCCGGGTCAGCGCGCCACCAGCGGCGGCGGCGTTGTGGCACATCGCGCAGTTCACGCGGAAGATCTCGCCACCATTGCCGGAGTCACCGAGCGATGCGTCGACCATTTCCGCGTCCGGCACTGCGGGACCGGCGCCGAGGGAGGCAACGTACGCGGCAAGCTGCTGAGTCTGTTCGTCGTCGAACTGCCTCGGCTTCATCTGTGCCTGCGGGCCCTGCATCTGCATCGGCATGCGGCCGGTGCCGACCTGGAAGTCCACAGCCGCCGCACCAACACCCACCAGGGAGGGACCGTTGGAGCTGCCCTCTGCGTTCATGCCGTGGCACGTTGCACAGTTGGCGACGAAGAGCTTGTTGCCCTCTTCAATGTCGCTCGCGCTGTACACGGTCGAAGCCTGGGCCTCGTTGACGCTGCCTGCCGCGGCGTACAGGCCGCCAGTGACAAGCAGGCCCATCAAGAGCAGCGCGACGGCCGCTAGCGGATGGCGGCGCCTTTGCGAAAGAGCCTTCACTTGCTGGTTCCTCACTAGTTTCTTGGGGGTGGTGGAGCTGGTTGAACCGATGCCGATTGGCTACTTCAGGAAGTAGATGATCGCGAACAGCGCGATCCACACGACGTCGACGAAGTGCCAGTAGTACGACGTGACGATTGCGGACGTCGCTTCGAAGTGACCGAACTTACGCGCTACGTATGCGCGCCCGATGATCAGGAGGAAGGCGATGAGTCCGCCGGCCACGTGGATTCCGTGGAAGCCGGTGGTGATGTAGAAGGCCGAACCGTAGGGGTTCGAGTTCAGGGCGACGCCGTGGTGCACCAGTTCGGTGTACTCATACGCCTGAACGGCAACGAAGATGGCGCCGAGGATGAAAGTCACGATGAACCACTCGACCATGCCCCATTCCTTGAAGTTGAACAGCCCGCCGGTGCGGCGGGGCTTGAGGTCCTCCGCGCGGAAGACCCCCAACTGGCAGGAGAAGGAACTGGACACGAGGATGATCGTGTTGATGAGCGCGAACGGAACGTTGAGTTTCGCTGTTTCCGTTGCCCATAGCTCCGGCGACGCCGCACGGAGCGTGAAGTACATGGCGAAGAGCGCGGCGAAGAACATCAGCTCGCTGGAAAGCCAGACGACGGTTCCGACCGACACCATGTTGGGGCGGTTCAGCGCGGGATGCGCTGGGACATTGAGGGCTTGAGTCGCAGTTGTCACAGAGCCATTATGTCTATAAAAGTGCCGGTCGCACCAATGCATCCGGCCCCGAGTCGCCGGTTTTCACGCCGGTCAGGCCTAAGTTCCGCGGAATACCGGGGCAGAAACAATTCCGCACTTTCTACAAAACGTAGATAACCTAGTTGCGTGTCAACGACTTCTGCCGCCCGTACGTTCCCAAACTGGCCCGCGCTCCTGACCGCGTTGATCGGGGGAACCGATCTTTCGACCGCCGACGCCGCGTGGGCCATGGGCGAGATCATGTCCGGAAACGCGACCGACGCACAGATCGCCGGCTTCCTGGTTGCCCTGCGGTCCAAGGGCGAAACGGTGGAGGAATTGACCGGACTCGTGGCGGCCATGGTGTCCAGCGCGAAGCCCCTGCCCCTGCCGGGGGAGAAGCTGGACATCGTCGGCACCGGCGGGGACCGCCACAACACCGTCAACATCTCCTCGATGGCGGCGCTGGTCTGCGCGGGCGCCGGAGCGCGGATCGTCAAGCACGGCAACCGGGCCGCGTCGTCGTCCTCCGGGTCGGCCGACGTGCTGGAGGCGCTCGGCGTGCGGCTGGACGTCGGCGCGGAGCGGCTCGAGGCCGTTCTCGACGCCGCGGGGATCACCTTCTGCTTCGCGCAGGTGTTCCACCCGTCCATGCGCTTCGCCGCGGTGCCCAGGCGAGAGTTGGGCGTGGCCACCGTCTTCAACTTCATGGGTCCGCTCACCAACCCCGCCTTGCCCACGGCATCGGCCATCGGCTGCGCCGACCTGCGGATGGCGCCGCTGATGGCTGGCGTCTTGGCGAACCGGGGCGTGCGCGCCCTGGTGTTCCGCGGCGGAGACGGGCTCGACGAACTGACCACGACGACGACCAACCGGGTATGGGAGGTCAGGGACGGCGGAGTCGCCGAGTCGGAGTTGGACGCCTCCGACCTCGGCATCGCCCGGGCAACCCTCGAGGATCTGCGCGGCGGCGACGCTGAGCACAACGCCGCCGTGGTTCGTCGCGTCCTCGGGGGCGAACCGGGGCCGGTGCGCGACGCCGTCGTGCTCAATGCGGCGGCGGCGCTGGTCGCGCTGGACCATTCCGCCGAAGTCTCACTGCTGGAACGCATGGCCAGGGCGATGTCCCGCGCCGAGGATGCCATCGATTCCGGACGCGCGGCGTCCGCCTTGGAGAACTGGGTCCGGGCCACCGCCGGTTAGCGGGACGTCGGCGGTTGCGCGCCTATTCGAGTCCGAGGGAGAACGCGGCGTCGAGGTCGTGCTGCGAATACGCGCGGAAGGCAATGTGTGTGGACGTCTCCAGGACGCCCGGAACCTTCGACAGTTTGTTGGCGATGGCCTCGGCGAGGTCGTCGTGTTGCCGGACACGCGCGATGGCGATCAGGTCCCAGTCGCCGGCGACAGAGTAGACCTCGCTGATGCCGTCGATCTCGGAGATGCTCTGCGCGCATTCGGGAATGCTATCCGCCTGCGTCTGGATCATCACGAACGCTGTGATCATGTTGCCTGCCTTCGGTTCTCTCGGCGGGTCGCGAGCCGCCCGCTTCCGCTTTCGAGCCTAGTTCACGGCCCGCCGGCGCGCACTTTGCGTGAGGCCGCGAATTGGGTCGCGGCGCGCCTTCCCAGCAGGAGGACGCCCAGCGCGATCGTTGCCACGACGACGAACGGCAGTGCCGCCGTCGATCCCGTCAGAATCCTGAGCGCCAGTCCCAACGCGACGGTTCCCAACCACAGCACGACGCCGTGGGGCCAGATCCGCGAGTTCGTCGCCCGGAACCGCGTCGCCAGGGCGAGAACAGCCAGGGCCAGCAGGAACGGCGCGGCGGTCTCCAAGATACCCAGTACGCCCAGGCCACGCTCATGCTCTCGGCGGCCGATGGCGGCGAAGAGCAGCACCAGAAGGGCGTCTACGAGCAGCAACGGAATCCATGGCGAGCGATTTTGCATGGTCCCATCGTAGTCTTGGTGCCCGGAGGGAGGCGCCCCACGATCCGTACACACAAAGCTTATGCCTTGTAATGCGGGCAACAAAACGTTAGCCTTGTTGCATGATTGTTGTGACCATCGACCAACGGGCCTCGCGGAAGCGGCCGGACCACGTCGATGCCCTTGTCGAGCGGCTTAACGCCGAGTATCGCGCCCTGCGTCCCTTCGAACGCACGGCCGGGGACGAACTGCAGGGCGTGCTCGAGGACGGCCACGACGCGGCCGCCCTTGCGCTCGACGTCGCACGGACGTCGCAGTGGAGCGTGGGCATCGGCGTCGGCGTCGTCAAGGAACCCCTGCCGATGCAGACCCGGGCCGGTGCCGGCGAGGCCTTCGAGATGGCCCGCGATGCGGTGGAGCGGGCCAAGAACTCGCCGGCTTCGATCGCGGTCTCCGGGGCGGGGGAGGAGGCGGCCAGGATCGAGGCGGAGCTGCAGCTCGTGGCCGAGGTGGATCGCCGGCGCAGCGAGGCGTCGGAGAAGGCGGGCGCAATGGTCTCCTCCGGGCTGTCTCAGAAGGAGGCGGCCGCCCGGTTGGGAATCACGCAGCAGGCGGTCTCAAGCCGACTGTCTTCGGGCCTCTGGCACCAGGCGCGGAACCTGGCCACGCACGCCGGACAGGCGCTTCACACGTATTCGCGGCGAGTGGGCGGGGAACGGTAAATGGGTGTCATCGCCATCGTGCTCTCCGTCGTGGCGGCCGCCGGGGGAGTGCCGCAGTACTTCAGGCGCTTCCGGGGCCGCTCGGACAAGTTGCTCTCCGCCACGGCCTTGTCCCAGGTCTTGCTGATCGGGTTGGCGGCGCTGGTGGCATCGGCGGCGAGTTCCGCTGGTGCGCTCGAGCCGGTCCCCCTGCCCGTCGCGGTGGTTTTCTCCGTCGCCGCGGCTGCCTTGGGCGGGGGGCCCGTCACGGTAGCCATTCTTCGCCTGGCGGAGCGCGAGGATCCTCCCGCGGTCACCGAGGGGCAGTCGACGTACGTCCATCCGCCGGTCCTGCAGGGCGGGGCCTGGATCGGGATCCTTGAACGCGTTGCGATCGCCGCCACACTATGGGCCTCCTGGCCGGAAGGGCTGGCGGTGGTCCTTGCGGTCAAGGGCCTGGGGCGGTATTCCGAACTCGGAAAGGACGGCGCAGCGGAGCGCTTCATCCTGGGCACGTTCTCCAGCGTCCTCTGGGCGTGCGCATGCACGGGCATAGGCTTCATGGTTCGGGGCTGAGCCGGAACCCGACGGGTCTTGACCTGACTGTCGATCAGCGGGGGACAGGTGGCATCTAGTCCGAGGTCGTCGGCTCGTATCCGATCAGCCAGTGAAGCCCGTGCCGGTCGACGACTTGGCCGTCGGCCGCGCCCCACGGCTTCGCGGCCAGGGGATCGAGAACCGTTCCTCCGACGGCCAGCTTGTCGAACCACTCGTGGAGGGTCGCCGGATCGGCCGTGCCGAGCAGCGACATCATCGCGCGCTCCAGCCGAACGCTCGTCCCGTCTTCCGCCCCGTCGGACCCGGCCAGCGGTACGACGCCGTCGAGGACTCCGTGCGCGATCGCGTCCGGTGAGCCGGAGCTGTTTCCGAAGTCCGCGTTGGTGTGCAGGACGAGGTCGCCGCCGAACACGTCGGAGTAGAATCCGAGCGCCTCGCGGGCGTTGCCGGGGAAGTTGACGTAGAGCATGGGGGCTGTCATGCGGATACGCTAACATCGGCCACGGGCACGCGTCCCGGGAACACGTCATCCGATTCGGCCGGCCTGCTCGCTGTCTGTTGGGCGTCCGCATCCGCACTACTTGACATAATGTACATTATCGGCGTTTGAATCAGTGACGTCGGAAGGGATTGGATGGCCCCGGAAGCGCCTGGACAGGCCAATTGGCTTCAGGCAACGACGCCTACGCCGAATACGCTGGACAGAAGGCCGGACCAACTATCTCGAACATCAGCCGGCCAACCAGCCAGCCAATCAGCGCGACCGCAATCATTTCTGGCGTTCCATCGCCCGGATTTGTCACGCCGGACATTCGCCTCACCGACGCCCGACCAATCCAGGGGCAAACCGAGGTCCCCGCGATGGCGCGGCCGCGAACGACCGAGATAACCTCGTTGACATAACTAGAACCACTTGGCGGCCAGCGGGGCGTCTTATTTGGGCTACGGCGGGTTCTCTCAGCCTTCGAACAGGCAAAACGGATGGCCCGCCGGATCCAGATACACCCTGACGTCCCGCTGCGGCTGGACCGACGCCACCCCGGCACCCAGGCGCTCGGCGCGCGCGCCGGCGGCAAGGAGGCCATCGACCAGCAGGTCCAGGTGCGCCTGCATCTGCTGCTCCCCCGCCCTGGACGGCCACGCTGGCGGCACATGGCCCGGCTCGGCTTGGAACGACAGCCCGACTCCGCCGTCAGGTGGACCGATCATCACCCATCCGGGTTCCTCCCGCCGGAGTTGGGCGCCCCGGACCGGTTTCCCTGTGCCACGCTTAAGGCATGAGCGAAACTTTGCCACCCGCGCACGCCTCCGACTACCCGGCGGGACGGATCGCGGAGATGGTCCACAACATCATCGAGGCCCACCGGTCCGGTACGTTGCCCGCGATTGCGCAGCTGGGCCACCCCGTGCTTCGGATGCCTGGGTTCGCCTTCGAAGGGCAGCTCGACGACGACCTGCTCCGTTCGTTCCTCGCGACGATGCGCGCGACGATGCACGACGCACCGGGCGTCGGCCTCGCGGCCCCGCAAATCGGAGTCCCCCTGCGGATCGCGGTGCTGGAGGACCGGTACCCGGTGGACCCGGAAGTCGGCGTCGAACGCGATCGAACGCCGCTGGAGTACTTCGCGGCCATCAACCCGTCCTACGCGCCGCGCGGCCCGCGCACCGCCGCGTTCTACGAGGGGTGCCTATCGTTCAACGGATACCAGGGAGTCGTCGCGCGTCCCGCCGTCGTCGAGGCGGCATACACGGACGACGCCGGCGCCGCCGTCGTGCGCGAACTCGCCGGCTGGCCGGCACGGATCTTCCAGCACGAGACCGACCATTTGGACGGGATCGTGTACATCGATCGTGCCGAGACGCGGAGCCTTGCCAGCACCGCCGAATACCTCGAACGGTGGGCCGAGCCGGGCATCGCCAATGCTCGGGCAGCGCTGGGCTTCTGAGACCGGCGGGGCTTTCGACCTCAGCGCGCCCGGGCGGTCTGCGGGACCGATCCGGCGTGGGCTGCCGGTCTCGGCCCTTCCACCGGGAGGTACCGGGCGAACCACTCGAGGATGGCCTCGAAGCGCTGGCGCCGGTGCCACGGCGTGCCGCCCCGCGACAGCTCGTGGTTCTCCCCCGGGAACAACAGGAATTCCGCCTCCACCCCGTGGCGCAGGAGTTCCACGTAGTACCGCTGCGCCTGCTCCAGCGGGCACCGGTAGTCCTCCTCGGAGTGCAGGACCAGCGTGGGTGTCCGCACGTCGCCCACCCTGGCCATCGGACTCTGCGTGAGCACGTGAGCCGGGTCCGTTCCCGTGTACGCCTCGCTGAAGAACCAGCCGATGTCTGAGGACCCGACGAAGCTCAGCGGGTCCAGGTAGGCACGCTCCACGACGGCGGCCTTGAACCGATGGTCGTTCGCGATGGTCCAGGCGGTCAGGTATCCCCCATACGAACCCCCGAGCACGCCGACACGCCCCCCGTCGAGTGACGGTTCGGTATCGACGGCGCCGTCGAGGAAGGCCAGGACGTCCCGAAGGTCCACGGTTCCCATCGCGCCCTTGATCGCCAGGCCGTGCTCCCGTCCATAGCTCGCGCTCCCGCGCGGATTGCACTGAACGACGGCGTAGCCCGCTTCCACGTAGACCTGCGCCTCATCGAAGTACGACCACCCGTATTGCGCGTAGGGTCCGCCGTGGATGTTCAGCAAGACCGGATGCGGGCCCTCGCCCCGCGGCAGGAACACCCAGCCGTGCACGGGATAGCCGTCGGCCGGGTCGACGACGAGTTCCCGGGGCTCGGCGATGCGCGTGTGTTCGCGGAGCCCGGCCGCGAAGTCGGTGATCCGGTGGATCGACCCACCCCGGACGACGCCCACCTCGCCCGGCGTCGCCGGCGTGGCATAGGAGGAAACCACCGTGCCGTCGGCTTCGGCGGCTCCGCCGACCTCCAGCGGCCCGGAGGCGAGCACGAGGGCGCCGCCGTGGGCGTCGAGGCAATGGAGCTCCACGCTCCCCCGCACTTGTGCGAGCGCCAAGACGGATCCGGTCCCGTGAGGCGCGAGCGTAGAGCTCGCGCCGGTGTAGTCCGCGTCCGTCAGATCGGTCAGCAGCCTCGGCTCTGAGGCGTGGTCCCGGCCAAGGAGATCGGCGTCGAGGGCAAAGACCCCGGTGTTCCGGGCGACGAAGTCCGTGCCGTCGCGGCCAAGATCCTGCCCCAGCAGGAACAGCGTGGCGCCGTCGCGGGAAAACACCGGACCGGCGAACGAACGGGTCGACGTCGACGACCCCGCCACGGGCTCCGGTACGGCGCCCTCCCGGTCGACGGCGACACGGTGCACCATGGAACGCAGATCGCGGTCGGCCCCCGCGTGCAGCGCCGCCGTGAAGTAGAGGTGCCGCCCGTCCGGGGAGAAGGCGGGATCGGAGGCGTCGCGGTCCGCGGGCGTCACGAGCCGCGGGGCCGGCATGCCCTTGGCCGCCGGACCCGCGGCATCCGAGTCCCTGCGCCCGGATTCGTCACCGCGCTGAGCGGAGTCGGCCAGCGACTTCGCCGCGCGGCCCACCGGCTCGAAGAAGGGTTCATCGTCGAGCGCTGGGACGTCGATGACGTGGATGCCCTGCACCTTGTCCCGGATGAATCCCGGACCGTTGGCGCGGTACTTGAACCCGGTGATGCGCCGCGGGTCCTCCGCACCTGCGCCCACGCCGTCGAGCGTTCCGTATCGGCCCTCCTCCGGAGTGCGGCTGACGAACGCCAGGCGCGCGGAATCGGGGGAAAACGCGAACGCGGACACCCCCAAGGGCCTGTCCGTGACAATGCGTGGCTCCCCTCCCCCGGCGTCGACGACCGCCAACTGCGGACGGCCCTTGCCGTCCGGACGCAGGAAGGCGACGATCCGGCCGTCGGGCGAGAACCCAGGCGCCGCGTCCGATTGCCCACGGGTGAACCGGCGCCACGTGCCTTCCACCAGGTCCACCATCCACAGCTGGCCCACCGGGGCGTCCGCCTCGAAGCTTGGCCGCGAAGCGGAGACCACCGCACGGCGCCCGTCGGGACTGATCGAGGGCGCGGATAGAGTGGTCATCAGATCGAGCTGAGTCGGTTTCACAGCGCGATCATATCTGAAAGAGTTACTGAAAGAAATAACCGTGAGCTCCCCCCAACACCTCACGCTCGCGTTGCGCTGTCCGGTCTGCGCGCGGGCGTTGTGCCTCGTGGCCGAGAACAACCGGCCTCTGGTCTGCGCCGCAGGCCACCGTTACGATGCCGCCAAGCAGGGTTACTACAACCTCCTGACCGGCAAGGGAACCGCGTTCCGCGAGGACACCGCCGCCATGGTCCAGGCCCGGACGGATTTCCTGGCGGCCGGACATTATTCTGCGCTCGCCCAGGCCGTCGCCGGCATGGTGGTCGAGGCGACCCGCGGCCGCGAACACGCAATGATCCTCGACGCCGGGGCAGGCACCGGCTACTACCTGGCCGCGGCGCTGGCGGCCGTCCGCGCCGCGGGAACCCGGCCCACCGCCGTCGCCATGGACATCTCCCGGTATGCCATGCGCCGAGCCGCCAGACTCCAGGACACCACCGCCCTCGTCTGGGATCTGTGGCGCCCCCTCCCACTCGCGGACGCGTCGGTCGACATCCTGCTGAACGTGTTCGCCCCGCGCAACGGCGCCGAGTACCGCAGGGTCCTCGCCCCCGGTGGGATCGCCGTCGTCGTCACGCCCCTGCCCCAGCACCTGGCCGAGGCGGCCGAACATCTCGGCCTGTTGGCCATTGCCGGCGGGAAGGAGGAATCCGTGTCGGCCAGGCTCGGGGACGGATTCGACCACCTGAAAACGACGCCGCTGAGCTTTGCGATGCGGCTGGGAGCGGAAGACGCCCTTCGCCTCGCGCTGATGGGCCCCGCCGGTCACCATCTGGACGGGGCCGGACTGCGCGAGAGGCTCTCCGGCGGCATGTTGCCCGAGACGGTCACCGCCGCGTTCCGCGTCCAGGTTTTCCGCCGCCGCTGACCCGGCCGGCCAACATACGCCTCCGGGGTGACGAACCCCGGCGGCGCCATCGGGCAAGATGGTAGGTACCGAGGGCCACCCGGGCCCTCCACAGTGAAACCCGGTGGACCAATGTTCGAGTGGATCGTCACCAACGGCTGGGTCTTCTGGCTGGCGCTCTTCCTGATCCTCGCCATCATCGAAATGATGTCGCTGGACCTGTACTTCATCATGCTCAGCGGAGGCGCGCTCGGCGCCGTGTTCGTGGCGCTGGCCGGGGGTCCCTTTTGGCTGCAGGCGCTGGTTTTCTGCGTCCTTGCGCTGGCCATGGTCTTCTTCCTGCGTCCCATTGCGCTCAAGCACCTGCGCAAGGGACCGCCCAGCCACCGGACAAACGTCGACCGCCTCCTCGGACAGGACGCGCTCGTGCTCGAACCCACGTCCCGCATGGCCGGCCGCGCCAAGATCGGCGGCGAGACCTGGAGCGCGCGCACGGACGACGACGCGCCGATGGACCCGGGCGTGTATGGAACCGTCGTGCGCATTTCGGGTGCGACCGCATACATCACCGCCCGGGCTCCCGAGCCCGCCGGCGAGTAGGGAACCAAGGGCCGGACGCTCCGGCCACCGCGCCCACGTGGCGCGCAACGAAGGGGGAACACATGTTTGACTCGCCGGGATCCGGCGTCGGAATCGTCCTGATAGTTCTGGCTGTTTTCGTCGTGATCGTCCTTTTGCGCTCGGTGCGCATCGTCCCGCAGGCGCGGGCCGGAATTGTGGAGCGTCTGGGGAAGTACCAGCGCACGCTGGGGCCCGGGCTGACCATCCTCATTCCCTTCGTGGATCGCCTCCTGCCGCTTCTGGACCTTCGGGAAAACGTGGTGAGCTTTCCGCCGCAGCCAGTGATCACGGAGGACAACCTCGTGGTCTCGATCGACACCGTGGTCTACTTCCAGATCACCGAGCCGCGCGCCGCCACGTACGAAATCGCCAACTACATCCAGGCGGTCGAACAGCTGACGACGACCACCCTTCGTAACGTCGTCGGTGGCCTGAATCTCGAGGAGGCGCTGACCTCGCGCGACCAGATCAATGGTCAACTGCGCGGCGTCCTCGACGAGGCGACCGGCAAGTGGGGCATCCGCGTGTCCCGCGTCGAGCTGAAGGCGATCGATCCGCCGCTGTCCATCCAGGACTCGATGGAGAAGCAGATGCGCGCCGAGCGCGACCGCCGCGCGGCCATCCTGACGGCCGAAGGCACGAAGCAGTCGCAGATCCTCACCGCCGAGGGACAGCGCCAGGCGGCGATCCTCGCCGCAGAAGGCGACGCGAAGGCCGCCATCCTCCGGGCCGACGGTGAGGCGCAGGCCATCGCCAAGGTCTTCGGTGCCATCCACGAGGGGAACCCGGACCAAAAACTGCTCGCCTACCAATACCTTCAGACGCTACCCAAGCTCGCCGAGGGTTCCTCGAACAAGCTGTGGATCATCCCCAGCGAGGTGGGCGAGGCCCTCAAAGGCATCGGCGGGGCTCTCGGCAACCTGCGTCCGGAATCGGACGACGACGCCGGTTCGCACCGCACGCCGTAGGCAAACCAATGGCGGCGGGCTCCGGTGCCCGCCGTCTTGGCGCGTATACTTGACTCTTCGAGACTTCCGTACCGCCGGGAATCATTGCACCGGCGGTGACGTTGAACATCAAAGCCGTTACCGTCAGCCGTTGTAACGCAGTAGGGAGAAATGATGAGCGATCGTAGTCTGCGCGGAATGCGCCTTGGGGCACAAAGCATGGAGACGGAGGCGGGCGTCGAGCCGGCGCCCCGCCAGCGTGTCGAGTACCGGTGCGAGGACGGCGAGCAGGTCTTCGTGACGTTCTCCTCCGAGGCCGAGATCCCGGCGACCTGGGTGTCCAAAACCGGCAAGGAAGCCCTGCTCGTCGACGGTGAGAAGCCGGTCGACTCCAACGAGAAGCCCGTTCGCACCCACTGGGACATGCTGCTGGAGCGACGTTCGGTCGACGAATTGGAGCAGATCCTGAAGGACCGGTTGGACAAGCTGCGCGTGGCGCGTGGCGAAAAGGTCTCCTAGCCGCCGGACCCGTGAGGCTTCACCCCCAGCCGGAGGACGCACTCCACGCAGAAGACCCGCACCGTTTTGGTGCGGGTCTTCTGCGTGGGAGGGGTGCGGGGCTGGCGGATTGTCAGCCGCCCAAGCCTCCCGTGAGCTTCTTCCAGCGTGAGCCCACGCCCCAGCGGGTCACGTTCCACATGGCCTCAACGACGATGTTCCCGCTCATCTTGGATACGCCCAACTCGCGCTCCACGAACGTGATCGGGACCTCGACGATGTTCTTGCCCAGTTGCGCGACCCGGAAGGTCATGTCCACCTGGAACCCGTAGCCGACGGACTCGACCGCGTCGAGATCCAACGCCTCGAGGGTCTCCCGGCGGAAGGCGCGGAAGCCGGCCGTGACGTCCTTGAGCCTCAGCCCCAGCATGGTGCGCGCGTAGAAGCTGCCGACGCGCGAGATCAGCTTTCGGTGCAGGGGCCAGTTCACGACGCCACCGCCTTTGACCCAACGAGAACCGATGACCAGGTCGGCACCCTTCGGAATCTCGGCCAGGAGGAGGGGCAATTGCTCGGGCTTGTGCGAGCCGTCGGCGTCCAGCTCGACGACGACGTCGTACCCGCGGTCCAGCGCCCACCGGAATCCGGCAAGATACGCGGCTCCGAGGCCGGCCTTGCCGGTCCGGTGCAAGACATGGATTCGCGGGTCGTCCGCGGCCATGCGGTCCACAAGATCCCCGGTTCCGTCCGGGCTGTTGTCGTCCACAACCAGGACGTCGGAGTCCGGAACGGCCGTCCGCAGGCGTCCCATGGTGATGGGAAGGGACTCGAGTTCGTTGTAGGTCGGAATGATGGTGACTACCCGCACGCGGTATTACCCCTCTTACACGATGATGCGAAGCCCGCGGCGCGGGTCCGTTTCTCGGCCGGGGCGACTCGCCCCTGCCCCACAGCGGACGAACCGCACGCGGGGAAGCCAGTGAACCAGTATACGGCCCGGCCGTCGGACGGCCGTTTCCCACTCCGGGAGGGCACGGAAAGACCCCGGGAACTTCGGACCAACATCGTCTCGCGCGGACGCGTGGGAAGTTGTTTTCTACTGCTCCCGGGGCCTAGTCCTGTGATGGTTGCCGTGATGCCGGCAGGGCGACCAAAGACCATCGAAGTCGCCGCTGAGAGACCAGCCTAGCCGTTGGTTACCCTGTGTCAACCATCTTCTGACAAGGTGGCTTGCGCGGAAACACTAGTCAGGTGTGCGAGTCGGCGGAGGGTCCTCTTGCGGCCCGCCGCACCGAATCATGCGTGTAGCTAGGCGCGTTCGAAAATGACCCGTCCCGCCCGAACGGTCCGCAGGCACGTCGGCAGTTCGGCCTCCAGGACGGGCAGCATCGGAGTACCCGCACGGGCATCCGTGCTCCAGGAGGATACCCGCGCGTCCGGCGTCTGTATCGCCAACTCCGATGCCGCCCACACCGCGAACGTCGCCTCCGACCCCGGCGCCAATTGTCCGGCAAGAGGGTTGGCCGCACCGACCGCACGATGTCCGGCACGTGTGTGAGCCAGGAATGCGGCACGCGCGGAAACCCTCGCCGCGGGAGTGTTGTGCTCCAGGCACGCCCGTACGGCGGCCCACGGGCTGGCCGCCGTCACGGGGGTGTCGGAACCGAGGCAGACGGGAACGCCCGCGGCAAGGAACCGCCCGACTTCGTTCATCCGCGCGCTGCGCTCCGGTCCGAGGCGCTGCTCGTACTGACCCGCGGGACCACCCCAGTAGGCATCGAACGCGGGCTGAAGGGAAACGGTGATGCCGAATTCCAGAAACGCGTCAACTGCCGGCTGGTCGACGATCTCGACGTGTTCCAGGCGGTGCCGTCCCGCCTGCACGGTGGAAAGCCCGACCCTGTCGGCCGCCAGCCGGAAACCCGCGACGGCGGTGTCGACGCCGGCGTCGCCGATCACATGGAACGCGGCCTGGATCCCGGCCTCCGAACAGGCCGCCACGTGGGCGGCGACGCCCTCCTCGTCCAGGAACAGCGTGCCGCGGTTACCGGCGTCGTCGGCATAGGGCTCGCGAAGGTACGCCGTGCGGGAGCCCAGCGACCCGTCGATGTTGAGGTCCCCGCCCAGGCCGCTCAACCGGCCCTGTCCGAATCCGTCGGCTAGCCGGCGCGCCTCGTCGGCCGTGGAGGCGGTTTCGGCCCAGTAGATGTGAACGGCGGGATGGTCCTGGCCCTCGTCGTCCAACAGGCCGGTCAGCACCTCGACGTCTCGCCGGGTTCCGATGTGGGGCGCGGCCATCTCCGCCACGCCGGCGTGCCCGGTCGAGGCCAGGTGCCGCAGCGCGCGCAGTTGGTGCTCCCGGCGCGCTGCGTCGCTGAAGTCCAACACGGCTTCGCGCACGCGCGCATGGGCCTCGCGCACGACAGTGCCGACGCCGTCCCAGCCGTCCACGCCGTCCAGCTCCAGCCGCCGGGCCAACGAGGCATTGACGAGCCCCGAATGGACGTCGATGCGTGTGAGGTAGACATCGCGTCCGCCCCCCGCGGCCTCGAGTTCGTCCGCGGACGGAACGCGTCCGTCGGGCCAGGCGCTCTGGTCCCACCCGGCCCCGGTGACGGCCCCCGTGGACTCGGCAGCCCGTCCCGACACCGCGTCCAGGACTTCGGCCACGGAACCGGCTCCCGTGAGATCCATTGAGGCCAAGGCCGCGCCGGTCTCCGTGAGGTGGACGTGCGAGTCGAAAAACGCGGGCGCCACCAGGGCCCCTTCGAGGTCGACCACTTCCATGGAGTCGTCCAAGAGGCCGGATGCGGCCGCTTCCTGCCCCACCCACGCCACGGTGTCGCCGTCGACCAACATGGCCGTGGCGAAGGGATCTGCGGGACTGTACACGGCCCCGTTGCGGTACATGACCAGCGAAGACATCAAAGTGGTTCCTTCCATGGTTCGTCCGGCCTGGGCCGGGGCGGCGTCAGTCGGCGACGCTAGAGTAGGCGACGACGCCGCGCCGGACCGCCGACACGGCGTCCCGGCAGGTGCGCGCCAAAGGCGTCGGCAGGTCCGGCACCTTGGCAAGCTGGTCAAGGGTGTCGATGACTTGTTTGGCCCATCGGACGAAGTCTCCGGCTGCCAGGTCCGTGCCCCGCAAGCAGTCCTTGAGATCCTTGCCGCGGGCCCAACCGTACATGGGCCAGACGAGTCCGGATTCCGGTTCCGCGGTTTCGGGAAGCCTGTTGGCCACCTCGAGGTCCGTCAGGTCGGACCACGCTCGGACTGACGTATCCCAGGCCCGTTCCATCGCCGGGCTGGGGAGCTTCGGATGCACTCCCCCGTCCTCGCGCTTTGCCTGGTAAACAAGGGTGGTGACGAATCCCGCCAGCTCGGCCGCGCCGAGACCGTCGAGCACGCCGGATTCCAGGACCAACGAGGTCAGCAGGTCCCGCTCCCCGTAGATGCGCCGCAGCCGGTTGCCCGAGGCGGTGGTGACCGGGACGTCCGATTCCCTTCCACCGGCGGCATCCCGTGGGACCGCCAGGTATCCGTACGCCTCAAGTACAGTGCAGACCCGGTCGAACGTCTTGGCGATCGTGTTGGTGCGTCCGCTGATTTGCCCGGACAGCCGATCAGTCTCCTGGCGCAGCTTCCACCACCGTTCGGCCCAGCGGGCGTGGTCCTCGCGCTCGCCGCATCCGTGGCAGGGATGCCGCTTGAGCGCACCGCGCAGCCTCGAGATTTTGGCGTCCTGATCGGCGGTCCCGGAGAAGTCGAAACCGGCCGCCTCGCGGCGTGGGGGCCGCCGCTCGTGCAGGGCGTTGCGCAGGGAGGCCGCCAGGTCCTTGCGCTCCTTCGGCGTCCGGCCAGTGAAACCCTTGGGGACGCGAATCCGGGAGACGACGTCGACCGGTCCATCAAGGTCCTGGACCCCGATGCGGCGGATCTGCCTATCCTCGGTCAGAACCGTGGGGCGCATGTCCCGGTGCGAATCGGAGAGCCCGATGACGACGCACCGGCCCAGGCGGCGCGGACCGCGGACGTCGACCACGTCTCCCGGCGTCAGCTGTCCCAGCGATTGCTCCGCCGCGGACCGGCGCGCCCTAGTGGCGGTCCGGGAGACGTCGCGTTCGGCGTCCCTGAGCTCCTGGCGCAGGCGCGCGTACTCGGAGAAGTCGCCGAGGTGGCAGGTCATGGCCTGCGCGTATCCGTCCAGCGACTCCTCGCGGCTTCGAACCTGGCGCGCGAGCCCCACGACGGAGCGGTCCGCCTGGAATTGCGCGAAGGACGACTCGAGGATGCGCCGCGCCTGGCCCCTGCCGAACTGCGAGGAGAGGTTCAGGCTCATGTTGTACGTGGGCCGGAAGCTGGAGTTCAGCGGGTAGGTCCGTCGCGAGGCCAGGCCAGCGACTGCCGCCGGGTCCGTTCCCGGTTGCCAGAGCACCACGGCATGGCCCTCGACATCGATCCCCCGGCGGCCCGCCCGGCCCGTCAGCTGGGTGTACTCGCCCGCAGTGACGGAGACGTGCTGCTCGCCATTGAACTTCTCGAGCTTCTCCAGAACCACGGACCGGGCGGGCATGTTCACGCCCAGCGCCAATGTCTCGGTCGCGAACACGGCCTTGACCAGATTCTGTGCAAAGAGCTTCTCCACGACTTCCTTGAAGATCGGCAGCAGCCCGGCATGGTGGGCCGCGAAACCACGAAGCAAACCCTCGCGCCAGGCCCAAAAGCCCAGGACCTCCAAGTCGTCGGGCGGAAGGTCGTAGGCCGCGAGGTCGACTGCGTGTTCGATGCGCAGGGCCTCTTCCTGGGTGGTCAGCCGCAATCCGGAACGCACGCATTGCGAGACCGCGGCGTCGCAGCCCTTCCGCGAGAAAATGAAGACGATTGCCGGCAACAACGCGGCGCGGTCCAGCGTGGCGATCATCTCCGGCCGCGACACCTGGTGTCTGACCACCGGCTCCGGCCGGCGTGGAGCGCCGTGGTCCCGACCCCGACCGCGACCGCGCCCCGAACCGGGGCGGAACGAGCGACGCTCGTCCCGCTGGGCAAGCTTCGTGAGTTCGGGGTTCACCGCAATCGACGTTTCGCCACCCGAAGCGCCCTCGGTGGCCGCCTGGTCGAACGAAAGCTCGCCGGCGAACAGGTCCAACAGCCGCCCGCCCGCCAGAACGTGTTGGTAGAGCGGTATCGGCCGGTGCTCCGAGACCACGATCTCCGTGTCCCCGCGTACAGTGTCCAGCCAGCCTCCGAACTCCTCCGCATTGGACACGGTTGCGCTCAGGGAGACCACTTGCACGTCAGAGGGCAGGTGGATGATCACCTCTTCCCAGACGGCGCCACGGAACTTGTCGGCGAGGTAGTGGACCTCGTCCATCACCACATAGGCCAGACCGGAGAGCGTCGAGGAGTCCGCGTACAGCATGTTGCGCAGCACCTCGGTGGTCATGACGACGACGTCGGCCTCGCCGTTGACGGTCGTGTCCCCCGTCAACAGCCCCACGCGGTCCGCGCCGTAGCGCGCCGCCAACTCCGCGAACTTCTGGTTGCTCAGTGCCTTGATCGGAGTGGTGTAGAACGCCTTGAGGCCTCGGCTCAGGGCCAGATGGACCGCAAACTCCCCGACCACGGTCTTGCCCGCCCCGGTTGGCGCGGCGACAAGGACTCCCTTGCCCGCCTCCACGGCGCGGCAGGCCTCGATCTGGAAGGGATCGAGTTCGAAGTTCATCGTCTGCCGGAATCCGTGGAGCTCGGTCTTCGACTCCTTGCCCCTTTCGCGTGCGGCTGCATACTGTTCAGCCGGAGACCCCATGGTGTCCGCCCTTCGGAATCGCTGTGTCGACAATGGACCTTGACTACAGCGTATCGATGTCCGGGGACGTTCCGATATCCGTGCCCTTGCCGTCCGCCGCGGCGGCGTTCTCCGCCTCCAGCGTCGCCAGGCGCTTGGCCTTGCGCTTGTCGTGGACCAGACAGAAGCCCGTGGCCGCGGCGAAGACCACCAGCAACGGACCCGCCAGCGCGAACATCGTTAGTGCGTCCCCGCCCGGTGCCGCCATGGCGGCGACCAGACAGATGATGAACACCGTGATGCGCCAGTTCTTCACGATCACGCGTCCCGGCAGGATCCCGATGAGGTTCAGGCCCACCATCAGCACCGGAATGATCAGTGCCACGCCGAACGCGAGCAGGAGCCGGATCACGAAGTTGAGGTAGACGTCCACCTCCACGATGTTCGTGGCCTGGTCCGGTGTGAGCCCCAGGAAGAACTTCAGGGCCGTCGGCAGGATCCAGTACGCCAGGCCGAGGCCGAGCAGGAACAGGGGAACCGCCGCCCCGATGAAGGCCAGCGCGGTGTGCTTTTCGGTCTTCTTCAAACCGGGAACGATGAAGGCCCACAGCTCGTAGAGCCAGACGGGGCTGGACATGATCAGTCCCAGGAAAACAGAGATCTTGATCATGTTGTCGAAGGGCGACACCACGGAAGCGAAGTTCACCTCGCCGCCCACGGCCTTGACCGGTTCAACGAGGAGCATCAACACCGGGTAGTACAGGAAAAACCCGCCGACCGTGGCGAGGAACAGCGCAATGAGCGCTATGAAGAGACGATTGCGCAACTCAACGAGGTGCTCCTTGAGGGCCATCCTCCCGTCCGGGTTGGATGAGCGCCCTACCTTTGCCGCCATCGAACTCTAGACGTTGCGGTCGCGGTGGTCCGGATCGACGATCTTGCCCTCGACGGGGCCGTCCGAGGCGTCCGGGTTTCTGGGGTCGTCGTCCTTCATCTGACGAACCTCGGATTTGAAGATGCGCAGCGACTGACCGATCGAGCGCGCCAGCCCCGGGAGTTTCGGTGCGCCGAAAAGCAGCAGCGCCAGCACAATGATGATGACCAGATGCCATCCCTGCAATCCACCCATGGCGTGTTCCTTTCGTCAGCCTCAAGTCTACGTCACGGTTGTAGGACGTCGCGTATTCGCTGGGGCTGGGATCGGACCCGTTTCCCCTCCACGCGCCGCACGCGGCGCCTTGCGCGACGGACGGATTTACCGGCGTCGTACTCCCGCATGGCCTCGGCCGGCGCGCGGAAGACCGCGGCCACCCCCACGCCGGGGCGTTCCGGATCGGACGAATCGGGCGCATGGCCGAAGTCGCCGAGCTGGAGCCGCTCCGTGGCGTCGCCGACCTCGTCCAGCAAGCGCATGGCACCGTGGTAAAGGCGAAGGGCACAGACAACGAAGAACAATGCGGTCGCCGCGACGAGGAACAGCCACAGCAACACCCAAACCCACCAGTCGATCACGTCGTTTCCTCTCCATAGCCCGCCATTGCTTCCCGCAACCACCCACGTGCCGCCTCCGCCAGTTCCGGCGGATCGACGACGGCCATGTCCCCGCCATGGCGCGCCACCAGGCCCGGCAACCTCAGGGGAGAAGCTATACGCACCTCGGCCAGCGTTCGTCCGTTTTCGCCGCGTGCCGTGCGGCTCGGCGCGAAATCCTCGAGCAGGTCCCCCTGACGCGACGCGAAGGACAAGACGACGACGGCGTCGTCGGCACCCGGTGTGAAGAGCCGCTCCTGCATGGCCGCGTGTCGTTCCGTGGAGGGTTCGAAGGTCTCGTCCGCCACTGCAATCGACTGGATCCTGTCGATCCGGAAGTTGCGGGGACCGGCGACCTTGCGGCACCACGCCTGCAGATACGCGCGCCCGCCGTCCTCGATGAGACGCACCGGCTCGACGTCGCGGTCCGCGATCTCGTCGCGGTCCGCGGTGTAATAGCCAAGCGTGACGACGCGGTGATCCCCGATCGCGTCCGCGAGGGCCGCCATGCGGTCGGTGTCCTCCGCCGACGCCAACCGTGCCGACACCAGTTCGCCGATGTCCCCGAATTCCCCGGCGGCCCCCTCCAACTTGGTCAAGGCCGAACGGGCGGCCTCGGGCCGGCGCAGTGTTGGCAGGTCCAGCATGGTGCGTAGACCGACAATCAGCGAGAACGCCTCGGTGAGGTTCAGCCGGATCGGTTCCGCCAGTCCCTCGGCGTTGCTGATGCTGACGGTGTCGCCCTCGTAGTCGACGTCGATGAGCTCGTCGTGGTAGCCGTTCGGGACGCCGCACATCTGGATCATGGCCAGGTCCCCGATCAAACGCTGCCGGGTCAGGCCGAACCGGGCGGCCGTCTCGTCGATCCGGGGCGCACCCTCACGAACCACGTACGCGATGATGTCCAGGGCCCGGGCGACGACGTCCGTGGCCGGTGGCCGTCCCGGGGCACGGCCGGAAGCGAGTGTGTAGGGGGCCACCTCCCGGGCTTGTTCAGCGGCGGCATCCCGCAGTCGCCGCAGGACCGCCTCGCGCAGTTGCGGGGGTGAGACGACCCGAGCGGCATGACCCAGTTCGGCGATCTCGGCCGACGTCGCCTCGGCGTCGTGAAACGCGATCCGCACGACGTCGTAGCCGTCAACGGTGGCGCCGCCGCTCTTCGTGGCAGCGGCCCGGAAGGCGAGCCCCCGTCCCGGTCGCAACTGCAACTCGGCCTCGACCGTCGACGTGACGGGGTCAAGCCCATCGAGCACCTCGGCGACACGGAAGTCGGACGGCCGCCGAACCACGCCGGACACGCGGGCAATTCCCGAAACGATCCGTGAGAGCCGGAAGATGCGCCGGTCGTTTCGGTCGTGGTCCCAGGCCACCAGATACCAGTTTCCGAACCTGCTCCCGATTCCCCACGGATCCACCCGCCGCAAGGATTCCCCGCCACCGACGCTCCTGTACGTAAACCTCACCGGCGATCGGTCCCACACCGCGCGCAGCAGATCGGGGAATACGGCGTCGCCGGCGTGCAGCCTGGGCTCGAACGTCTCGAAGTCGGCTTCCGCGTCTCTCCGCTCCCCCGCCGACAGCCGGCTGATGGCGCGCGCGGCAGCCGTCTCCACGGTGGGATTCTTCCAAATCCGCGCGGCCAGGCCGAGGGCGAGCCCCTCCTCCGCGTCGAAGGAGACCTCGGGAAGCCGGTACCGCTCGGGAAGGATGCGGTAGCGGCTGTCCTGGCGGTTGTTCTCGCTCAGCGGATCGCCGCCGAGTGTTTCGAGAGGCACGCCCAGCGCGCGGAGGTCCTCCTTGTCACGCTCGAACTTACGCTCGAACGCCTCGTCGCTCAATGCCTTGTAATCGTCCACACGCCGGCGCAGTTCGTCCTTGGTGTAGCCGCGCTTGTGGAACATCAGGGCATAGGTGAGGCTGACGAGCTTTTCCGTTCGCGAAGGAAGCACGCCATGGCGTTTGGTTGACACGGTTTCTACGTTACTACGCACCAAGGCGGCGCAGACCGCGGTAGTGCGGTCCGCGCCGCCCCGGCGGCAGTGCGTCTATCGGTCCGGTTAGCGGACGCCGACGAGGTCGACGACGAAGATCAGCGTCTCGTTGGGGCCGATGGCGGCGCCGGCACCCCGGTCGCCGTAGGCCATGTGCGGGGGGATCTCCAACCGGCGGCGTCCGCCGACCTTCATGCCCAGGAGTCCCTGGTCCCATCCCTGGATGACCTGGCCGACTCCCACCTTGAAGTCCAGCGGCTGGCCGCGGTTCCACGAGGAGTCGAACTCCTCGCCGGAAGACCAGGCGACGCCCACGTAGTGTGCGGAAACGGTGCTGCCGGCCGTGGCCTCCGTGCCGTCGCCGACGATGATGTCCTCGATCACAAGCTCCGTGGGGACGGCGTCGCCCGGGAACTCGATTTCGGGCTTGGTGCGGTCGTACTCGCGCTGTCCAAACGACATGGCGGTCCTTTCGTTGGGGGTGTGGATGTGCGGGTTCTAGGCTACTTGGCCGACTTGATGTCGACCACGAAGACGAGCGGACCCGCGGGCGTCCCCTCCGGTGCCTCCTTGCCGTAGGCCATCTCGGCTGGAATGCTCAGAAGCACCTTGGAGCCGACCTTCTGGCCCGTGAGACCTTCGGTCCAGCCCTGAATCACTTGGGTCAACCCGAACTCGGCGGGCTCGCCGCGTTCGTAACTCGAGTCGAAGACCTTGCCGTCTTCCCACCGGACGCCGGCATAGTCGGCGGTGATGGTGGATTCCGCGGTGAGCGTCTCGCCGTCGCCCTCCTCCAGCACGTGGACCGCGAGTCCATCTGGTGCTTCCTTGCCCTCGGGCAGGGAAATGGTGGGCTTGCCGTCCGCGTCGAACTCGACGGTGGGGAAGGACTTCGAGTCCACCAGTTCCTTGACCTCGGACTGCTCGAGCGTGCGCGGCGGCTCCGGGCGGTCCTCGGCGCCGACAATCTTCAGGATCAGGACCTCGCTCGCCGAGGCCGGCTCGTCCGGTGCAGTGCTCTCGCCCTCCGGGGCGGCCGCAGGCTCGGACGGACGGACGTACGCAACCCAGGAACCCACCCTGGATCCGAGCAGGATCTCGTAGATCTCCGCGTCGGCCGCCTTCATCTCCTCCGTCAGAGACAGGATCTGCGCGTCCTGCCCGAAGAGGTTGCCCAGTTCGCTCCCGTCCTCGGTGCTGTAGCCCGCGAGCTTGTAGGAGACGTCTTGGTTCTCCTTGATTTCCGGACCGTCACCCTCCTCGACAACCCGGGCTCCAGCGGCCGTGGCATCCAAGGGCGTGTCGAACTCGACCGACGGGGCGGTATTGTCATCCGCGCCGGGAGTGATTTCGATGGAAGAGAGAGGCTCTGCGTCCCCCACGGTCTTCGGGGAACCTGCCCCGCAACCGGCCAAGGCCAAGAGGGCCAGGGCCAGCACTACTGCGAAAAGCTTGCGCACGAATTCAACTTTCGTTGGGATCTTTGACCTACCGGCGCCCAGCGCGCCGGGCGGAACGAATCCCACCCAGTTTAGGTGCTTTTCCTGTGAGGTTTCCAAGCCCACGGCCCACGCGTCCCTGCCGCCCCAGCTGCTCGGATGGTCTACAGGAGGCCGAGAAGCTCCTCGACGCGCGGGTCAGAGTTCGCGAAGGGGTCCTTGCACAGCACGGTTTGCCCGGCATGGTCATTCAGTTTCAGGTGTACCCAATCGACCGTGAAGTCGCGCCCCGCGTCTTTCGCCGCACGCACGAAATCGCCCCGCAACTTTGCCCGCGTTGTCTGCGGCGGATGAGAACGCGCATCGTCCACGGCGTCCTGGTCCACCACGTTCGCGACGAGGCCCTTGGCTCGCAGCAGCTGGAACAATCCGCGAGTGGGGGAGATGTCGTGGTACGTCAAGTCGAGTTGGGCGATGCGGGGCGCCGAGAGGTCAAGCCCGTGCTTGTTTTGGTAGCCGCGGACGAGCTTGTGCTTGATGGCCCAGTCAATTTCCCTGTCGATACCGGAGGGGTCCTCGTTGGCGACTGCGTCGATCGAACGTCGCCAGAGGTCCATGATTCGAGGAACGTGCGGAGTATGGCCGCCCTCGCGGTCCAGGAACTCCGAGACCTTCGCGTGGAAGGCCTCCTGCAATTGCAACGCCGACATCTCACGGCCGTTGGCCAACCTGACGGGCGTGCGGCCAGTGAGGTCGTGGGAAATCTCCCGGATGCTCCGGATCGGGTTCTCCAGACGGAAATCCCCCATGATGGTGCCGGCTTCGATCATGCGCAGCATCAGGTCGGTGGCGCCGACCTTCACCAGCTGCGTCGTCTCGGACATGTTGGAGTCCCCGACAATCACGTGGAGCCTTCGGTAGTGTTCCGCATCCGCGTGGGGCTCGTCCCGCGTGTTGATGATGGGGCGGGAACGCGTCGTGGCCGACGACACGCCCTCCCACACGTGGTCCGCCCGCTGCGAAAAGGCAAAGCGGTGCTCTCCGTCGACCGGCAGGATCTTCCCCGCCCCGGCGAAGATCTGCCGCGTGACCAGGAAGGGGATCAGGATCTCGGCCAGCCTGGAGAACTCCAGGCGGCGGGGAATGAGGTAGTTCTCGTGGCACCCGTAGGAGTTGCCGGCGGAATCCGTGTTGTTCTTGAAGAGGTAGACGGAACCGGGGAAGCCGTCCTCCCGCATCCTCTCCTCCGCGGTTTGCACCAGGTCCTGGAGAATCGCTTCGCCGGCCCTGTCGTGGGCAATGAGTTGCGCGATGTCGTCGCACTCGGCCGTGGCGTACTCGGGATGCGATCCCACGTCCAAGTAGAGCCGGGAGCCGTTGGTGAGGAAGACGTTGGAGCTGCGTCCCCAAGCCACCACCTTGCGGAAAAGGTAGCGCGCGACCTCCTCGGGCGTCAACGGCCGCCCGCCGGGCGCCGAATACGCGATGCCGTATTCGGTTTCGATGCCGAAAATCCTGCGGTCCATGTCCTAGTCCTTCCCTCCTGCGCCCAATACGGAGGCCACCTCGGAGGCATCGAGCCGCCGGAAGGCGCGGCGTGTCCCATGGCGGGATACGGGGTCCCGATCGAGCACGGCAACTTCCAAGAGCCCCGCGCCGGCGGGACCCTCCGCGACACCGGGCAGCGCCGTCGCGGCGGCACGGATGGCTCCGGCCGTCCCGCCGTCGGTTCCGCCGTACCCGCCCCACGCGCCCTCCATGGCGGCCGCGACCGTTTCCGCATCCCCGCCCATGATGACGAGTCCAGGTTCATCGGAGATGGATCCGTCGAAGTTGACGCGGAAAAGACGGTCCTCCGCCGGCGCCCGCCCGACCTCCACGACCGCCAATTCAACCTCGAACGGCTTGCTTTCCGCCGTGAACACACCCCCGAGGCTCTGGGCGTAGACACTGGCCAGTCCGCGGCCCGTGACATCGTCGCGGTCGTAGGAATAGCCCCGGGTGTCCGCGTACCGGACACCGATCTGGCGCAGCGATTCGAACTCGTTGTATTTGCCGACGGCCGCGAAGGCGATCCTGTCGTAGATCTCGCCGACCTTCCGAAGCGAGGCGGACGGGTTTTCCGCCACCAGCGCGATGCCGTCGACGCAACTGGCCACGACCACCGACCTCCCCCGGGCGATGCCCTTGCGCGCGAAATCCGCGCGGTCCTTCATCAGTTGTTCCGGCGAGACGTAGAACTGGGCGGACATCTAGGCCTCCCTGCCTGCGATGGAACGGCGACGGACGATGTCCGTGGCAACGGCGGCCAACTCGTCGCCGGGGATGCGTCTGGTGCCGTCCCGGTCGACGGCGAAAACCACCGGCCACAGTTGGCGGACGAGGTCAGGGCCCCCGGTGGCCGAATCGTCGTCGGCGGCGTCGTACAGCGCCTCGACCGCCACCTCCACCGCCACCCCGGCGTCCATTCCCGGGCGCCATAGCTTCTTCAGGGCGCCGCGCGCGAAGACCGAGCCGGATCCGATGCTGTGGTGTTCCTGCTCCTCGTAGCGGCCCCCGGTGATATCGAACGAGAAGATCCGGCCCAGTTCGCGGCCGGGGTCGAATCCCGCGAACAGCGGGACCACCGACATGCCCTGCAGCGCCATGCCCAGGTTCGTACGAATCATGGCCGCAAGCCGGTTGGCCTTGCCGTCCAGGCTCAGCAGCGTTCCCTCGATTTTCTCGTAGTGCTCCAACTCGACCTGGAACAACCTCGCGATGTCCATGGCGACTCCTGCTGAACCCGCGATCCCCACGACCGAATACCGATCGGTCGCGAAGACCTTTTCCATGTGCCTGCTGGCGATGACGTTGCCGATCGTGGCCCTCCGGTCGCCGGCCATAACCACGCCGCCGTCGTAGGAAACCGCCACGATCGTCGTCGCGTGCCGCAGTGCCTCGACGGGCGCCGCGTCACGCGTCGGCAGCAGGTCGGGGCGCTCGCGCGCCAGGAACTCGAGGAACGACGGCCCCGCGGGGACATCCACCGCTACTGGCCGCCCTTCTGCACGAATCCGCGAACGAACTCCTCGGCGTTGCTCTCCAGCACGCCATCGATCTCATCCAGCAGGTCATCGACCCCCTGGGTCTGTGCCTGTTTTCCCGCGGAAGCGCCGGCTCCGGTCGGGGCTGGAGCCTCCTCGAGATCCTGCGTCTGCTGGGCAGGCTTCGCCTTGAACTGTTCCTGGGCCATGGCGTCCTCCTTGATTCACGTTGGGGCTGCTCCGCCGCCAACTCCCATCTTGCCACTGGATGCTCCGGGGTGGTGACGATGCGGGGAAGCACTTTGAGGCACCCCACTAGCGCCGATGCGATCCCCTAGCGCCGCCCCGACCTGAGCCTGTCCACGAATTCACCGATCTCGAGGCCCGCCTCGAAGAGGGGCCCGACCAGGTCGCGCGTCCCGCGCAGGGGTTCCAGCATCGATACGCGCTCCAGGCCTGCGCGACCCGGGACGCTGAAAATGACGGAATCCCAACTGGCCCCCACGACGTCGTCCGGGTAGTCGGCCAGCGACCGGCCGCGGAAGTAGGCACGCGTGTCCTCCGGCGGGGAACCCACCGCCGCCGCGATCCGCTCCTCCGTAAACAGGGTCTCCACGACGCCTCGGGCGGCCAAACGGTGGTAGAGGCCCTTCTCCGGACGGATGTCGGCCCACTGGAGGTCCATCAGCGTGATCCGCGGGTCGTCCCAGCCCAACGAATGCCGTTCCCGGTACTGCTCCATCAACCGGTACTTGGCGATCCAATCCACCTGCGCTGCCGCGGCCAGGACGTCGCTCCGCAGCGTGTCGATGGTCCACTGCCAGCGAGAGAGCACGTCGAGGGTCTGTCGGTCGTCCGCGCCAGTCTCCCCGCAGTGGAGCCGCGCGGCGTCGAGGTACCGCTCCTGCAGGTCCAATGCGGTCACCTTGGTGCCGTCCGCGAGTTCGACGACGGTCCGCAGTGTGGGGTCGTGGCTTATGCGTTGGACGGCGCCGACCGCGTCGCGCAATTCGATGGCGGGCGCACGGCCCGCTTCGATCAGCGCGAGCACCAACGACGTCGTGCCCACCCTGAGGTAGGTCGACACCTGCCCGAGATTGGCGTCTCCAAGGATAACGTGCAGCCGGCGGTACTTCTCCGAGGCGGCGTGGGGTTCGTCGCGGGTATTGACCAGGGGGCGGCGGATCGTCGTTTCCAAGCCGACCTCCGCCTCGAAGAAGTCGGCACGCTGGCTGACCTGGTATCCGACATCCTTGCCGGTGACACCCCTGCCCACGCGTCCGGAGCCGCACAGGACCTGTCTGGATGCGAAGAACGGGATGAGGCCCGCGGAGATCTCGCCGAACGGCGTCGCGCGCGGCATGAGATAGTTCTCGTGCGCGCCGTAGCTCACGCCCTTGTTGTCGGTGTTGTTCTTGTAGAGCAGCACCTCGGCGAACCCCGGAGTCTGTGCGATGTGCCGCGCGGCGGCCAGCGCCACGCGGTCGCCCGCCTGATCCCACAGGACGGCGTCGAGCGGGTTGGTCGTCTCCGGCGACGAGTACTCGGGGTGGGCGTGGTCCACGTAGAGGCGCGCGCCGTTGCCCAACACCATGTTCATCAGGACGTGGCCCGCGGCGTCCGGGGTGCCGTCCTCCGCGTAGAGGGTTTCCCCGATCCGCGTCTCTCCGCCGGCCAGAGCGATCTCCTCGGCGGTCAGTTCCCTGGGCTCGTCAGTCAGCTGGGACCGGTCCGCGTCGGCGCGTGGAACGGAGAATCCCCGCGCGTCGCTCAGCGGCGTCTCGTCCGCGTAGTCCCAACGCGTTCCGGCCAGGTGGCCGTATCCGTGCCGCACCGTGGCGGCGTACGCATTGACCACCTGGGCGGACAGGATGGTGGAGTTCGCCCCAGGTTGCGACGGCGCCAGGACGCCGTACTCGGTCTCCAGCCCGACGACGCGGCGGACCGTCACAGGTATTGTCCGGTATTGGAGTAGGTGCTGGCGCCTTCGTCCGCCAGGCTCCGTCCCACCTCCGAACCTCCCTTGTCCTGGATGATGGTGCGGATGTAGGTGATGCGCTCGCCCTTCTTCCCGGAGATCCTCGCCCAGTCGTCCGGGTTGGTGGTGTTCGGCATGTCCTCGTGTTCGTGGAACTCGTCGACGACGCCGCGCAGCAGGTGCTCGATGCGAAGGCCACGCACCCCGGTGGTGAGCAGCTCCTTGATCGCCGATTTCTTGGCGCGGTCCACCACATTGCGGATGACGGCGCCGGAGTTAAAGTCCTTGAAGTACAGGACCTCGGTCTCGCCATTGGCGTAGGTGACCTCCAGGAACTCGTTCTCCTTGTCCGTGGCGTACATCGCCTCGACGGTCTGCCGAATCATCTCCAGCACGGTGGCTTTCCGGTCGCCGCCGTGTACGGCGAGGTCGTCCGGGTGCAGCGGAAGATCCCGCGTGAGGTACTTGGCGAAGATTTCCGCCGCTCCCTCGGAATCGGGCCGCTTGACCTTGATCTTCACATCCAGGCGGCCGGGGCGGAGGATCGCCGGGTCGATCATGTCCTCCCGGTTGGACGCGCCGATGATGATGACGTTGTCCAGCTTCTCCACTCCGTCGATCTCGCTGAGCAGCTGTGGGACGATCGTCGTTTCGACGTCGGAGGACACTCCCGTGCCCCGGGTCCGGAACAGGGAATCCATCTCGTCGAAGAAGACCACCACCGGGTTGCCACCGGTCGCCTTTTCGCGGGCGCGTGCGAAGATCAGGCGGATGTGGCGTTCGGTCTCGCCCACGTACTTGTCCAGCAGCTCGGGGCCCTTGATGTTCAGGAAGTAGCTGCGTGCGGCCTCGCCGCTGCGCAACTCCGCGGTACGTTCCGCCAGCGAATGGGCCACCGCCTTGGCGATCAGCGTCTTTCCGCAACCGGGCGGGCCGTACAGCAGGATGCCCTTCGGGGCCTGCAGGCCGTGCTCGCGGTACAGGTCCGCGTGCAGGAACGGGAGCTCCACCGCATCCCGGATCTGCTCGATCTGCGGGCCGAGGCCGCCGATGTCCGCGTAGGAAATGTCGGGAACCTCTTCCAGCACCAGGGACTGCATGTCGGAGAGGTGCACCCGCTCGATCGCCAGTCCCGTGCGCGGATCGATCGCGAGGCTGTCGCCGACCCTGACCCGTTCCCGCAACAACGGGCCCCCGAGTCGCACGACCTTTTGGTCGTCGGCCCGGCCGACCGCCAGGACGCGGCCGTCGTCGAGCACCTCCTTGACGGCAACCAGTTCGCCCGAGGCCTCGAAGCCGAGTCCGGCGACCACCGTCAACGAGTCGTTCAGGAGCACCTCCTGCCCGACCTCCAGCGCCTCGAAATTGAGAAGCGGACTGACGGAGACGCGCAGTTTCCGCCCGCTCTGGACGATGTCGACGCTCTCGACCGCCGCGGAAGAGATCGATTTGCCGGCCTCGGCGTGGCGCTTCGGATTGATCTGGACGATGGTTCCGTGGCTGAACGGCGTGTCGCCGTCCTTCTCGAGGGCCGCCTTGAGCGTGACGATCTCGGAGCGCGTTCGTTCCAGCATCGCGACCATCCGCGAGTTGTTCTGCGTCGCGGTGCCGAGCTGGCGGTCGAGTTGGCGTGCTTTGTCGCGCAGCACGTTCAGCTGCCGTTCGGCCAGCGCCAGCTGGTTTTGGAGCCGGGCCTCGCGCTGTTCGGCCTCGGGCCCGGATCCGGGCTGCGGTTCCGTCGGCATGTGGCATCTCCTTCGCTGTCCGCCGCCCGGACGGGGCGGCTACTCCCCATGGTAGCCAGCCCGACAGGGCCGCCCTACAGTTCGTTGCGTTCGTTGCGTTCGTTGCGTTCGGCCTCGTCGGAACCGGAATCCGAAACGACGCCGGGCTCGTCTCCGTCGCGGAACGCACCGCGCTGGACCGAGGACGCCGCGTCCTTCGCGGCACGGCGCAACCGCTTGTCGGACACACCCCGCTCCCCCAGAGCCGGCGCTTCCCAAGCCTCCGGGTCGTGGCCGCGGGTCCAGGCGTTGACGTCCTCGGCGGCGAACTCCATGTTCTTCATGCGCTTCTGGCCCGGTATCCCCGCCGTTCCGTCGGCCAACCGGCGGACCGTCATCAGGAATCCCGTGTGCGCCACCATCCGGTGGTCGGGACGGACAGCCAATCCGTCGAGGTGCCAGCCGCGAACCATGGATTCCCACGCCTCGGGTTCGGTGAAGCGGCCATCCGCGCGGATGGCCTCCGCCGTCCGCGAGAGCTGGGTGACGGTGGCGACGTAGTTGACCCAGACCCCGCCGGGCGCCAGCACGGTGGCCACCGCGTCGACACACTCCCAGGGGGCGAGCATGTCCAGCACCACGCGGTCCACCGAACCCGGCTGCTCGGTTTCGAGCACCTTCTCCTGGAAGTCCCCGATCGTGATGTCCCACGCGGGGTGCGTTCCACCGAAAATCGTCTCCACGTTTCCGCGGGCGATGTCCGCGAACTCGGCGCGCCGCTCGAAGCTGTGCAGGTAACCCGCGTCGCCGACGGCGCGCAGCAGGGAGATCGAGAGCGCGCCGGATCCGACACCGGCCTCGACAACACGCGCGCCCGGAAAGATGTCGCCCATGGTCACGATCTGTGCGGCGTCCTTGGGGTAGACGACGGCGGCCCCGCGCGGCATGGAGAGGACGAAATCCTTCAGCAGCGGGCGGAGGGCCTGGTAGCGGTGCCCCGTGGTGTTCTCCACGACGACGCCTTCGGGCTGACCGATCAGCGCGTTGTGCGGAAGGACGCCCCTGTGGGTGTGGAAAGCCCCGTCCGGTGTGAGGGTAATCGTGTTCATGCGGCGTTTTTCGTCAGTCAGTTGCACCCGGTCGCCCGCGCGCAGCGGGCCGCGCCGCGCCGTCGCGCCGTGCGGACCGCCGTCGAGGTCGTCGTGGGGGGGCTGCTGGTCGTTGGACATGGTGTGGCTCGTTTCGGTGGGAATCTGTGATGTGCGTGGGCTAGCGGCCGCGGCCGGTGATGGCACCGACCACCGCGGATTGGACCAAGAGGCCAGTGACCTCGCCGTCGGAGTCGATCACGGCGTATTCGCTGCCGCTGAGGCTGGCCAGGAAGGCGATGAGCTCGCGGCCTGAACCGTCCTCGGCCACCACGGCCCCGTCCGCCAATGCCCTGGCCACCGTCCCGGCCCGGGTCGTGGCCCGGAGCTCGGGGGGCACCGAGGCCAGGGATGCCGAATCCACGACGGCTTCCGGCGTGCCGTCGTCCGCCATCAGGACCACGTGCCCGGGATGCCGGCGCAGCAAGGCATCGATGTCCGCCACGGTTGCGTCCGCGGCCAGCCCCTTGGCCGGTTCCATCAGTCCGCGCACGCTGACGTCCGGAAGACGCTGGCGCATCCGGGCGTCGCGGATGGCCTGCCCGGCACCGGTCCAGAGGAATCCGGCAACCAGCACGGCCACGAGGGTGAACTGAAGGTCGAGGGCTCGGCCCTGTGCCAGCGGCCACCCGACGAAATACGCGATCAGCGCGACGACGATCACACGGCCGGCCCAGCCGGCGGCCACCGTGCCGTGCTCCTGAGAACCCGTCGCGCGCCAGACCAGGGATTCGACGAGTCGTCCCCCATCGAGCGGCAGGCCAGGCAACACGTTGAAGAGCGCAACGAGGAAATTGGCCCACACAAGTGTCGTGGTGAGGAGACCGACGACGCCCGAGGGCTCGGCCGCGACGGAGAACGCATGGCCCAGACCGGCGAGCAGGAAGTTGGCGACCGGCCCGGCCAGCGCCACCAGGAGCGATTTGCCCGGTGTGGCATGGAAACTGCCGAACTGCGTGTGGCCGCCCCACAGTGTGAGGACAATCCGTGCCCCGGGCCAGCCGAAGGCCTTCGCGCTCACGGCATGCGCGAGTTCGTGGATCAGCACCGACAGCATCAGCAGCACGGCATAGGCGAACGCCACCACATAGGCGGCGACGCCGATCCCCGGGATTGCGCGCGCGACCTGCGGCCCGAACACCACCACCATGAACGCGGCGATGAGGAACCAGGACCATGCCAACGAGACCGGAACGCCGAGAACCCTGCCCAGCCGAATGCCTTCGGTGCGGCCTGGCTCCGCAGGCGTCACGGCGCCCCGCCGGCGCCTTGGCCGGCCGGCACGTCCCGCGGGGCGCGAACGAAGTCGTCCAACTCCCGGGCCGAGACACCGGCAAGGGATGGGAAGACGGTCCAGTCGCCCGAATCGGGCAGCGCGGTGATATGGGGAACCGCGATGGTCCGCGCGCCGCTCGCCGCGGCGGAGGCGACCCCGGGAACGGAGTCCTCCAGGGCCACGGTGCGCAGCGTATCCAGTCCCGGAACGATCCCGGCCATCGTCCGCAGCGCGTGGAGGTACGGCTCCGGATCCGGTTTTCCCTTGGAGACCATGTCGCCGGTGACGAGGAAACGGAAGGTGCCCTCCGGCAGCGCGTCCGCAACGAGCCCCGCCAAGGGCCCCTCGGACATCGTGACCAGGGCGCAGGGCACGCCGTGCCTCGCCAAATCCTCGAGGAGCTCCCGGGCGCCCGGACGCCACGGCACGTTCTTCGTCACTTCGTCGACCACCGAGCCCGTGAGGGTGTCGATGATGTCCCGGATGGGAAGGTCGACGCCCGCTTCCTGAAGCATCCGGGCGCTGTTCGGCAGGGCCTGGCCCACCAGCCGCAGCGCGTCCTCCTCCGTCCACGTTCCACCGTGGGCGTGCACGAGTTTGGTTTCGGCGGCGATCCAATACGGCTCGGTGTCGACGATGGTCCCGTCCATGTCCCACAACACCGCCTGGAGGCCGCTGCCGGCGTCGAAAGGGTTCGGGGGCACGGAAGCTGGCGGCGTGGTGGCGGGCATGTATCGATTCTAACGGCGGCGCACGCCGCCGCAGGTCGCTATGGCGTTAGGGTGAGACGGTGGCAGAGGATTTCCAGGAACGCAGCTCACTGACCGAGGTCGTGGCCGCCGGCGCCGAGCCCACCGACGGAAAGCGGCCCACCATCATGGTGGTCGCCTTCGAGGGCTGGAACGACGCCGGCGAGGCCGCGAGCGATTCCGTCCGCCTCCTTGCGCGGCTTTGGAAGGCCAAGAAGGTGGGACAAATTGGCGACGACGACTACTACGACTACCAGTTCTCGCGTCCCACGGTCCGGCGGAACGCCGCCGGCAAGCGAATCATCCACTGGCCGGCCACACGGCTGTACCGGGCCAGCATCCCGAACAGCGGCGTCGACGTGCTTCTGGTGCGCGGCGTGGAGCCGACCTACCGGTGGAAGGCTTTCACGGGGGAGCTGCTGACGCTCGCCGAGATGGAGAACGTCAAGGCCGTGGTGCTGGTGGGAGCCCTTCTTGCCGACGTCCCGCACACGCGGCCGATTCCCGCGACCATGACCAGTGAGGACGCCCACCTGCGGGAGGTGCTCTCGGCGGAACCGGCCACCTACGAGGGTCCCACCGGAATCCTTGGTGTCCTTGCGGAGACGGCGGATTCCGCTGGACTGCCCACGGTGTCCATTTGGGCGGCGGTGCCGCACTACGTCGGACAGTCCCCTTCACCCAAGGCCGCCCTCGCCTTGCTCCGGCAGTTGGAGGAGCTCCTACGGGTGAGTCTGGACGTGCATTCCGTCGCGGAGGACGCGGAGGCCTGGGAACGCGGGGTCAACGAATTGGCGGGAGAGGATCCGGAAATCGCGGCCTACGTCCACCAGTTGGAGGAGGCGCAGGACGCCACGGAGCTGCCAGAGGCGTCCGGGGAATCCATTGCCCGCGAATTCGAGCGCTACCTCAAACGCCGGGCCCGGGGCGGCCGCGATGGGCGCGACCGCGACGGCCGCGAAGGGTATGGCGGCAACTCCGGAGACGAATCGGACTAGCGCCCGGCGTTCGGCGCGGCGAGGCGCAGGCCCAAAAGGGCGTCGGCGGCTGCCGCCGCCAGCTCGGTTCCGGTTCCCGCGGCCGCTGGGTCACCGGTGGCGGCAGACCACGCGTCCAAGGCATCCAACGCGCCCGGCGCATCGAGGTCGTCCGCCAAGCGGGCGCGTATTGCACCCAGCAGGTCGATCGCCTCGGCCTCGGTGGCGGTCGGAAGCCGACGGCGCCAGGCGGCGACGCGGGCGTGCGCCTCCTCCAGCAGGGCATCCGTCCAGAACCAGTCGGTGCGGTAGTGCCGGCCAAGCAGCACGGCGCGCACGGCCACCGGGTCGACTCCGGCAGCGCGCAACTTCGAGACCAGCACCAGGTTGCCCCGGGATTTGCTCATCTTTTCGCCGTCAAGGCCGACCATCCCGGTGTGTACGTAGTGGCTCGCCAACGGCTTGCCGTCCGAGGCCGACGCATGGCCCGCCGAGAACTCGTGGTGCGGGAAGACCAGATCCGATCCTCCGCCCTGGACCGTGAAGGGTGCGGGCAGGAACCGCCGCGCGATGACGGAGCACTCGATGTGCCAGCCGGGCCGTCCGGAGCCGAGCGACGCGCCGTCCCATTCGGGTTCGCCATCGCGGCGCACGCGCCAGAGGAGCGGGTCGAGGCTGTCCCGTTTGCCGGGACGGTCCGGGTCTCCGCCCCGTTCGGCGAAGAATCCAAGCATGGTCTCACGGTCGTATCCACTGACGTCACCCAGGGTCCAGGCGGACGTGGCCGCGCCCCGGGCGTCGAAGTACACGTCGCCGTCGGGCTCGCCGCCGGTTCCGGGGACCCGGTAGGCGATGTCCCGGGCAAGAAGTTCCTCCACCACGGGCACGATCCAGTCGACGGACTCCACCGCCCCGATGTAGTGCCGCGGCGGAAGGACGTTCAGTGCTTCCATGTCGCCGCGGAACAGGTCGGTCTGCTCGCGTGCCAACTCGCGCCAGTCGACACCGGTGGCCGTGGCCCGCTCCAGCAGGGGATCGTCGACATCCGTGACGTTCTGGACGTACGTCACGTCCAAGCCGGCGTCGAGCCACGCGCGGTGAAGCAGGTCGAAGGCCACGTATGTGGCGGCGTGTCCCATATGGGTCGCGTCATACGGCGTGATGCCGCAGACGTAGAGCCCCGCGCCGTCGGCCGTGGTCGGGCTTTCGAGGCGCCCGCTGGAGGAGTCGTGGATGCGCGGCGACGGCGCGGTGTCGGGCAGTGCGGGGACGTGGGGCGCGGACCAGGCGTGCACGGACGGTCCTTTCGGGGGTGCCGGGAAAGATGGACGAAGGCTACGCGCTGATGACGTTGAGACCCAGCAGGAGGTAGATGGCGAGGCCAAGAAGCACGCGGTACCAGACGAAGAGCCGGTAGGTGTGGGTGGAGATGTACTTCAGGAGCCAGCCCACGATGACGAAACCGACCACGAAGGCAATAACCGTGGCCAGCAGGGTTTCGGCCATGCCGTACGGTCCGGTCATTCCCTCGGAGCCCAGGGCCTTGGCCAGTTTGTAGAAGCCGGAGGCGAAAACGGCGGGGATGGCCAGGAGGAACGAGTACCGCGTGGCCGCTTCGCGTGTGTAGCCCATGAGCATGCCGCCGGTGATGGTGCCTCCGGAGCGCGAAACTCCCGGGATGAGCGCCATGGCCTGCGCGAGGCCGTAAAGGATTCCGTGCTTGTAGGTGAGTTGGTTGATCGTGCGCTCCTGCTTGCCGATCGTGTCGGCCACCGCGAGGATCAGCCCGAAGACGATCAGCGTGGTCGCCACCAGCCAGAGGCTCCGGAACGTGGAGTCGATCTGTTCCTCGAACAGGAGACCGAGGACGCCGATCGGTACGCTGCCGAGGATGATCAGCCAACCCATGCGCGCGTCCGGATCCTTCCGGTCGACGCGTCCCGTGAGGGACCCGGCCCAGGCCTTGACGATCCGCACGATGTCGCGCCAGAAGAACAGCACGACGGCGGTCTCGGTACCCAGTTGGGTGATGGCGGTAAACGCGGCGCCGGGATCGCTGGCGTTGGGCAGGAATTCCCCGACGATGCGCAAGTGTGCGCTGGAGGAAATCGGAAGGAACTCGGTGAGCCCTTGTACAAGGCCCAAGAAGGCGGCTTCGAACCAATTCACAGGTGAGAGACTACTTGACGGTCTGCGCGTGACCCGATTCGGCACGCGTGAGACGCATCATGCGTCGATGGATGTTTCCCGGTCCTTCGATCCGTCACCGGCGCCGCCGGCGTCTTCCGTCTCGTCGTCCTCGTCGTCGTAGAGCTCCAGCGGCGTCACTTCGCCGTAGGACTCGTAGAGCGCGTCCTCGTACTCCTCGAAGGCATCCGAGATCCCGTAGAACGCGGTTTCCACGGCCGGGTCCGAATTGCCGCGTCGGGAGGAGACGGCGGACAGGTGCTCCTCGAATGCGGATACCAGGGCCTGCAACGCAATGCGTGGATCAGTGCTCATGGACTAGACGCTACCCGCTGAATGGGCACAATGGACAGGACATGATGGAAAAAACCACTGCGAACCCGGAACTGCATCGAGACCCCTCAGGGGGCTTCGAGTACCTCGTCATGACATTCCTTCCGGGGCAGAGCCTCTCCGAGGCCCGCCGCACCCTGACCGAGCACGCGGAATACGGCAAGTGGGAGTTGCGTCGGAGCCTCGTCTACGTCGGAGGCAGGCGACGCGTCTGGCTGCGACGCCGACTCATGCGGGTCGAGCGCACGCTTCCACCACTGCTGTAGCCTCCGGGCCAGTCGGGCGGCGCCATCCCGTTCCCTCGGTCCACGTCGGGCGTGCCCCTCCGCCTGCGCGCCTCCTAATACGTCGTGAGCAGACGGTGCAGAACGCGTGTGCCGAACTGCAGCGAATCGGTCGGGACCCGCTCGTCGACGCCATGGAACATTCCGGTGAAATCGAGATCGGCGGGGAGCCGCAGGGGGGCGAATCCGTACCCGGTGATGCCGAGCCTGGACAGGGACTTGTTGTCCGTCCCGCCGGAGAGCATGTAGGGCAGGACGACGGCGTCGGGATCCTCCGCCTTCAGCGAATCCACCATGTTGTCCACCAGGTTTCCGGCGAAAGGGACTTCGAGCGCCGTGTCCGTGTGGATCTTGGTGATGTCGATCCCCGAGCCCGCCAACTCGCGGAGGGTCTCCATGACCAGTTCATCGCGGCCGGGCAGCGTTCGGCAGTCGATCAGCGCCTCGGCACCGCCGGGGATCACGTTGTGCTTGTATCCGGCCTTCAGCATCGTGGGGTTGGAGGTGTTCCGCAAGGTGGCCCCCACGAATCGCGCGACGGTGCCCAATTCATCAAGCAATGCTTCGGGATCGTCCTCGGTGAATTCGACGCCGGTCAGCTCCGAGACACCCTCGAGGAACGCACGGGTCGTCTTCGTGTACTCGATCGGCCACTCGTGGCGGCCGATGCGGCCCACGGCCTCGGCCAGACGCGTCACGGCATTGTCGTCGTTCATCTGCGACCCGTGGCCGGCGCGCCCCGAGGCGGCCAGCTTGAGCCACGCGATCCCCTTCTCCGCCGTCTGGAGGAAGTACGCGCGCTGTCCACCGACCGTCGACGAGAAGCCCCCCACCTCGCTGATCGCTTCGGAGGCCCCCTCGAAGAGTTCGGGATGCTTGTCGACCAGCCACGAGGCCCCATAGTCCCCGCCGGCTTCTTCGTCGGCGAAGAACGCGAAGACCATATCGCGGCGCGGACGAGTCCCTTCCCGGTGCATCTGGCGTTGGACCGCCAGGATCATGGCGTCCATGTCCTTCATGTCAACCGCCCCGCGGCCCCAAATCATGCCGTCCTTGACCTCCGCGGCGAAGGGATCCACGCTCCAGTCCTCCTTGAGCGCGGGAACCACGTCGAGGTGGCCGTGGACCACCAACGCCGGAAGCGACGGATCCGTCCCGGCCATGCGGGCGACCACACTGGCACGGCCGGGCGAGGATTCGAAGATGCGCGGCTCCAATCCGCTCTCCCCCATGAGACCCGCGACATACTCGGCGGCATCGCGCTCGCCGCGGCTGTCGTTGCCGCCGAAGTTGGAGGTGTCGAAGCGGATGAGGTCGCGGCAAATGTCCACGACCTCATCGGACGCCCGTGCCCCTTGCGTGCCGTTCATCTGTTCTTCCGTCATGGCTGCACCTTCCGCTAGTACTAGTGCAACCAGACTATCGGGGCCGAGGGAAGGGCGGAATTGGGATTGGCACCCCGCCCGTGTTAGAGTCTTACTCGCCGCTTTCGCCGGTTGTGAAGCTCCCCGGAGCATCTGATCCAGGCGAAAGCTATCACCTGCGCGGGTGGCGGAATAGGCAGACGCGCTAGCTTGAGGTGCTAGTCCACGGATAGTGGGTGGGGGTTCAAGTCCCCCCTCGCGCACGATGAAGAGGCCCTGATCGGAGCAATCCGATCGGGGCCTTTTTGGCGTTCGCGCGCCCGATGCGGCCCCGACCCACAAATCCCAAGGTTAGTACATGGTTACACAACACCTTGGACTTGTGGGTGAATAGGGCCTTGACCGCGGACAAAGTGTCCTCGCGCAGACCCTAGACCGACTCCCCGGCCGCCTGTACCGTAAGGGCAACGCAGCTGTCATTCCGGCGGAAATGAATTTTGGGGACCGCCGGAAACTTAGGGGAACAAAATGACAAAGCAGGGGAGCCTGCGGCGAACTGGGGTTAGCCGCGGCAATGTTTTATTGACCTGGCGTTGGCTTGCCACAGCCACCGCCGCGGCACTGATCGTGGGGTCGACTCCGGCCGCCGGCGGATTGCCGGCAGTTCGTGGCCAAGCGATGGTCGCCGGCCAGGGGACCTCCTTGGCCGCCGCAGTGTCGGCCGTCGTCGTGGGCACATCCGCCATGCCCGGATACCTGCCGCCGGCGGGTGTCGTCGCACGGCAGTCAAGCGTCTGGGAACGGCCCAGCGGCCTGGAGGTCAACCGCGACGGCAGCGCGGCCGACGGCGAAAGCGTCGTACGGGCAGTGGATCGGCTGGCACTGGTTGGAGCCAACGCGGGGCTGCCCGGAAAACTCCAATTGGCCCACCCGGTGTCCAGCCGGAACATCACCAGTCCGTTCGGCTGGCGCAAAAACCCCACTGGCCCCGGCCACCAGATCCACATTGGGCAGGACTATGCCATCCCCTGCGGGATGCCCGTTCGTGCGGCGGAAGCCGGAACCGTGCTGCAGTCGGCATGGGCCGGCCACTCCGGATACAGAATCACCATCGACCACGGTTCAGGTGTCCAGACCGCCTACAGCCATAACTCGCTTTTGGTGGCCAGGGTGGGCGGCAAGGTCTCCCAAGGCTCACTCATCGCGCTCTCGGGCACCACCGGAAACTCCACCGGCTGCCACGTTCACTTCGAGGTGTACCTGAACGGCAAATGGACTGATCCCGCCCTCTATCTCCCGGTGGTACCGGGTCAGCCGCGACCGCTTTCCCCCGTCGAGCTGGGGGATATCCAGGCGGCCCAAAGACAACCCGACGCCATTGCGGCCGGTTCTACCCATCGTGCGTCGACGGATAAATCCACTCTGGCCCCGGCCAGCGATCGCCGACCCGTTGCTTCGGCGTCCCCGGCGACCGCCGGCCCCGCGCCTTCGGCAACCCAGTCGCCCGCCGGCACGTCCTCCCACGCGGATCCGAGCACACCGCGCGATCCCTCGCCCCGGACGTCCACGCCGCCGGCCACGCCCCAGGCAACGCCGAAGCCCACGCCGTCACCGAAGCCCACCCCCTCGCCGAGCAGCGAGCCCCCGACTCCCTCCTCGCCGGGCCCATCCTCCCCCGCGCCGGACAGCCCATCCTCGCCGCCTTCGACGGCCACCCCGGCCCAGTCCTCGCCGCCGGCGAATGCAACACCGGCGCCGACCCCAGCCTCACCACCGTCCACTCCGGCGCCCGACCCGTCTCCGTCGCCCCCCGTCCCCGACCCGTCTCCGATATCGAGCACGCCGCCGCCAACCAGTCCGACGCCGCTGCCCGTGACCGAATCGACAGCGCCCGCGGCATCGCCGATCCCAGTGGTGTCAGCGACCCCCTCGGTTTCCCTCCCGGCATCTCCCGAACCACCCTGCGAGCCCCCCGCGACTGAAGCCGACGCGGTAATCACGGCCGACCCCGTGGACTGCGGCCCCGTGGCAACGACGGAGTCCACGGGCGCAGCCGAACCGACCGGCGCCGCCGCTGCCGCCGTCCTCCCCTAGATCGCGCCAGGGTGAGGACGGTCAGAGGCGGGTTGCCACACGCGGAAGGGCCGCCACCACTGCCGGGTCTCCGGGACCACGTCTAGGTGCGCGTCCATGGCCTGACTGGCGGCTCCTGACGCGCGGGGCTAATCTTCTAGGGTCATGACCCGGCTACCGCCGGCCCGCCTCGAGGAAGCCCGTGTCCCATTGAGCACCCAGCGCCCGCACGACGCATCGGCCCGGGGTAAGCGCTCCGCACCGGGGAACGGCGCCGACGCCGCATTGCGCGTGGCTATGCTCTCGCTGCACACGTCCCCGTTGTCCCAGCCGGGCACGGGCGACGCCGGCGGAATGAACGTCTACGTCCGCCAGCTCTCGGCCGAGCTCTCCACCTATGGGGTACACGTGGATATCTTCACCCGCGCCGTGGACGGCACCGGCACGGTCCACCTAAGCGACGGCGTCACGGTCCACCACATCGCCGCCGGCCCCCGGGGCCCGCTGTCCAAGGAAAAACTTCCCCGCCATCTGCCGGAGATCGTCGCGGCCATCAACGATTGCTGTTCGGGTCGCTTCGATCTGTTGCACAGCCATTACTGGATGTCGGGATTGGCCGGGCTCGAACTGGCGCACGATTGGGGCGTCCCGCTGGTCCACACCATGCACACCATGGGAAAGGTCAAGCGCGAACACCACGCCGACGCGGACGAACCGGACCGGCGCGTCCAGGCGGAATCCCGCTTGGTGCTCGAGTCCAGGCGGTTGACCGCCAACACGCCCGCGGAAATGGGAGAACTCGTGTCACACTACGGCGCCGAAAGCGCCCGCATCGACATGGTGCCCCCGGGCGTCGACCTCGCCGTCTTCCGCCCGGACGGACCGTCCCGCTGGACCGGATTCGCCACGCCGGCCACCGGTGCGGGAACACCCCCGCTACGGCTGCTGTTTGCCGGCCGGATCCAGAAGCTCAAGGGCCCGCACATCCTGATCCGCGCCCTAGGGCTGTTGGCCCGCAGCCGACCCGACCTCTCCTTCGAACTCACTGTCCTGGGATCCCTTAGCGGCGTTACCGAACTTGATCTCCACCGTCTGGTCGCCGAGGAAGGCGTGCAGGGCAGCGTGCTCCTCCTGCCGCCCGTCCCCGCCGATGAGCTAGCCGCCTGGTTTCGCGGCGCCGACGTCGTCGCCGTCCCCTCGTATAGCGAGTCCTTCGGCCTGGTCGCCATGGAGGCACAAGCCTGCGGAACGCCCGTCCTGGCGCACGACGTCGGCGGCCTGCCGCACACGGTCCGCGACGGCGAAACGGGGCTCCTCGTCCGCGGCCTCGAGCCGCGACGGTGGGCCGATGCCCTGGAGCAGCTGGCGGAGCAGCCCAACCGTCTCGTGTGGTGGGGCGCCGCCGCCGCGCGGCACGCCGCGGGCTTCAGCTGGTCCCGGACCACCGAGGCCGCGCTCGCTTCCTACGCACGGGCGCTCGGAACCGCCTAGCCCCGCCCGCCTTACCCGCTTTCGCCGGCCCCTGCTCCGTGGTAGGGCCTGACCGAGCCCGAGAAGTGCCTGCGCGTGGAATCCGCCGTCCAACCCGCGAAACGCTTTTCGGCTCCTCTCGTTTCCACCCGAAGCCGGACGGTCCCAGGAAGGGACACGGGGGATTCGAACGCGACCGACCAGGCGTGCCCGCCGTCGTGCGGCGCCGTGGCGGCCAGCGCCCGCCCCGCCAGGTACATCCCGTGCGCGATGTGGCGCCGCATGCCCAGGGCCCGTGCCGGCGCCAAGCCCAGATGTATGGGGTTGTAGTCCCCCAGGACGCCAGCAAACCGACGTCCGGTGTCCGCGCCGAGCCGCCACACCCCCGTGGCCGGTCCCTCCGCGGCGGGGTCCTCCCGGGCCGGCCGCATCGGACGGGCTCCGTTCCAGATGCCCTTCGCCAAATACGTGGAAACCCCGCGCCACACAAGATCCTCGGAAACGGAAGCTTCGGACACCAGATCGACCATGGTCCCCGCATGGTGCGGACGAAGGTTCTCGGCCCAGGCACGGACGGCCAGCGTCTCGTCGGCACCGATGGCCCGCAGGTGCTCGGTCTCGTTGGCGAGATGGATCATGCCCAGCAGGGGTAGCGGAAAGGCACGGTCGGCGAGGACCGTCATCGCCACGGGAAACACCATGCCGTGCACAAAAACACTCGGCAACGCGTCCCGCAACGTGTCCCCCATCATCCTTTGGTAGGCGTGCAGACGCCGCGGATCCGCGCGGACGCCCTGGACCCCGTACTCCAGGTCCGGCAACCGCATCGGACCCTGCGCCCGTCCCGGCCGGACAACCGACCCGAGGTGGCTGGCCGCGGCGGAGGCATAGAGCCCGCCCAACCCGGGAACCGAATCCAGCGCTACCGTCCGGCGGCTCAAGCCCCCACCAGGCTTTGCCCGCAGACGCGAAGGGTCTGGCCGTTGATGCCGGCCGCGGAGTCGGAGGACAGGAACGCTACGGCTTCGGCGACGTCCACCGGGAGTCCGCCCTGCATCAGGGACGGCATCAGCAGACGTGCGACCGCCCGGGTTGCGACGGGTATCTTCGCCGTCATCTCGGTCTCGATGAATCCGGGTGCGACTGCGTTGATGCCTGCCGTCCCACCGGTCAGCAACGGAGCCGTGGCGGCCACCATCCCGATGACGCCGGCCTTGGACGCCGCGTAGTTCGTCTGGCCGCGGTTCCCCGCAATCCCGCTGGTGGAGGCCAACGACACGATCCGCAGTCCCGTCAAGCGAGCATCGAGGAAGCCCCGGTTCATGCGCAACTGGGACTCGATGTTCACGGCCAGGACGGATTCCCACTTTCCGCGGTCCATGTTGGCCAGCAGCTTGTCCCGCGTGATGCCCGCGTTGTGCACCACGATGTCCAGGCGCCCGTGTCGTCCGACGGCGTGGGACACGATGACCTCCGCCGCGTCGGACCGGGTGACATCGACCTGCAGTGCGGTGCCCCCCACTTCGTTGGCGACTCCGGCGAGTGCGTCTCCCGCCGCGGGGACATCGACCACGACCACTGTCGCTCCGTCGCGGCGCAGGGTGCGCGCGATAGCGGCGCCGATCCCTCGGGCCGCGCCCGTGACCACGGCGACCTTCCCCGCCAAGGGAACGTCCCACGATGCCGGCAGGGTTCCACGCGTGGAGTCGATGCGAAGGGATTGTCCATCGACGTAGGCGCTGCGCCCCGACAGGAGAAAGCGCAGGGCCGCCACGGCGGACGGAGCATCGGCGCCGAGGCCCTCCGCAAGCTGGATCCCGTTGGCGGTGGCCCCGCCGCGCAACTCGCGTCCGAGCGAACGCAGCAGGCCGGTCACGCCCTGCCGGGCCGCAGCCAGTTCCGGGGCATCGCCCACCGCCGGCGGGCGGGAGACGATGACCACCCGCCCGCCGGGCAGCAGGTGGCGCAATGCTCCCCCGGTCTCCAGCGCGGCCTCCGCCAAATCCGCGGGTTCCTCGACGGCGTCCAATGCGAGGACGATGGCTCCGATCCCATCGGACCCCGTGTCGTGGCGGCGGACGTCCAGTCCCCAACCGAGCATGGTTTCCGCGAGATGGAACGCTGCCTTGCCTGCACCGAGGAGCACCACGGGTCCCGGCACCAAGGGGGCGTCCGGCGTGTTGCGGCGAAGTGTGGCGGGACGGGGCAGGCCAAGCGCTTTGGCAAGCTCCTTGCTGAGTCCCGTGTTGACCAATTTCAAGTAGCTGTCCGCCATGGTCAGCGCGCCTCCAGGATTGCGACAACACCTTGGCCGCCGGCTGCGCACACGGAGATCAAACCCCGTCCGCTGCCTTTCTCGTGCAGGAGTTTCGCCAGTGTCGCGACGATCCTGCCGCCGGTCGCGGCGAACGGGTGGCCGGCGGCCAGCGAGGAGCCGTTGACGTTCAGCCGCGAGCGGTCGATGGCCCCCAGCGGCGCGTCGAGACCGAGCTTGTTGCGGCAGAAGTCCGGGTCCTCCCATGCGGCCAACGTGGAAAGCACGGTACCGGCGAACGCCTCGTGGATCTCATAGAAGTCGAAGTCCTGGAGCGTCAGTCCGTTGCGCTGAAGGAGCCGCGGTACGGCGTAGGCGGGGGCCATCAGCAACCCTTCCCCGCCGTGCACGAAGTCGACCGCCGCGGATTCGAAGTCCACGAAGTTGGCCAGCATGGGCAGGTCGTTCTCCCGCGCGAACTCCTCTGAACCGAGCAAGACGGTGGACGCGCCGTCGGTCAGGGGGGTGGAATTGCCCGCGGTCATGGTGGCGGCCTCCCCCAGGCCCCTGCCGAATGCAGGCTTGAGTGAGGCCAACTTTTCCGGCGTGGTGTCCGCGCGGAGGTTGTTGTCGCGGGCGACTCCCCTGAACGGCGTCACGAGGTCGTCGAAGAAGTGCCTGTCGTAGGCCGCGGCCAGGTTCCGGTGGCTAGCCAGCGCCAACGCGTCCTGTGCCTCGCGGGTGATTCCCCATGCCGCGGTCGTGCGCGACTGGTGATCGCCCATGGACAGGCCCGTCCGCGGCTCGCCTGTGCCCGGCGCGTTGGGCGCAAGGTCCCTCGGGCGTAGTTTCGCGACCGCGGCGAGGCGCCCCTGCAGGGTCTTGGCCCGCGACAGCTCCAGCAAGACCGAGCGCAGTCCCTCGCTGACGGCGATGGGCGCGTCCGAGGTCGTGTCCACCCCGCCGCCGATCGCGGATTCAAGCTGGCCAAGCCGGATCTTATTCGCCAGTGAGCCGATGGCCTCCATGCCGGTGGCGCAGGCCATCTGAACGTCGTAGGCCGGGGTGTGCGGAGACAGTGCGGTACCCATAACCGCTTCGCGCACCAGATTGAAGTCCTTCGAATGCTTGAGGACGGCGCCTGCCGCCACGGCGCCGACGCGTTGCCCCTGTAGTCCGAACCGGGCCACGAGTCCGTCGAGGGCCGCGGTGAGCATGTCCTGGTTTGATGCCAGCGCGTACTTTCCGTTCGATCGGGCAAACGGGATGCGGTTCCCGCCGATCACTACGGCGGGACGGACGGTTCCGGCATTGGCGCCGGGACTGGGGTTCGTTGCCATGGACTACTCCTGGATGTCGTGTGACGTGGGTTACCGATACCAAGCGTACCTGATACGCTCAGTATCGTGAACAATTCGACGCGTCCAATCGCAGACCCCGCGACGGCCCCCGGCGACGGCCGTTCCGCGCGGTGGGACGCCCACCGCGAGTCCCGGCGCCTCGAGTTGGTCAGCGTCGCCCGCCGGGCCATCCATCGGCTCGGAGCGGACGCCTCCATGGAGGACGTGGCCGCAGCCGCCGGAACCAGCAAGTCCGTTTTCTACCGGTACTTCGGGGACAAGAACGGCTTGCGCCGCGCCGTCGGCGAGGTGGTCATCAGCCAAATGCAATCGAAGATGATCGACGCCGCCCGCCGCGCCACCAACGAGGAAGAAAGCCTGCGGGCCATGGTCGGCGCCTATCTGCACATGGCGCAGACCTCTCCCAATGTCTACTTCTTTGTGACCTCCTCCACCGATTCACTGGGGGCACCGGAGTCCACCGGAACCGAACCCGGGCCGCTCCACCATTTCTTCGAGGACATCACCACCATGATGGGCGAACGGCTGCACGCCTACGCCGAAGACCGCGGATCCCCTGCCGAAGACAACGCGGCCCTGGATCTATGGCCACGCGCAGCCCTCGGAATGGTGCGGGCCGCAGGCGAGTCGTGGCTCACGTTGCCCGACGGCCCGTTGAAACCATCGCAGGAGGAAATCTCCGAAACCATCACCGGCTGGCTCGTCCGCGGCATCGCACGCCGCACCGAGGACGCGCCGGCTAGCACACCTTCAGTCCACAGCCACGAAAGGCCACCGCAGTGACTCAGGAAACACCAACCTCCACCACCGCCAATCCGGGGGTCGATGTCGCCGCGCTCGGCGAACAGCTCTTGGGCAAGTGGGCCGACATCCGCAGGCAGGCACGCGATCTGGCGGCCCGTCCGGAGTTCCAACGCGTCGAGGGACTCGGCATGGACCAGCACCGGGAACGGGTTTTGGGCCAGCTGCACCTCCTCGTCGAAGCCAATGCGGTCTCGCGGTCCCTGCCCAAGCGTCTCGGCGGCGAGGACAACCACGGCGGCAACGTCGCCAACTTCGAGGAGATGGTGGTCGCCGATCCCTCGCTGCAGATCAAAGCGGGCGTGCAGTGGGGCCTCTTCGGTTCCGCCGTTGTGCATCTGGGCACCGAGGAGCACCAGGACAGGTGGTTGCCGGGCATCATGTCCATGGATATCCCGGGTGCCTTCGCCATGACCGAGATCGGCCACGGTTCGGACGTCGCCAGCATCGCCACCACGGCCACGTACGACGAGACCGCCGGCGAGTTCGTCATCCACACCCCCTTCCGGGCCGCGTGGAAGGACTACCTCGGCAACGCGGCCCTCCACGGCCGCGCCGCAGTCGTGTTCGCGCAGCTGATCAGCTGCGGCGTCAACCGCGGAGTCCACGCCTTCTACGTTCCCATCCGGGACGACGACGGATTCCTGCCGGGCATCGGCGGGGAAGACGACGGGCTCAAGGGCGGCCTGAATGGCATCGACAACGGCCGGCTGCACTTCACGCACGTCCGCATTCCCCGCACGAACCTGCTCAACCGGTACGGTGACGTGGCGGAGGACGGGACCTACTCCTCCCCCATCGGCAGCCCCGGCCGCCGGTTCTTCACCATGCTGGGAACGCTCGTGCAGGGCCGCGTCTCCCTGGACGGCGCAGCCGTCGCGGCCAGCAAGGTGGCCCTGCAGATCGCCGTCGGGTACGGCAACGAACGCCGCCAGTTCAACGCCTCCTCCACGACCACGGAGGAGGTGCTGATGGACTACCAGCGCCACCAGCGGCGCCTGATCACCCGGATCGCCACGACGTACGCGATGTCGTTCGCACACGAGGAACTCCTGGAGAAATTCGACGACGTGTTCTCCGGCGCGAGCGACACGGACGCGGACCGCCAGGACCTGGAGACGCTGGCGGCGGCCCTCAAGCCGACGTCGACGTGGCACGCCCTGGACATCCTGCAGGAGTGCCGGGAGGCCTGCGGTGGGGCCGGGTTCCTGACGAAGAACCGCTTTACGTCGCTACGCGCCGACCTGGATGTGTATGCCACCTTCGAGGGCGACAACAACGTGCTCCTGCAGTTGGTCGCCAAACGCCTGCTGGCGGACTACGCCCAGGAATTCCGCCACCTCGACGCGGGCGTGCTGGCGCGCTATGTGGTGCGCCGGGCGGAGCACGTGGCACTCAACCGTTCCGGCCTGCGCCAGCTCGCGCAGACCTGGGCGGACACGGGATCCGAGAAGCGCTCGGCCAACTTCCTCAAGGATGCGGACACGCAGCGTGACCTGTTGACCGACCGCGTCCGCACCATGGTCGGGGAAGTCGCGGACCAGATGCGTGGCGCCGCCAAGCTGCCTCCGGAGGCCGCGGCCGCGGTTTTCAACGAACATCAGCACGAGGTGATCGAGGCCGCGAGGTCACACGCGGAGTTGCTGCTCTGGGAGGCCTTCACGCGCGGCGTGGAAAAGGTCGAGGATCCCGGCACGAAGTCCGTGCTGGTGTGGGTTCGGGACCTGTTCGGGCTTGGCCTGATCGAATCCAACCTGTCGTGGTACCTAATGCATGGACGCCTCTCCAACCAACGCGCCCGGACCCTCGGCCCCTACATCAACCGCCTCCTGGCCCGGCTGCGCCCACACGCCCAGGACCTGGTGGACGCGTTCGGATACCGGCCGGAGCACCTCCGGGCCGAGATCGCCACCGGTATCGAGGGCGAGCGCCAGGCCGAGGCCATGGAGCACAAACGCCGCGAACGCGCCTCCTCCGACGCGCCGATGGACGAGAAGGTCCTGGTGGCTCGGCAAAAGGCGGAGGGGAAGGCCGCCCGGGCGGCTGCGGGGAACATCGCCGTCGGATAGCCCCGTGCCGGATCGCGCCACCCGCCGGTTCGGTGGCGCGATCCGCCCGTCAGCGGCCCGCTACGGCAGCCCGGTAAACCTCGAGGGTCTTCTCCGCGATGGCCTCCCAGCTGAAATGCTCCGCCGCGCGCTCGCGGCCGGCCAGCCCCATGGCGCGCGCCCGCGCGGGATCCTCCAATGCGCGGTTCAACGCGTCCGCGAACGAACGCACGAACCCCTCGGGGTCCAGCGGCGTACCCGTGCCATCGGTGACCTGCTCCAGCGGCACCAGGTAGCCGGTTTCACCGTCGACGACGACCTCCGGAATCCCTCCGGTTGCGCTTGCCACCACGGCGGTACCGCAGGCCATGGCCTCCAGGTTGACGATGCCGAGCGGTTCGTAGACCGACGGGCACGCGAACACGGTCGCGTGCGCCAGGACCTGGGTCAGTTCGGCGCGGGGCAGCATGCGTTCGATGACCACGACGCCGGTGCGGGTCGCCCTCAGCCCCTCGATCAGCTCGGCGACCTCCGCCGCGAGCTCGGGCGTGTCCGCCGCGCCCGCGCAGAGGACCAGTTGGACTTCCTCCGGCAGGTGCGCAGCCGCGCGCAACAGATAGGGGACGCCCTTTTGCCGCGTGATGCGCCCGACGAACGTCACCGACCGTCGATCGGGATCTATTCCCAGGCCGGCCAGCGCATCGGTTCCGGGGTCCGTGTTCCAGGTCTCGACATCGATCCCGTTGTGCACCACGTGCACACGTGCTGGATCCACCTCCGGGTAGGAACGGAGAATATCCTGGCGCATCCCGTCGGACACCGCGATGATCGCGGCGGCGGAGTGGTAGGCGGTGGATTCGGCCCAGGAGCTCAGCGCGTAGCCGCCACCGAGCTGCTCGGCCTTCCACGGCCGCAGGGGCTCCAGGGAATGCGCGCTGACGACATGCGGCACACCGTGCAACAACGAACCCAGATGGCCGGCCATGTTCGCGTACCAGGTGTGCGAATGCACCACATCGGCGCCGGCGAGGTTCTCGACGATGCCCAGGTCCGTGCCCAGCGTCTGGACGGCAGGGTTGGCATCGGCCAATTCCGCCGGGGCGGCGTAGCTGGAGACCGTGGCGCCGTGGTAGTCCGCGGGCCGCGGCTCCCCGAACGCGTGGATGCGCAGATCAACCATGGGAGCCAGGACACGGCCGAGTTCGGCTACGTGGACTCCGGCGCCCCCGTAGATGGTCGGGGGGAATTCTTTGGTAATAATGTCGATTCTCACTCTGCCAACGTAGTCCCTGCGGCGGCCGTCACATAGTGTGACACTGTAGTGATATCGCGGCCGGGCGGTATGGCCCGGCAACAAACCCGAGGGAGCCTGCATGCCGACGAAGAAGGTCCTAGCCGTTGTTCTGGCCGGTGGGGAAGGCAAGCGACTGATGCCCCTCACCGCGGATCGAGCCAAGCCCGCCGTTCCGTTCGCCGGAAGCTACCGGCTCATCGATTTCGCCCTGTCGAATGTCGTGAACTCCGGGTACCGCAAGGTCGTGGTGCTGACGCAGTACAAATCGCACAGCCTCGACCGGCACATCTCGGAAACCTGGCGCATGTCCGTGCTGCTCGACAACTACGTTGCTTCCGTCCCCGCCCAGCAGCGGCTCGGCAAGGACTGGTTCCTGGGGTCGGCCAATGCCATCTACCAGTCCCTCAACCTGATCCACGACGCAAAGCCGGACTACGTCGTGGTCGTGGGCGCCGACCACGTCTACCGCATGGACTTCTCCGACATGCTGGAGGCACACATCAAGGCCGGCGTTTCAGCATCCGTGGCCGCTGTCCGCCAGCCCCTGGAGCTCGCCAACCAGTTCGGCGTCATCGAGGTCGACCCCACGCGTCCGGACCGTATCGGCGCCTTCGTCGAGAAGCCCGCCACCACACCCGGCCTGCCGGACGACCCGGGCAACTTCCTGGCGTCCATGGGCAACTACATCTTCAACACCGACGCGCTCATCGCGGCTCTCGAGGAAGACCACTCGCGCCAGGACACCAAGCACGACATGGGCGGGGACATCGTTCCGCATTTCGTGGAGCGGGGCGACTGCGGCGTCTACGACTTTTCGGCCAATCCCGTTCCCGGCGAGGACCACGGGGCGGGACGCTACTGGCGCGACGTGGGGACCCTGGACTCCTACTACGACGCGCACATGGATCTCATCGCGCCGATACCTCAGTTCAACCTGTACAACAAGGACTGGCCGCTGTTCACCCGGCAGACCACCTCGCCGCCGGCGAAGCTGGTGCGGGCCGCGGACGGGAGCCACGGCGAAGCCCACGATTCCATCCTCGCCGCGGGTGTCCTGATTTCCGGCGCCCGGGTCGAAAACTCCGTGCTGTCCACGGATGTCCGGCTGGGCAACGGCGCCCACGTCAGCGGCTCCGTGCTCCTGGACAACGTGGTGGTCGGCGAGGGTGCGCGCATCGACCGGGCGATCATCGACAAGAACGTGGTGGTACCGGACGGGGCGGAGATCGGCGTCGATCCGGCCCGCGACCGGGAACGGGGATTCACCGTGACCGAGTCCGGCATCACGGTCCTGAGCAAGGGCCAAGTCGTCATGCCATAGTCCGGCGCGCCTGGCGGTAGAGTTCTCGGGTCATGACTGATGCCCAGAACACCTTCTCCACGGAGGACCTGCAGGCCTGCCTGCGCGTCCTCGCCGCCGTCCATGTCCTGCCGGACGACGACGAGCGTTTCGTCGCCGTCCGGCACGCCACGGGCAAGATGTTCAAGGCGGTGAAGAAGCACCGCCGGACCACGGCACGGCTCGAGGAACTGGAGGCCGACCGTCTGACGATGGAGCGGACCGCCACGGGCGCCGCGGACCGGTTGGACGACGAAACCGAAGGGCTGCCCTTGGCCTCTTCGGCCGAGGGGGCAACGGCCGGCGAATACCGCCAACCGCGCAAGTGCTACGTCTGCAAGCAGGCTTTCACCCGGGTGGACGCGTTCCACCATCTGCTTTGTCCCGACTGCGCCGCGGATGGCCGGCACTGGCGCGAGGCGCGGGCCGATCTGACGGGCCGGACAGCGCTGCTGACCGGGGGCAGGGCAAAGATCGGCATGCACATCGCGCTTCGGCTCCTGCGCGACGGGGCACACACCACCATCACCACCAGGTTCCCCCGGGACGCCGCCCGCAGGTTCGCGGCGCTGCCCGATAGCGGCGACTGGCTGCACCGCCTGCGGATCGTCGGGATCGATCTCCGGGACCCGTCGCAGGTGGTCTCTCTGGCCGAGCGGATGGTCGCGGAGGGGCCGCTCGACATCCTGATCAACAACGCCGCCCAGACCGTCCGGCGCTCGGGCAACGCATACCGGCACCTGATCGAGGCCGAGTCGGTTCCGTTGTCCGAGTCGCTGAACCCCTCGCGTGGCGGACCCCAGGTCTGGGGCGCCGGCCATGCCCCCGAGGCGCATCCCCAGGCGTTGGCCGCCGCCTTCGACCTGGCGTCCGGAACCATGGACACGTCGCGGTCCGTGGATCCGGCGAGGCTCGCCGAACTTGCGATGACGGCCGGCTCGGCCTCGCTGGAGCGTATCGCCGCCGGCACCGCCATCGATGCCGGCGGACTCGTTCCGGACCTCGTGAGTGAAAACAGCTGGACCCAGACACTCGGAGAGGTGGAGGCGCTCGAGCTCCTGGAGGTCCAGCTGTGCAACGTCACGGCCCCCTTCCTGCTCGCCAGTCGGCTGAGGCCCGCCCTGGCCGCCGCGCGGTCGCGCCGCAAGTACGTGGTCAACGTGTCCGCCATGGAGGGCCAGTTCTCCCGCCGGTACAAGGGCGCCGGACACCCGCACACCAACATGGCGAAGGCATCCCTGAACATGCTCACGCGGACTTCGGCCGAGGAGCTCTTCCAGACTGACGGCATCCTCATGACGGCCGTGGACACCGGTTGGATCACCGACGAGCGCCCGCACGACTCCAAGATCCGGCACGCCGCGGAGGGCTGGCACGCGCCCTTGGATCTCGTCGACGGCGCGGCGCGCGTCTACCAGCCCATCGTCGAGGGCGAGCGCGGGGTGGACCTCTACGGCTGCTTCATCAAGGACTACCGGCCCTCCGAATGGTAGCTAGGCGACCCGCGTGACCAGCACGCTCACGGTCAGGGTGGCGTCGCCCCCGCCAGCCTGGATGCCCTGCAGCGGGCTGACGTCGCGATAGTCCCTGCCGCGCGCCACGGAAACGTGGAGGTCCCCGGCGGGCTTGTGGTTCGTGGGATCCCACGAGCGCCATTCCCCGTCCCACCATTCGATCCACGCGTGCGACTGTCCGGCAATCGTCTCCCCGATCGCGGCATCGGGCCGGGGATGGATGTATCCGGACACGTAGCGGGCCGGGATCCCCAGTGCGCGCAACGCGCCGAGGGCCAGATGCGCCAGGTCCTGGCAAACTCCGCGCCGCTCGCGCCACGCGTCCTCCGCGTTGAAGTGCACGCCGGTGACTCCCGGCACGTATTCCATGGTGCCGCGGATCCAGGCCAACACGGCCTGCGCGGCCTCGTGCGGCGTCCTCAGGTCGCGGAAGCCGGCCACGGCGTCCCGAACCTCGCTGCCGGGCTCGCTGAGCCTGGACTGCGGAAGCCAGTCTGCGTAGTCGTCCATGGCGTCCTGATCGTCGACGACGTCCCACGAGACGATCGCGTCGGGTCCGGACGGGCGCTCGGTGCGGTGCACCTCGACCGTTGCCTCGGCGTCGACCTGGAGATAGTCGTGGGTGCTGGCCATGTCGAAGGACGTGACGCGCGTTCCCCAGTAGTCCCGGTGGTTCGCGGGAACGGCCACCGACGGCAGGACCGAGACGGTACTCTCCAGCACCACCTGCTGCGCGTCCGTCAGCGGAGACATGCGCGCCTCGTTGTAGGACAGCGCGACCCGACCGGAGTAGTCGTAGCGGGTGCGGTGGTGGATCTTGAGTCGTGTCATGACATCTCTCCTACCCATGCGGTGTCTACGGCCCGCGAAAAGTACTTGCGGCTGATGGCGTCCGAGGTCTGGGCGCAGGCCTTCTGCACGCGTTCCATGTGCTCCGGCAATTCCAGCAGCAGGTCCTCGGACTGGTGGAACTCGAGGAACGACCGTGCCTGGCCGACAATCCGGCGCGCATCGCTGTGGAACCCCATGCGCTGGCTGGAGGGATCCAGCCGTTTCAGGCACTCCTCGGCCTCGGTCAGGGAGTAGACGATGGAGCGCGGAAACAGGCGGTCCAGAAGGAGGAACTCGGCGGCGGACTTTTCGCCGAAGGCCGCGCGCTCGGTCCGCAGGAACGACTCATAGGCACCCGCGCACCGGAGCATGTTCACCCACGACAGCCCGGAAGCCTGGGCGTCTGCGGTGGAGAGCATCCGCGCGGTCATGTCGGCCTTCTCCAGCGAGCGGCCCAGCATCAGGAAGTTCCACGACTCGTCCTTGCTCATGGTCGTGTCGGCCGAGCCGCGCACCATGGCCGTGCGCTCGAGCACCCAGTGGCAGAACCGGAAGGTCCCGACGACGTCCTTGCGGTGCTGGCCCAGTCCGTACCAGGTGGCGTTCAACGTCTCCCAGAGTGCCGACGAGACGGTCTCTCGCGCGCGGCGCGCGTTTTCCCGCGCCGCGCCAAGGGCGCCGGCGATCGACGCCGCGTTGGCCCGGTCGTAGGCCATGTGGTGGAGCAGGTCGGCCAGGTCGAAGTCCTCGCCGTCGGAGCGCACGCCCATGACCGCAAGCAGTTCCTGCGAGGCGGTGCGCTGCTCGGCGAGCGGCATCTGGTTCAGCCGCTCCAGGTGGACGTCGAGGATGCGCGCGGTTCCGTCTGCGCGCTCTATGTAGCGACCGATCCAGAAGAGTGATTCCGCGATGCGGCTCAGCATGCTGGTCTCCCGTTCATGACGCGGTGGATGGATGTTCCGTACGTGGCGGTCACTGCTGCTCCTGCTGCTCTCCCGGGGCGGCGTCGCGCTTGCCCACCTCGATCGGCCAGACGTTCCTGCGGCGCCGCGAGGCCGCCGCCTCCGGCGACGCCGCCGGTCGCTTTGCGGGCGAGGACTCGTCAACGACCCAAGTATCCTTCGATCCTCCGCCCTGGGACGAGTTGACGATCAGGGAACCCTCCTTGAGCGCCACCCGGGTCAGGCCGCCGGGCAGGACCCAGACGTCCTCGCCGTCGTTCACCGCGAAGGGGCGCAGGTCCACGTGCCGGGGGCTGAAGCGGTCGCCCGCCATGGTCGGCACCGTGGACAGCTGCAGCACGGGCTGCGCGATCCAACCCCGCGGATCATTGAGCACCCGCACACGCAGCGCGTCGAGTTCCTCGCGGCTCGCGTCCGGACCGATGACCAGACCCTTGCCGCCGGAGCCGTCCACGGGCTTGACCACCAGTTCCTCCAAGCGGTCCAGAACCTCCTCGCGGGCCTCCTTTTCCTCTAGCCGGAAGGTGTCCACGTTCGGGATGATCGGGTCCTCGTGCAAGTAGTAGCGGATCAGGTCCGGAACGTAGCTGTAGACCAGCTTGTCGTCGGCGACGCCGTTGCCCACCGCGTTCGCGATGGTCACGTTCCCGGCGCGCGCGGCGTTGACGATGCCGGGACAACCGAGCACCGAGTCGGCGCGGAACTGCTGCGGATCCAGGAACTCGTCGTCGATCCGCTTGTAGATGACGTCGACGCGCTGCTCGCCCTCGGTCGTGCGCATGTACACGCGGTTCCCGCGGCACACGAGGTCGCGTCCCTCGACGAGTTCCACTCCCATGAAGCCCGCCAGCAGAGTGTGCTCGAAGTACGCGCTGTTGAAGACACCAGGGGTGAGGACCACCACGTTCGGATCGTCGACGCCGCCGGGCGCGGTCTTGTGCAGCGCGGAGAGGAGGCGCCGCGGATACTCGTCGACGCCGCGGATGTTCTGCTGGCCGAAGGCCTCGGGAAGGCCCTTGGCCATGGCCCGCCGGTTCTCCATGACGTAGGAGACGCCGGAGGGGACGCGGACGTTGTCCTCGAGGACGCGGAAGGTCCCTTCCTGGTCCCGGACGACGTCGATGCCGGAGACGTGGACGCGGACTCCGCCGTCCGGCCGGAAGCCGTGGACCTGGCGGTGGAAGTGGGCGCTGGAGGTGACAAGCCGCCGCGGGATGACCCCGTCGGCCACCACGTTCATCTTGTCGTAGACGTCGTCGAGGAACGCCTCCAGCGCCAGGACGCGTTGCTTCACCCCGCGCTCGAGGATGTCCCAGTCCGCGCCGGAGATCACCCGCGGGACGATGTCCAGCGGAAACGGCCGCTCCTCCCCCGCGAAGTCGAACGTGACACCGCGGTCCAGGAAGGTGCTGGCCATGGAGTCGGCGCGCGCCGCGACGTCGGACGGCGTGAGGCGGCCCAGCGCGGCCGACACCTGCCCGTATACCTCGCGCACACCGTGGTCGCGGCGGAACATCTCGTCGAACGCCGCGGAGCGGCCCTGCGCCGCCGCGTAGTCCTCAAATAGATCTGACATAGGCTCAACCTTGTCATGCCACGGGCACCCGGCGCATCCAAAGACGGTCAATTCGGATGAGGCATTGTGCCTGCCGCCCGCACCACCCACCTCGGAAAGTCCAGAATGCCGTCCACTCCCCGCCCGTCCCGGCCCGGCCGGCGGCCCCTCGCGGCCGTCGCACCCGGCATCTTGGCCGCGGGTGTCGCCGTAACCCTGGCTTTCCTCGCACACGGCGTTTTCCCGTGGATGCCGGCGCTCACGGTGTGCGTTGCGCTGGGGGTGCTGGCCTCGAACGTTCCCCTGCCGGCCGGGGGCCGAGTCCTGCGGCGCGGGCTCGCTCCCGGAATGGGATTCGCCGCGCAGCGGCTGATGCGCGCCGGGATCGTGCTGCTGGGCCTGCAACTGGTGGTGTCTGACGTTGCGGCCCTCGGGTGGGGCGGGGTGGCCGCGGTACTGGGGGTCGTCGTCGCCGCCTTCGCCGGCACCTGGGCGATGGCCCGCCTCTTCCGCCTGCCGGGCGACCAGCCCGTCCTCCTCGCCGCCGGCTTCTCGATCTGCGGCGCCAGCGCGATCGGCGCCATGGCCCACGCGCGAGGGACGCAGCGCGATGCCGCTGTCCCGCTGGCCCTGGTCACCCTCTGCGGCACCCTGGCCATCCCGCTGCTTCCCGCCCTGAACTCGCTCTTGTTGCTCGGCCCGGTGGAGTTCGGCCACTGGGTCGGCGCATCGGTGCACGACGTCGGTCAGGTGGTCGCCACGGCACAGACGGCCGGGTCGGCGGCCCTGGGCGCCGCCGTCGTCGTCAAGCTGGTCCGGGTCCTGGCCCTGGCGCCCGTGACGCTCTGCGGCGGCCTGGCGGCGCGTCGGTCCGGGGAGGTGCCCGGAGGCGAGCGCGTACCGCTGGTGCCGCTGTTCGTGGTGGGCTTCGCGGCCATGGTCGCCCTCCGTTCGACGGGCTGGGCGCCCGAGGGCCTGCTGGATGCGGCGCGCGCGGCGCAGGAGGCCCTGCTCGGCGCCGCCCTCGTCGGGCTCGGCTACGCGATCAACCTCCGGGTCTTGTTCCGCAACGCCGGGCGCGCGACGGCAGCCGCCCTCTCCGCCTGGTTCATCGTCGGGGCCGCAGGCCTGGCGGCCGCTCTACTTCTCGCCGATTGAGGCGGCCCCCGTACCGGATTCCCCCAACTGTGATCTAAAACACTCATTTCATGCTTTAATGGGCGGGTGGAAGACGAACTTGGGGGACATGTTCAAACCAGCAACCAAAACCTCGGACGCGAGGAGGCCGCCACGCGCGCGCGCATCGTCTCCGTGCTGGCCTACGACGTCGAACTGAACCTCGCCGACGCCCGCGACCCCTCCGTCTCCGGCTACCGTTCCCAGACGACGGTGCGTTTCACTGCGGAGCCCGGCGCCTCCACATTCCTTGACTTCATCCACGACGGCGTCGAAAGCGTGGTCCTGAACGGACGCGAGCTGGCCCCGACCGACGCCGTCGTCGGTTCCCGCGTGCTCCTCGACTCGCTGGCGGCCGAGAACACCGCCGTCGTCCTCGGCACGGCGCTCTACAGCACCAGCGGCGAGGGCATGCACCGCTACGTCGACCCGGCCGACGGGGAGACATACCTCTACACGCAGTACGAGCCGGCGGACGCGCGCCGGGTCTTCGCGAACTTCGAACAGCCCGACCTCAAGGCGGAGTTCACGTTCTCGGTGACCGCGCCGGCCGCATGGCACGTGGCGTCCAACTCGCGGGTGGCGCGGAGGGACGACCACGGCGACGGCACGGCGACGTGGCGATTCGTTCCGACGGCACGCATGTCCACCTACATCACGGCGCTTATGGCCGGCCCCTACCATTACGTCTCCGACCACTGGACCGGGCGCACCTCCGACGGAACGGTGGTGGAGGTCCCCCTCGGGTTGGCCTGCCGGGCCTCCCTCGCGCCGCACTTCGATGCCGACGCCCTCTTCGGCACCACCAAACGCGGGTTGGACTTCTTCCACGAGATGTTCGACTACCCGTATCCCTGGGGCAAATACGACCAGGCCTTTGTGCCGGAGTACAACCTGGGCGCCATGGAAAACCCCGGACTGGTCACGTTCACCGAGTCCTACGTCTTCACCTCCCGCGCCACGGAAGCCCAGTTCGAGGCGCGCGCCAACACGCTGATGCACGAGATGGCCCACATGTGGTTCGGCGACCTCGTCACCATGCGCTGGTGGGACGACCTGTGGCTGAAGGAATCCTTCGCGGACTACATGGGCACCCTCGCCGTGGACGAGGCAACGGCCCACGAGACCGCATGGGTGACCTTCGCGAACCGTCGGAAGGCCTGGGCGTACGTGCAGGACCAGCTTCCCACCACGCACCCGATCGTCGCGGACATCCCCGACCTCGAGGCCGCGAGGCAGAACTTCGACGGCATCACGTACGCCAAGGGCGCCTCCGTGCTCAAGCAACTGGTGGCCTACGTGGGCCGCGCGGATTTCACCGCGGCGGTGCGCTCCTACTTCCGCCGGCACGCCTTCGGGAACACGACCCTGGCCGACTTCCTCGACGAGTTGGAAGCCGCGTCCGGCCATGACATGCGGGCCTGGTCCGCGGCCTGGCTGGAGAGCGCGGGAGTGCCCGAACTCGCCGTCGAGCTGGTTCAGGACGACGCCGGGACGGTCACGTCCGCATTTCTGACCCAGGCGTCCGAGGACCCGGCCACCGGACGTCAGACGATGCGGCCCCACGTGATGCGGCTCGGGGTTTTCGACCTGCGAGGGGGCGCGCTCCTCCGGACGGAGTCCTTCAACGTGGAGGTCGCCGGCGCCCGCACGGAGCTGCAGCAGCTGGTGGGCGGCCGCCGCCCGGCGCTGGTCCTTCCCAACGACGCGGACCTCACCTACGCCAAGGTTCGCTTCGACGACGTCTCACTCGCCACCCTCCTCGGCCACCTGGACACCCTCGACGAGCCGCTCGCGCGCGCGACGGCATGGGCTTCCCTGTGGAACATGGTCCGCGACGGCGTCCTGCCCGCACCCCGGTTCCTGGACGCCGTCCGGAGAATGGCTCATTCGGTGCGTGAGGCGGGTGTCCTGCAACTGCTGCTGGACCAAATGCGCGCGGCGGTGCTCGACTACTGCGCCCCCAGCCTGCGCGGCCGGGAACACGCGCTCACGGTCGCGCGCATCCAGGAGCTGGTCGTGGCGGCGGAACCGGGCTCGGACGCGCAGGTCGCCTTCGCGCGGTGCCTGGCCGCGCTGGCCCGCGACGGAGGCGCGGATTCCCTGGTGGCCGGCCTGCTTGACGGGTCGCGCACGGTTCACGGACTGGCAGTCGACGAGGAACTGCGCTGGGCCCTGCTGCAGGCCGGCGCGGCCCGCGGGTTCGTGGACGCGGCCACCCTCGACGGCGAATTGACGCAGGCGCCCACGGCCGTCGCGTCCGTCGGCCATGCCCTGGCCCGCGCGGCCCGGCCCGTTGCCTCCGTGAAGCGAGAGGCCTGGAACACCGCGCTGAGCGGAGTGGGTGCCGACGGGTTCGCCCTGTCCAACGACGCGCTGACCGCTACCGTCCAAGGGTTCCGCATCGGCGGGCACGAACTGCTCGACGGATACTACGCCGGGTATTGGCCGGCCCTGGACGGCATCTGGTCCTCCATGAGCATCGGCCAGGCAACGCGCGTGGTCCAGGGCCTCTTCCCGTCCCATCAGGACCACCTCGGCGGAGACCCGGCGATGCACCCCGTGGTGCTGGAGGCGGACGAGTGGCTGGGAGACCATCCCGGAGCCCCGCGGGCCCTGCGCCGCATCGTGGTGGAACAGCGCGACCACCTGGCGCGCTCCCTGCGCGCCCAGGCGGTGTCGGTGACGGCTACCGCGGACTAGTCCGGCGGCCGCCACCGACCGTCGGCGCGCGTCCAAGCGGGCGGCACGGGGGAATCCCTCCCCTGGGGCCAACATCCGCCCCAACAACAAAGGGACCCCCGAAGGGGTCCCTTTGTGGCATGTGCCTGAAGACTACTTCTTGCCGCCGAAGTTCTTGAAGCGTGCGTTGAAGCGCTCGACGCGGCCGGCGGAGTCCATGATGCGCTGCTTGCCCGTGTAGAACGGGTGCGAGGCGGCGGAGATCTCGACGTCGATGACCGGGTAGGTGTTGCCGTCCTCCCACTCGATCGTCTTCTGGGACGTCGCCGTGGAACGGGTCAGGTACTTCTCGCCGGAAGCCAGATCGTGGAACACGATCGGCGCGTACTTCGGGTGTGTATCAGCCTTCATGCGTAAACCTTTGTTCGAGCCACTGGATTTTGCCAGCCGCCATTCGGAATAAGACGCTCCGTTCGACACGGAAGCGACTTTCCACTATAGCCCACGGAACTGCCGCGTCCCAAGTCGCCGCAGCGGCCACCGCCCTACCGGGCGCGCAATTCCCAGAACGCGACGGCGGAGGCCGCGGCCACGTTCAGGGAGTCGACTCCGGGGCGCATGGGAATCATGACGGTGCGCGCCGCCGAACCCAGAACGGCCCCGGAGACGCCGGCCCCCTCGGTGCCCAGAACGAGGGCCAGCCTGTCGATATCCTCATCGGCGACGGCGTCGATGGTCGAGGCGTCTTCCGCGAGTTCCAGCGCCGCGATCGTGAACCCTGCGTCCGCGAGAAGTTCGAGGCCGCCGGGCCACGACTCGAGCCTGGCCCACGGAACCTGGAAGACGGCTCCCATGCTCACGCGGATGGACCGCCGGTAGAGCGGATCAGCGCACAGCGGGGTGATGAGCACCGCATCGATCCCCAGGGCGGCCGCCGACCTGAAGATGGCCCCCAGGTTCGTGTGGTCAACGATGTCCTCCAACACGGCCACCCGGCGGGCACCGCGCAGGAGGTCCGCGACGCCTAGCGGGGCGGGACGGTTCATGGCCGCCAACGCGCCGCGGTGCAGGTGGAAGCCGGTGATCTCCTCGAGGACGCCGGGGGCGCCAACGAAGGCGGGCACCTCCGGATGCGCGTCGAGGATGTCGGAGAGGCCCTCGACCCATTTCGGCGCCAGGAAAAAGGACCGGGGGACGTGACCGGCGGCCAGCGCCCGCCTGAGTACCTTGGAGCTCTCCGCAATGTACAGCCCGCGCTGCGGGTCCGTCCGCTGGCGCAGCGCCGCGTCGCTCAGTCGCACGTAGTCGGCCACCCGGGGATCCTCGGAGGACTCCAGCTCGACGATCGGCATCAGCCGTTGACCAGCTTCCCGATCATGGTGGCCAGCGCGACGAGGCCGAGGACCACGATCACGCCGCGCAGCCAGACCGGCGACAGCCGGCGTCCGATCCGTGCCCCAAGCAGGCCGCCGACCATGGAACCGACGGCGATCAGCAGAACCACCAGCCAGTCGATCCGGCCGAACGCGAAGAGCAGGTAGGAGCACGCGGCAATCAGGTTAACGGCCAGGGACAAGACGACCTTGATGGCATTGGACTGCTGCAGGGAGCCGTGGAAGAAGACGCCGAGCACACCCATCAGCAGGACTCCCTGGGCCGCCGTGAAATAGCCCCCGTAGATGCCAATCAAGAACACCAGCACGAACAGCACCGGTGGCAGTCGCTGCGCGTCGGCGTCGTGCGGGTCCACGTGCTCCAGCGCCTGCCGGCGCTTGGCCCACAGCGACAGCTTGGGCTGGAACACCACCAGCAACACCGCCACCAGAATGAGGGCCGGCGCCACGTAGCCGAAGACCTCTTCCGGCAGATGGAGCAGGAGGAACGCGCCCGCCAGGCCGCCCACCAGCGAGACCGGCAGGAGCTTGAGCAGCGTGCGCGGAACGCTTGCCGCCTCGCGGCGGTAGCCCCAGGCCCCGGAGAACCCTCCGGCCACGAGACCCATGGCGTTGGAAATGATCGCATTCACCGGCGCGTAGCCCAGCGCCACGAGCACCGGGAAGGTCACCAGGGATCCGGATCCCACAATGGTGTTGATTGTTCCGGCCCACAGGCCGGCCATGAGAATGAGCGCCTCGCGCCAGAACTCCACGGCTGCTACGCGTCAGCCGCGGGGGCGCGCGACGGCGCTGTAGCGTCCACCCTCGGAGGCCACCTTCAGCGGCACGTCGAAGGCGGCGCCGAGGTTTTCCTCGGTGAGGGTCTCGTCGATCGGGCCTGCCGCGACCACGGCTCCCTCGCGCAGCAGCAGCGCGTGCGTGAACCCCGGGGGCACCTCCTCCAAGTGGTGCGTCACCAGGACGATGGCGGGCGCGTCGCCATCCGCCGCGAGTTCACCGAGGCGCGCGACGAGGTCCTCGCGCCCGGCGAGGTCGAGACCGGCTCCGGGCTCGTCCAAAATCAGGAGTTCCGGATCCGTCATCAGGGCGCGGGCGATCTGGACACGCTTGCGCTCGCCTTCGCTTAGGGACGCGAACGGCCGGTTGATCATGGTGGACATCCCCCAGTCGTGGAGGAGGGAGAAAGCGCGGCGCTCGTCGACCTGCTCGTATTCCTCGCGCCATCGGCCGGTGGTGCCATAGGAGGCGGTGACGACGACGTTGAGCACCGTTTCGTGCTCGGGGATGTGGTTGGCCAGGGCCGCGGAGGACAGCCCGATCCGCGGGCGGAGTTCGAAGACATCCACCGCCCCGAGGACCTCCCCCAGGATCCCGGCCAGCCCGGACGTCGGGTGCATCCGCGTCGCCGCGATTTGCATCAGCGTGGTCTTGCCGGCGCCGTTTGGACCGAGGACCACCCAGCGTTCGCCGTCCCTGACCTGCCAGTCGACGTCCTTCAACAGCCTCTTGCGCCCACGGACCACGTTGACGCCGGCGAAACCCAGCACTTCACTCATGGGGAAAACACTAAGCCAGTGGCCGCCGAAACAACCAAACGCCGGGCCGGAGGGGCGCTGGTTTCGGCCGTCACGATTCGCGTAGCCGTCCCGGCAGGCGGGAGAATCTCCACATGCACAGATCAGCGTTCGTCGTCCACTACGCCCCCCGGGAAACCCAGGCGGCCCACTCCGGCCCCGACGGCGTGGAACCCGCCGGCCTCGCGGAGGCCATCGCACGCGCCGGATTCACGATCTCCAGCCACGAACCGTTCTCTGACGCCGGCTCCAGTGGCGCCCGCCTCGGCGTCGACGGGGCCGACGTCACGGCCCTGCGGGCCTCCGTCTCCGCCGCGGCCCCGACCTTCCCTATTGGCGCGGGTGTGGCCGTGGTTCCCGCCGCCCTGTCCGGCGCGCCCAAACTCCTGCTGGTCATGGATGTGGACTCGACCCTCATCCAGCAGGAGGTCATCGAACTGCTCGCGGCGCACGCCGGGCGGGAGGCCGAGGTTGCGGCCGTGACGGAGGCGGCCATGCGCGGGGAACTCGACTTCGCGCAGAGCCTGCACGCCCGCGTCGCAACCCTCAAGGGGCTCGACGCCGGTGTGATCGACGCCGTCCGCGCCGCCGTCGTGCTCTCCCCCGGCGCGCGCGAACTCGTGGATGCGTTCCACGCGGCCGGCCACGCCGTGGGGGTCGTATCCGGCGGCTTCATTCAGGTCCTGGCTCCGATCGCCGAGGACCTGGGCCTCGATTTCGCCACCGCGAACGACCTCGGGGTCCAAGACGGGCGCCTGACGGGCACGGTCCGCGGGGAAGTCGTGGATCGCGCGGCGAAGGAGGCCCGGCTCCGCGAGTGGTCCGCCGCACTGGGGATTCCCCTGGAGCACACCATCGCCGTGGGCGACGGCGCCAACGACCTGGACATGGTCCTGGCGGCCGGGCTTGGCGTCGCCTACAACGCCAAACCCGCATTGCGGGACAGCGCCGGCGCCGCCATCGACTTCCCCCGCCTGGACGTCGTCCGGCACCTCGTCGGGATCTGATTCGCAACGATCCCGCAACGGCCGCGCCGGCACGGGGTTCGCCGCCGCTTTCCGGCGCGCCGGGCGGGCTATTCTTGATGCCGTGGCTTGTGCCTGGCAGGGCACTGGCGTGGACGGAACGGAATGACACAGTGGTGAAGGCGCGGGGAACGAAGCGCGGCGGTCGCGGCACGGGATGGATCGTGGGCGGCTCCGCCGTCGTGCTTCTCGCCGCCGCGTACGCCGGCGGCGCGTGGTTTTTGGGTGGCCAGGTTCCCGCGGGCACCAGCGTCCACGGCGTGGACATCGGCGGTCTGGACGCCGATCGCGCCGCCCAAGCGCTGCGGGAGGAACTCGTCCCGATCGCGGAGCGGGACATCGCCGTCACGGCCGGTGGGCGTTCGGCCACGATCGACCCGCAGTCGGCAGGCTTGGTCCTCGACATCCCCGCGACCCTCGCGGAACAGACCGGTTTCAGCTTGGATCCCGAGGTGCTATGGCACCGCGTCACCGGCGGCGGACCGCTGGCCCCGGTCCTGACCGTCGACGAATCCGCGCTGCGAACCGCGGTCCAGTCGGCCGCGACGAGACTCGACAGCGACCCGATCGAGGGAGAGATCGCCTTCAAGGGCGCCAAGCCAGAGGTCACGGAGCCCGAACCCGGGTCGACCGTCGATACCGATGGTGCCGCGGATGCGGTGTCCGCCGCCTGGTTCGATGCCAGCAACCCCATCGCCCTAACGGCCGAAACCACGGAGCCGGCGATCCCTGCGGAGGCATACGCGGCGGTCCTGAAGGACCAGGCACGGCCGCTCGTTGCCGGCCCCGTCACCATCAGGGCCGGCAACCTACGTGCGGCGTTGGCGCCGGCGGACCTGGCGGCCGCCGCGTCCTTCACGGCCGCCGATGGCACTGTCACCATGAAACTGGACAACGCCGAGCTCGGCGACGCCCTGCTCAAGGCGAATCCGGACATGAGATCCACGGCGAAGGACGCGCGCATCGTCTTGTCCGGGGGACGGCCTGCGGTGGTGCCTGCGGTTCCGGGGCGGGGGGTCGACACGTCCGACCTCGCCGCCAAGATCCTGACGGCCGCCTCGACCGCCAGCCGCACCGCGAGCTTGGAACTCAGCGTCACCCAACCTGAACTCACCACCGCCGAGGCAAAGGCACTGGGCGTCAAGGACAGCCTTGTCCACTTCACGTCGCCGTATCCGAAGTACGACTCCGTGCGCACGAAGAACCTGCGTGTGGGGTCCGCACGGGTCAACGGGGTGCTGGTCCTGCCCGGAGAGACGTTCTCGCTCTCCGAGACGCTGGGTCCCATCACCACGGCCAACGGCTACTTCAACTCCGGCGTGGTCGTGGACGGGTTCTCCTCGGAGGCGGTCGGCGGCGGCCTTTCCCAGATCTCCACCCAGACTTTCAACGCCGGCTTCCTCGCCGGGATGGACGACGTCGAACACCAGCCGCACAGCCGTTGGTTCGACCGCTACCCGGCGGGCCGGGAGGCGACCATCTGGGAGGGCGTCATCGACATGAAATGGCGCAATAACACGGACCACGCCGTGATGATCCAAGCCTGGGTCGACGACCGTGTCCACACCCGCCTCTGGGGCACCAAGAAGTGGGACGTCAAGACCACGACGTCGGAGCACTACGACCTGAAGAACCCGACGACGGTTTACAACGAAGCCGAGGACTGCGCCGAGGAATCCGGTGGACAGAAGGGCTTCACCGTCACCGTCACGCGCGAACGCACCTCGGCGGCGGCGAGTCTCCCGAAGGAGACCCTGAAGTGGACCTACCGGCCGTGGAACAAGGTGGTCTGCGGCGCTAAGCCGTAGGCACGGCAAAAGCGGCCCCCACGCTATGGGGATCCTTCTGGATCTCCGTAGCGTGGGGGCCGCTGGAGCAAACGCCTACTTCTTGAGGAAGTCGCCGGCGCCGCCGACGTATTCGGTGTGTCCCGTCTCGACATCGGCCGTGGCCATGCGCGCGACCTCGGCGCCGAACTCCTCGACGCTGTACAGCTTGCCGGCCGCCTCCCGTCGCGCCTCGATGGCACCGGGCTCCGCGCGGTCCAACAGGGTCGCGGTGATCGTCCCCTCGATCATGTCCCCGGAGACAATCACCAGGGAGATGCCCTTTTCGGAAAGGGCCGGGATGTGATCACGCAGCGCAACCTCGCCGGCGCGCTTGGAGCGGGCCACCGGCTCGTAGGCGTCCATGGTGGCCACATCGTCGATGAAGTGGGCCTGGTGGCTGGTCACGAAGACCACGCGCGAACCCGCTGGCATCTTCGCGGCGGCCGCCTCGAGCATGTTGACTTGCGCGTCCCGGTTCAGGCGCAGGGCGTAGTCCTCCCCCATGCCGGATTCCATGCCCCCGGAGGCGTTGAGAACCAGGATGTCCAGGCCGCCGAAGTTCTCCGTGGCCGCTTCCACCAGGGCGCCGGCGCCCTCCGCGGTGGTCAAGTCGGCGCCGACGGCCACGGCCCGGCCGCCCGCCTCCACGATGCCCTGTACCACCTTGTTTGCGCGCGGGGCCTTCTGGCGGTAGTTGATGACGACTCCCGCGCCTTGCGCGGCCAGCGTCTTGGCGACCTCCGCGCCGATACCGCGGGAGGAACCGGTTACGACGGCCGATTTGCCGGCGAGCTCTGTCATCAAACACTCCTAAGTGTTGTGCGGCGGGGTACGCCGTTGTGGGGATGCTTCAATTGCGCCCACACGGAACGGACGCCTAGGACCATCTTGCCAGCCCCCGAGTCGGTCGCGGTTGTAGGAATCCTCTAAGGAATTCCGGGTACCCGGAGGGGCTAGTGCCCCATGCCGAGCCCGCCGTCGACCGGAATCACCGCGCCGGAGATGTATGCGGCCTCGTCCGAGGAGATCCAGCGCACGACGTTGGCAACCTCCTCCGGTTCCGCGAATCGACCGGCAGGGATGCCCGCAAGGTAGTTTTTCTGCGTCTCGTCCGGCAGCGCCGCGGTCATGTCCGTGTTGATGAAGCCGGGAGCGACGACATTGGCGGTGATTCCCCGCGATCCCAGCTCGCGCGTCAGCGACCGGGCGATGCCCACCAAGCCTGCCTTGGACGCGGCGTAGTTGATCTGCCCCGGTGACCCGTAGAGGCCGACCACCGAGGAAATCAGCACCACGCGGCCCTTGCGCAACCGGATCATGCCCTTCGACGCGCGCTTGATCACGCGGAAGGCACCGGTCAGGTTGGTGTCGATGACGGACGTGAAGTCATCCTCGTTCATGCGCAGCAAAAGCATGTCCCGCGTGACGCCGGCATTGGCGACGACGACCTCCACGGGGCCGTGCTCCTGCTCGACGGCCGTGAACGCGGCATCGATCGATGCCGTATCCGTGACGTCCGCCTTCACTCCGAACAGGCCCTCGGGCACCTCGCCGCTGCGGTAGGTGATGGCCACCTTGTCGCCGTTGGCCAGGAACGCACGGGCGATGGCCAGGCCGATTCCGCGGTTCCCTCCCGTGATCAAGACGCTGCGCGGGGCGGAAGGGGTCTGCGGCATGGGTTTCCTCCGAAAGGGGTATGGCTGGATTCTGAGCCATCCTACCGCCGGGCGCCCTCGGCCGGTTCGTCCCCCGCCGGGCCCGGGTGAGACAATTGGGGCACAGCCGACGGAAGAGCCATGACCAACCCACCGCACATGCAGCACCGACGCCACGATCCGGACGAACCCGTGTTCAGCATCACGGACGCCACCGAGTCGCATTCCTCCGAGATGCGCACCCGCATGGTGAAATACACCATTTCCATGAGCATCCGGCTGGTCTGCTTCATCGCGGCGTTCTTCACGTCTGGGCCCCTGCAGTGGGTTTTCCTCGCCGGAGCCATCTTCCTGCCCTGGTTCGCCGTGGTCGTGGCCAACGGCGGCGCCGACCGGACACGGCAAACCAAGAGCACCTCGCTTCTGGACGCGGCTCCGGCCGCGGCTTTGGACGGCCGGGCCGCCGGGTCCCCGCACCACGCCGACGGGTCGAACGACGGCGGCGCCGACCCAACCGGGTACGCCGAGGACACGCCGGACGACGACACCACTGTGACCCTCGAGGGCGAGTTTGTCGAAGACGATCCGCGCCACCGATCCGAAGGAGACGCCGCATGAGCCTGTTCGACCAGTTGGCGGGAGCGACCGGTCCGGAGACGCCGACCTGCTCGCGGAAGGCCTGCGGGCTGCCGGCCACTCGGCAACTCCTGTGGAACAACCCGCGGATCCACACGCCAGAACGGCGGAAAATCTGGCTGGCCTGCGACGGTCACGCCGAATGGTTGCGCAGCTACCTTTCGGAGCGGGGGCTCTATAGGGAGTCGTTGCCGCTCGATCCGCCCGCCCCAGCCCAGGAGTCCTAGCCCGTGTACCGTTTCCTCGCCAGCACCCGGTGGCTCGGTTGGTTCCTCATGGTCTGCGTTTTCGCGGCGGCCTGCGCGGGACTGGGCAACTGGCAGTTGAACCGCCTGGACGAGGCCCGTGCGGACAACGGGCTGGTCGAAGCCAACTACGACGCCGTACCCATTCCGTTCTCCGACACGGCCGGATCCTTTGAAACGCTCGACGAGGCGGACACGTGGCTTCCCGTCGCGCTGCGCGGCGAATACCTGACCGCGGACACCACGATCGTGCGCAATCGTCCCCTGTCCGGCGCGCCCGGCTACGAGGTGTTGGTCCCCTTCCGCACCGAATCCGGCGCGATCGTGGCCATCAACCGCGGCTGGCTGCCCATCGGAAACGAAACGGCCGGAAGGCCGGACACCGTCCCCGCTCCCCCGCGGGGCACGGTGGACGTCGTCGCGCGCCTTAAGGCCGGGGAGCCGGACGTCCAGCGGACGGCCCCCGAGGGCCAATTGGCTTCGATCGAACTGCCCGAGCTCGAGCGGGTCCTGGGCTACGACATCGCCAAGGGCGCGTTCGGCGTGCTCGCCGCGGAGGAACCGGCACCGGCCGATGCCCCGACGGCCCTTCCCCGGCCCGAGGTGGACGAGGGAAACCACCTGTCCTACTCCCTGCAGTGGTTCGCGTTCGCCGTCCTGGGCTTCATCGGCCTCGGGTACGCGGCGAAGCAGCAGGCACGGATCAACCGCGAGGACCGCGAGACGGAAGCCGAGGCGGCCGCCGCCGGCCTCGAGGTCCTGCATTCGGCCTACCGGGCACCCCGCCGCCGGCAGACCAGGCGCCGCGACGGCCAGCCCACGGACGAGGAGCTCGAGGACGCCTACGTGGACGCCCTCGAGAGCGGACGCGAGCGGTAGCCTCCCGCACTCGGGCAGGAGGCTGCTCCAGTCGCGTTGCTAGGCCAGGGTAACGAGGTCGAGGTAGCTATCGTTCCAGAGGTCCTCGTCGCCGTCGGGAAGCAGCACGACGCGTTCGGGGTTCAGCGCCGCCACCGCGCCCTCGTCGTGGCTAACCATGACGACGGCGCCCGGGTAGTTGCTAAGCGCATTGAGGATCTCCGCACGGCTCGCCGGGTCGAGGTTGTTGGTGGGCTCGTCCAACAGCAGGATATTCGCGCTGGATGCCACGATGGTGGCCAGTGCGAGGCGCGTCTTCTCGCCGCCGGACAGCACGCCGGCGGGCTTGTTGACGTCGTCGCCGCTGAACATGAACGAACCGAGGATGCCACGCACCTCCGCGTCGCCCAACGACGGCGGGGCAGCCGAACGCATGTTCTCCAACACGCTCCGCTCCGTATCCAGCGTCTCGTGCTCCTGCGCGTAGTAGCCGACCTTGAGGCCGTGACCTGGGATGATCCGTCCCGTGTCCGGTTCGGCCACCCCGGCGAGCATGCGCAACAAGGTGGTCTTGCCGGCGCCGTTGAGGCCCAGGATGACCACCTTGGAGCCGCGGTCGATGGCCAGGTCGACGTTGGTGAAGATCTCCAGGGATCCGTAGGACTTGCTCAACCCCTCGGCCATCATGGGGGTCTTGCCGCACGGTGCCGGATCCGGGAAGCGCAGCGCTGCCACGCGGTCCTGCGCACGGACCTCTTCGAGCCCCCCCATCAGGCGGTCCACTCGCTTGAGCATGCTCTGCGCCGCGGAGGCGCCCGAGGCGCGCGCCTTCATCTTATTGGCCTGGGCCAGGAGCGTGCCGGCTTTCTTTTCGGTGTTGGCGCGCTCGCGCTTGCGGGCCCGCTCGTCGGTTTCACGCTGTTCGAGGTAGCGCTTCCACCCGAGGTTGTAGATGTCGATCGTCGCGCGGTTGGCGTCCAGGTGCAGGACCTTGTTCACCGTCGCCTCCAGCAAGTCGGTGTCGTGCGAAATCACGATCAGGCCGCCCTGGTGCGCCCTCAGGAACTCGCGCAGCCACGCGATGGAGTCCGCGTCGAGGTGGTTGGTCGGTTCGTCGAGTAGGAGCGTCTCCGCGTCCGCGTACAGGATGCGCGCGAGCTCGACGCGCCGGCGCTGTCCACCGGACAGCGTGCGCAGCGGCTGGTTCAACAGTCGCTCCGGAAGCGACAGGTTGTTGGAGATCGCCGCGGCCTCGGACTCCGCCGCGTAGCCGCCGTTCGCCATGAACTCGGCCTCGATCCGGTCGTACCGGTTCATGGCCTTGTCGCGGATCTGCGGATCGTCGCTGCCCATCTCGTCCTGGCACTTCTTGAGCTTGCCGACGACGACGTCCAGCCCGCGCGCGGAGAGGATGCGGTCGCGCGCCAGCTGTTCCATGTCGGGGGTGCGGGGATCCTGCGGGAGGTAGCCGACGCTCCCGGTCGAGGTGACCGTGCCGCCGGCGGGAAGGCTTTCCCCCGCCAACACGCGCGTCATCGTGGTCTTGCCGGCCCCGTTGCGGCCCACCAGCCCGATCTTGTCGCCCTTGTCGATCCGGAAGGACACGCCGTCCATCAGGAGGCGGGCTCCGGCGCGGAGCTCCAGGTCGGCAACGGAAATCACGGGGGAACCTTTCGGGTGGGGGTGCAGCGCGTACAACGCAACTACCCATTGTACGCGCGCGGACCGCCTACCCGGTCCAGTGACCCCAATCACGGTCCCGGGAGTAGTCTCTTGCCATGAGTTTCAACGACGACGCGCGTCTGGATTCCTCCCGTGTCCGCGACTCCCGCGGCAGGGGCGGCCGGGGCGGGAAGATCGCCGTGGGCGGTGGCGGGATCCTGGTTCTGCTCATCGCCAGCCTCCTGGGGATCAATCCCGCCGTTCTCGAGGAACTCGGCCTCGGCGGCGGGCAGACGCAGGAACAACCCACCGGGCCGGCCGCCATCGACGAGTGCGAGACGGGTGCCGACGCGAATGCGCGCATCGACTGCCGCATCCTGGCGACCACCGCCAGCCTGGACGCGTTTTGGGTGCCCTACCTCCAGCAATACGACGAAGAGGTGGAACAGCCCGGCGTGGAACTGTTCTCCGAAAGCGTCTCGACGGGATGCGGCACGGCGACGAGCGCCGTCGGGCCGTTCTATTGCCCGGCCGACCGCTCGGCCTACTTCGACACCGGGTTCTTCGACGATCTCGAAACGCGGTTCGGTGCCGACGGTGGATTCCTGGCCGAGGAGTACGTCGTGGCGCACGAGTACGGGCACCACATCCAGAACCACATCGGCACGCTGGCCGCCTCGCAGCAGGGCGGCACGGGACCGACGTCCGGAGCCGTCCGCGTGGAGTTGCAGGCGGACTGCTTCGCCGGGCTCTGGGCGGCCCACGCGGCGGAAACGACAGATGCAGCAGGCCAGCCGCTGATGGACCCCTTCACGCAGGAGGACCTGCGATCCGCGCTGTCGGCGGCGGAGGCCGTGGGCGACGACCGCATCCAGGAGTCCGCCACGGGCCAGGTCAACCCCGAGAGCTGGACCCACGGCTCCAGCGCCCAGCGTCAGACGTGGTTCATGCACGGCTACCGCACGGGGGACATCAACGAATGCAACACCCTCGAGTCCAACGACCTGGACCATCCCTAGCGAGGGCCCCGGGAGCCGACGCAAGCAGCCGGCCCACGGGGTGGACCGGCTGCTTGAGTCGTTTGGATTTTCCGCAGGTGGCGTTAGATGTTGAAGCCGAGCGCCCGCATCTGGTCGCGGCCGTCGTCGGTGATCCGTTCCGGACCCCACGGCGGCATCCATACCCAGTTCAGGCGGTATTCGTCCACGACACCGCTGACCGACTGGCTGACCTGCTCCTCGATGACGTCCGTCAGGGGGCACGCCGCCGTCGTTAGCGTCATATCGATGAGCAGCGCACCGTCCTCGGCGTACTTGAGACCGTAGAGCAGGCCAAGGTCGACCACGTTGACCCCGAGCTCGGGGTCGATGACGTCCTTGAGCGCCTCTTCGACATCCTCGAGCGGCGCCTGGGCGGCGCCCTGTGCAACGTTGTTCTCCGCGGTCATGGCTAGGCCTTCACAGCCATGAAGCGGTCGTAGCCCTCGTCCTCGAGACGGTCGGCAAGCTCCGGGCCGCCCTGCTCGGCGATGGCGCCGTCGACGAAAACGTGCACGAAGTCCGGCTTGATGTAGCGCAGGATGCGGGTGTAGTGCGTGATGAGCAGCGTGCCCATCTCGTTGTTCTCCGCGGCGCGGTTGACGCCCTCGGAAACGACCTTCAGTGCGTCGACGTCGAGACCGGAATCCGTCTCGTCGAGGATGGCGAACCGCGGCTTGAAGAGTTCCAGCTGGAGGATCTCCACGCGCTTCTTCTCGCCGCCGGAGAAGCCCTCGTTGACGTTGCGGCTGGCGAAGTCCGCGTCGATCTTCAGGTCGGCCATGGCAGCCTTGACGTCCTTGGTCCAGTGGCGCAGGCTCGGTGCGGTGCCGTCGATCGCCGTCTTCGCGGTGCGCAGGAAGTTCGTCATGGTCACGCCCGGCACCTCGACCGGGTACTGCATGGCCAAGAACAACCCCGCGCGGGCACGCTCGTCGACGCTCATCGAGAGCACGTCCTCGCCGTCGAGCAGGATCTCGCCGGAGGTGACCTTGTATCGCGGGTGGCCCGCGATGGTGGAGGCCAGCGTGGACTTGCCGGACCCGTTGGGGCCCATGATGGCGTGCGTTTCGCCGGTCTTGATCGTCAAGGTGACGCCCTTGAGGATCTCCTTGGTGCCCTGCTCCGTGTCGATCGAGACGTGCAGGTCCTTGATTTCCAGAGTAGACATTGGTGTCCGTTCTCTCCTGTGCCGGCCGCGCCGGCGTGGTGGGATGGGGGGTGCGGCGCGGGGCCTAGTGTTCGGTGGCGGCGAGCTCGCGCTCGACCGTTTCGTTGATGCGTTCCTCGAGCTCGGGGACGCCGATCTGCTGGATGATCTCGTTCAGGAAGCCCCGAACCACCAGGCGGCGTGCCGTCTTCTCGTCGATGCCGCGGGACATCAGGTAGAAGAGGTGGGCGTCGTCGAAGCGGCCGGTGGTGCTGGCGTGGCCGGCACCCTTGATGAGTCCGGTCTCGATCTCCAGGTTCGGCACCGAGTCGGCCCGGGCGCCGTCCGTCAGGACCAGGTTGCGGTTGGCCTCGTACGAGTCCGTTTCCTCGGCCGCCTTGCGGATGAGAACGTCGCCCACCCAAACGGTGTGCGCGTCCTTGCCCTGCAGCGCTCCCTTGTACAGCACGTTCGACGTGCAGCGCGGGACCGCGTGGTCCACGAAGAGCCGGTGCTCAAGGTGCTGGCCGGCGTCGGCGAAGTACAGTCCGAACATCTCCGCCGTGGCGCCGGGAGCGGCAAACCGAACGGACGGCGTCACCCGAACGACGTTTCCGCCGAAGGAGACGACAACGTGCTTGAGCGACGCGCCCTTGCCGATCTTGGCCTGCTGCGAGCTGGCGTGAACCGAATCATCGTCCCAGGCCTGCAGGGAGACGACTGTCAGCCGGGCACCCTCGCGGACATCGATTTCGATGTTCTCCGCGACGACCGCGCTCCCGACGTGGTCCAGGACCACGACGGCGCTGGAGTTGGGCTCAGCGACCAGCACGATGTGCTGGGCGGAGGCAGCGGCACCGTTGCCGGTGAGCGTCAACGTCGCCCGGGCTTCTTCGGTGTTCGCGGGGACCGTCAGCACCGTTGCCTCGGAGACGGCGTTCCAGGCGTTGGCCGAGACCCGGTCGTCCGGGATGCCGACCGAACCGACGCGAGAATCGTCGGCGGAGACGGTCTCTACGCGGATCGCTTCGCCGGCCTCGACCGAGATGGACGGCGCGACCCCGTCGAGCGTGTTCTTGTGCAGGCCACCGAGGCGCTTCAACGGCGTGAAGCGCCAATCCTCCTCGCGGCCGGTCAGGGCGGCGAAGTCCTCGAGGTTGTAGCTCGTCAGCCGTCCGGCGCGGGAGGAGTCGGGCACGCCGGCGCCCTGCCCGTGGCTGTGGGCCTTGCTGCTGTCGCCGCCGAGCGGGGAGATGGCCTCGTTGACGGGAGACAGGTTCTCACCCTCCTCGGTGAAGCCGGAAATCGACGGGGCGCCGATGCGCGCCTTTTCGTCCGTGAGTGCGGTTGCGGTATCAGTCATGACTAACCGACGGATCCTTCCATCTGAAGTTCAATGAGGCGGTTCAGCTCGAGCGCGTACTCCATGGGAAGTTCGCGCGCGATGGGCTCGATGAAGCCGCGCACAATCATCGCCATGGCCTCGTCCTCTGCCAGGCCGCGGGACATCAGGTAGAACAGCTGTTCCTCGCTGACGCGCGACACGGTCGCCTCGTGGCCCATGGTCACGTCGTCCTCGCGGACGTCGATGTACGGGTACGTGTCCGAGCGGGAGATGGTATCCACCAGCAGGGCGTCGCAGACCACGGAGTTGCGCGATCCCTTGGCACCCTCGCGGACCTGCACGAGGCCGCGGTAGGCCGAGCGGCCACCGTTGCGGGCCACCGACTTAGCCACGATGGAGCTGGACGTGTTCGGAGCGATGTGGACCATCTTGGACCCGGTGTCCTGGTGCTGTCCCTCGCCGGCGAAGGCGATGGAAAGCGTCTCTCCCTTGGCGTGCTCGCCAACCAGGTAGACGGCGGGGTACTTCATGGTGACCTTGGAGCCGATGTTTCCGTCGACCCACTCCATGGTGGCGCCCTCTTCGCAGACCGCGCGCTTGGTGACCAGGTTGTAGACGTTGTTCGACCAGTTCTGGATGGTCGTGTAGCGGACGCGGGCGCCCTTCTTCACGATGATTTCCACGACGGCCGAGTGCAGCGAGTCCGACTGGTAGATCGGGGCCGTGCAGCCCTCGATGTAGTGGACGTAGGAGTCCTCGTCGGCAATGATCAGGGTCCGCTCGAACTGCCCCATATTCTCGGTGTTGATGCGGAAGTACGCCTGCAGCGGGATGTCGACGTGCACGCCCTTGGGGACGTAGACGAAGGAACCGCCGGACCACACCGAGGTGTTCAACGAGGCGAACTTGTTGTCTCCCACGGGGATGACGGAGCCGAAGTACTCCTTGAAGATGTCCTCGTGTTCCTTCAGCCCGGTGTCGGTGTCCAGGAAGATGACGCCCTGGGCCTCCAGATCCTCGCGGAGCTGGTGGTAGACGACCTCGGACTCGTACTGCGCGGCCACGCCGGAGACGAGGCGCTGCTTCTCGGCCTCCGGGATGCCCAGCTTGTCGTACGTGTTCTTGATGTCTTCGGGCAGGTCCTCCCAACTGGTGGCCTGCTTCTCCGTGGAGCGCACGAAGTACTTGATGTTGTCGAAGTCGATCCCGCTGAGGTCGGCGCCCCAGGTCGGCATCGGCTTGCGGTCGAAGTACTTCAACCCCTTCAGGCGCAGGTCGAGCATCCACTCGGGCTCGTCCTTCTTGGCCGAAATGTCCCGGACGACATCGTCGTTGATCCCGCGGCGCGCGTTGGCGCCGGCGTCGTTCTTGTCCGACCAGCCGTATTCGTAGGTGCCGATTCCTTGGAGCTCGGGATTTCTCTCCAGGATGTCGGAAATCACGCCTGGGTCAGCGGTCTCCTGTGCAATCTGATCCGTCATCGCGGCCTCTCCTGCCTTGTGATCTTGACTCGAGTTCTCTTCTCAGTGTGCTGAGGAGTTTGTTGGCGACCCACCGGTATGTGGGTCGTGCAGACATGGCCGCCTCCGGCCAACGTCGATAGGCGCCGCACGTCGACGCCCAGCAAGCGGGAAAACGCCTTGGTTTCCTCGTCGCAGAAGACGGGAAACTCGCGCGCCAGGTCTTGGATAGGGCAGTGCCCTTGGCAAAGCTGGACGCTCACCATGGTAGCCGTGGGCTGGTTCAGTCCGACATCGCGGGTCGAACCGACGAAACCGTCGGCAGTGAGCGCCTCGGACAGCGCCGCAGCGCGGCCGGACAGCGAGTCCCCGGCGGCCTCGACGGCGGGCCGGTAGCGGTCCTCGAGGGCGGCGAAACGCTTGGCGGCGAAGGCGTTGACGGCCTCTGGCCCGGCCGCGCGCCCCAACTCGGCCAGGGCGTCCCCGGCGATGTCCAGGTAGTCGTTGCCGAGTTTCCGCTGTCCGCGGTGGCTGAGCACGTAGCGGCGGGCGGGCCGTCCCGCACCGGCAGCCTGGTTGGCCACCAGCTTGACCTCGACAAGCCCCTGCTTGCTGAGGGAGTCCAGATGCCGCCGGACGGCCGCGGGCGTGAATCCCAGCTGCTCGCCGAGTTCGGCGGCGCTGACCGGCCCCTGTTGGAGCACCGCGTGGAGCACGCGGTCCCGAGTGCGCTCCTCGGTTTCCGGCGCGCCGGTGGCGGAACGCGTCGCGGGGACCGTTTCCTGCTCAATGGACTGGGAAGAATACACAACACAATCATGACCTAATGAGTCGACTCCCGCCAGCAAGGCAGTCCTTAGTTAACTCCGCGGACCAGCGGGGACCGGACTCTACGTGGCGTAGAATGATCCGGTGCCAGAACCCGAACCCCGCCTCGTCGTCGACAGCCTACGCAAGGACTTCGGTCCCGTTGCCGCCCTTGACGGCCGCATGGTCCGGGTCCTGAACGGCATCAGCCTCACCGCCCGCGCGGGTTCGGTCACCACTTTGCTCGGTTCCAACGGTGCTGGCAAGTCCACCACCCTGGCCTGCGCGCAGGGACTGCTCAAGCCCGACGGCGGCACCGTGCGGCTCCTCGGCGAGGACCCGTCGAACGCGTCCGCCTCATTGCGTTCGCGCGTGGGCGTCATGCTGCAGGATGGAGGTCTACCGCCCGCGTCGCGGCCCCTCCAGCTACTGAACCATGTGGCGTCGATGTACGCCCAACCGGCCGACGTTCCTGCGCTGGCCGATCGGTTGGGGCTGAACGAGTTCTCCCACACCACCATCCGCCGGTTGTCCGGCGGCCAGAAACAGCGCGTCGCCCTGGCGGCCGCTCTCGTCGGGGATCCCGAGGTCGTTTTCCTGGACGAACCCAGCGCGGGTCTGGATCCGCAATCGAGGCGAGCGGTTTTCGACCTCATCAAGGAGCTTCGCGAGCGCGGATTGTGCATCGTGCTCACCACGCACCTCATGGAGGACGCGCAGCGGCTGTCCGACTACGTGTACATCATCGACGGCGGAGCGAACGTCGCTGAAGGCACCGTCCCCGAACTCACGGCGCGGGCAACGGCGGACGCCGACTCGCGGTCGCTGGACTTCTCCGCGCGGCCGGGACTGGTGGCCGGCGGTACCGCACCGCGGCTGGAATGCGGAGAACCGATTCTGGAGATAGAACCCGGCCGGTACCGGGTCCGCGCCCTCCGCTCCCCCACCGACCTGGCCGCCGTCGCGGCCTGGTGGTCGGCCGAAGGAGTCTTCCCCACCGCCATCAGCATGGAACCGCGCAGCCTCGAAGACGTGTTCCTCGAAATCGCCCAGGGAGGCCCCCGTGGCTAACACCGCGCGCGTCGCGCCAGGCAACGCGGCTCCCCAGCTCACCCGCATTCTGCGCCAGGGCCGCTACGAGGCCGCAACGATGCTGCGCAACGGCGAGCAATTGGTGCTGGCTGTCGTGCTGCCGCTGCTGGCCCTCTTCGGACTGACGTTCACCGCGATTCTGGACGGCGTGGCCGTCAACCGTATCGACGCCGCTGCCCCCGGCGTCCTGGCCCTGTGCGTCATGTCGACGGCGTTCACCGGACAGGGCATCGCGACGGGTTTCGACCGGCGCTACGGCGTGCTGCGGTTCCTGTCCACCACTCCGCTCGGACGCGCCGGTTTGGTTTTCGGGAAGTCGATGGCGGTGTTGGCCGTCTTGGCCATCCAGATCGTGTTGATCGGTGGAGCCGCGCTTCTCCTGGGGTGGCGTCCGGCACCGTGGGGGCTGGCCCTCGCCGCCGTGCTGCTGGCCCTCGGCGCGGCCGCGTTCACGTCCCTGGGACTTCTCGTCGCCGGGACCGTCCGCCCCGAGGCCACCCTGGCGATCACGAACCTCGTGTGGATCCTCTTCGCCGCCGTGGGCGGCATCATGATCCCGGTGGAGAACCTGCCCGGGATACTGCAGCCCCTGCTGGAGGCGCTCCCGTCCGCGGCTCTCGGCGACGCCCTGCGGGCGGCCTTCATGCATGGCGCGTTCGACGGCGGAGCCTTCCTCGTCCTGCTGGTGTGGACCGTGCTCGCCGGCTTCGCCGCGACGCGCTGGTTCAAGTGGAACTAGCGCCCCGCCTCTCCCGACCGTTCCGATTGGAGCCGCCCGCATGACAACCCCGGTTACCAAGGCGAAGTGGACCGACCGCCTTCCCACCTCTGTGGGACGCGGCGTCCACGCGCTGGCCATCGCTTCCCTCGCCTCTCAGATCGGCATCATCGTCACGGGCGGCGCCGTCCGGTTGACCCAGTCCGGCCTGGGATGCTCCGAATGGCCCAACTGCGTCCCGGGTTCGATGACCCCCACGCCGGAAATGGGCATCCATGGGCTGATCGAGTTCGGCAATCGGACACTGACCTTCATCCTGACGATCGTCGCAGTCGCCATGATCGTCGCCGTTTGGCGTATGCGCGCGACCCACCGGACCGTTTTCCGGCTCGCGGTGGCGCTCCTGTGCGTCATTCCGGTCCAGGCGCTCATCGGCGGCATCACCGTGTGGACCAACCTGAACCCGTGGGTGGTGAGCCTGCACTTCCTGGCCTCGGCGGCCCTGGTGGCGACGGCAATGCTGCTGGTCAACCGGACGGGAATGCTCCTGCGGCGCGAGTGGACGGTCGCCGTGCCGCCGTTGAGCGGAACCATGCGCGCCCTTGGCTGGACGATCGCCGGGACGTCGACGGCCGCCGTCGTGCTGGGAACGATCGTCACGGGGACCGGTCCCCACGCGGGCGACGCCGGTTCACCGCGCCATGCCTTCAACGCGGACCTCGTCACGCGCATCCATGTGGCACCCGTGTATCTCCTCGTCGCGGCGACCGCTCTGGCCCTTTTCGTGGCCTACCGTTGGCGGGCGGCGCCCGGTTTGCGCAGGGCGCTCGTTCTCCTGGGCGTGGTACTGGTTGCCCAAGCCGCCATCGGGTACACGCAGCATTTCACGGGCCTACCGGTTGGCCTGGTCCTACTGCACATGCTGGGCTCGTCGCTGCTGACCGCGGCGGCGACCAACGTGTGGGACCGCAGCACGGCAGCGTTCCCCCTCTAAGGGAAGCAGGCGGCGACACCGGCCGCATCGCCGGCCGGACAATAAATCAACGTCCCTCCGTCTAGACAACGAAACGTTGACAACGAAACGCCCCGTCCTCGGAGAGGACGGGGCGTTTCGTCGCGGGACATCTTCCGGCGCTAGCCGAACAGGGGATTACCGACGAACGGATCGATGGCCAGTGCCACGAAAACCAGGGTCAGGTACGTGATGGAGATGTGGAAGACCTTCATGGCCTTGCGGTTCATGTCCTGGGGTTCGTGGTTCCGACGGGCCTCGCGGTACAGCACGTGGCACTCGTAGACGAACCAGCCGCCGGTCACCGCGGCGATCACCGTATAGACGATTCCCGCGTATCCCATGGGCACCAGCAACAGCGAGCACACGACGGTCGCCCATGCGTAGAGGACCACCTGCACCGAAACGCGCTGGGCGCTGGCGATGGCCCCCAGCATGGGAACACTGGCCGCGTTGTAGTCGTCCGCGTATTTCATGGACAGCGGCCAGTAGTGCGGGGGCGTCCACAGGAAAATGATCAGGAACAGGATGACCGCCGGCCACGCCAGGGTGTTGGTCACGGCGGCCCAGGCGATCAGGACCGGCATGCATCCGGCGATACCGCCCCACACGATGTTCTGCGCTGTGCGCCGCTTCAGGATGAGGGTGTAGAGCACCACATAGAACAGGATGGCCGCGAGCCCCAGGGCGGCCGTCAGCGGATTGGTTCCGAACCACAGGACGAGAAGGGAGGCCACCGCGAGCGTCCAGGAGAAGACCAGGGCCTCCCGGGGCGTCACGTCGCCGGTGACCAGCGGCCGGTCCTTGGTCCGGTTCATGACCTTGTCCATGTCGCGGTCGATGTAGCAGTTGAAGGCACCGGACGCTCCGGCGGCCATGGCGCCGCCGAACAGCGTCGCCAGAACCAGGCCCACCTGGGGGAATCCGCCGTGCGCGAAGATCATGGTCGGCAGCGTGGTGACCAGCAACAACTCGACGACGCGCGGCTTCGTCAGGGCGAGGTACGACCGCGCTTTGCGGCCCGCGAAAGCGCCCGGGGACTCCGCTGGCTGGCGGGAGGCACGCGGGGTCGGCGCAGAGTCGGTCGGGACAAACTTCACGGACATGCCACTCAGTTCTGCAGGGGATTCGGACAGACCAAGCCATCATACCCTTTTACGGCTCGTAGAAGTCATTCCGCCGGGCGGCGGACAATTGCCCCGTCGGCGAAAGCCGCGTCAATCTTTGGCCATAAACGGGCACAGCCGCCCGCCCCCGGGATAGGGTTGGGGCGAAGTGCCAGCGGCGGCATAACCGGTTCGGCTACGGGTGCGTGGGCTTCGCTCCGCCCTCTCGGTCCGGCCTTCCCGCCCTCACGACCCGCCCGACCACAGAGAGGGACCACACCGTGGCGCCACAGACAGAAGTTAGCGAACTCACTTGGACGAAGCTCGACGAGCGAGCCGTGGACACCGTCCGCGTGCTGGCCGCCGATGCCGTGGAGAAGGTCGGCAACGGCCACCCGGGAACCGCCATGAGCCTCGCCCCCGCTGCCTACCTCATCTTCCAGCGGCACCTGCGCCACGACCCCTCGGACCCGTCCTGGGTCGGCCGCGACCGGTTCGTGCTCTCCCCCGGTCACACCTCGCTGACGCTGTACCTGCAGCTTTTCCTCTCCGGATACGGCCTGGAGCTGAACGACCTCCAGGAGCTGCGCACCTGGGGCTCCAAGACCCCCGGCCACCCAGAGGTCGGACACACGCCCGGCGTGGAGATCACCACCGGTCCGTTGGGCCAGGGCCTCGCCTCCGCCGTCGGATTCGCCTACGGCCAGCGCCGGATGCGCGGGCTGCTGGACGCGGAGGCGCCCGAGGGCGAGAGCCCGTTCGACCACACCGTCTGGGTCATCGCCTCGGACGGCGACCTGCAGGAGGGTGTCACCAGCGAGGCCAGCTCGCTCGCCGGGCACCAGGAACTCGGCAACCTCGTGGTGGTCTACGACGAGAACCACATCTCGATCGAGGACGACACCGACGTCTCCTTCACCGAGGACGTCCTTGCCCGCTACGCCGCGTACGGCTGGCACACGCAGCGCGTCGACTGGACCGAGACCGGCGAGTACGTCGAGGACGTCGCCGCACTGGACGCCGCCCTGTCCGCCGCCAGGGCGGAGACCGGCCGACCCTCGATCATTTCGCTGCGGACCGTCATCGGCTGGCCGTCCCCCGGTAAGAAGGACACGGGCGCCATCCACGGTTCCGCCCTGGGCAAGGACGAGGTGTCCGGGCTGAAGGAACTCCTGGGCTTCGACTCCTCCGCGTCCTTCCAGATCGACGACGACGTTCTCGCCCACGCCCGCGGCGTCGTTGACCGCGGCGCCGCGGCGCGCGCGGACTGGGACGAGGCGTTCAACGCCTGGAGGCAGCGCTCCCCCGAGGCAGCCAGCCTGCTCGAGCGCATCGAGGCCGGCAAACTGCCCGAAGGCTGGGAATCGCACCTGCCCACGTTCCACGCCGGCAAGGACGTCTCCACGCGCGCGGCGTCCGGCAAGGTCATCAACGCCATCGCCGCCGAGCTCCCCGAGCTCTGGGGCGGCTCCGCGGACCTCGCCGGCTCCAACAACACCACGATCGAAGGCTCCCCGTCGTTCATCCCGGAGTCGCGCCAGACGGACTCGTGGAAGGGCAACCCGTACGGTCGCGTGCTGCACTTCGGCATCCGCGAGCACGCGGCGGCCTCCATCGTCAACGGGATCGTGCTCTCCAGCAAGACCCGCGCCTACTCCGGCACCTTCCTGATCTTCTCCGACTACCAGCGTCCCGCGATCCGCCTGTCCGCCCTCATGGGCGTCCCGTCGATCTACGTGTGGACGCACGATTCGATCGGCCTCGGCGAGGACGGCCCGACGCACCAGCCCGTGGAACAGCTGGCCAGCCTGCGCGCCATCCCGAACCTCGACGTCGTCCGTCCCGCGGACGCCAACGAGACCGCCTGGGCTTGGAAGACCATCCTGGAGAACAACTCCAACCCGGCGGGCATCGTCCTGACGCGCCAGAACGTCCCTGTCTACGACCGCTCGCCCGAGGGCGGATTCGCCGACGTCTCCGGCGTCGCACGCGGCGGCTACGTGCTGGCCGAGGCGTCCGACGCCGGCCAACCGGCCGAGGCGCAGGTGCTGCTGCTGGCCACCGGCTCGGAGGTCCAGCTTGCGGTGGAGGCTCGCGAGACTCTACAGGCGGAGGGGATTCCCACGCGTGTGGTGTCCCTGCCGTGCATCGAGTGGTTCAACCAGCAGGACGCCGCCTACCGCGAGTCCGTGCTGCCGGCCGCGGTGCGCGCACGCGTGTCCGTCGAGGCCGGTGTGGCCATGGGCTGGCGCGAGTTTGTCGGCGACGCCGGCCGGATCGTCTCGCTGGACCACTTCGGCGCATCGGCCGACTACAAGACCCTGTACCGCGAGTTCGGCATCACGTCGGAGGCGGTGGCGGAAGCGGCACGCGAGTCGCTCGCCGCCACCCGCTAGCCTCGACACCGCCAGCCCCATTGACGATCCACGGAAGGAAACAACCATGAGCAACCCCAACACCGAGGCCCTTTCGGCCGCCGGAGTCTCCATCTGGCTCGACGACCTGTCCCGCGACCGGCTCGAGTCGGGTTCGCTGCGCAAGTTGATCGAGGAGAAGAACGTCGTCGGTGTGACGACCAACCCGTCGATCTTCGCCGCCGCGCTGAAGAACGGCGACGCGTCCTACGCCGCGCAGGTCGCCGAGCTCGCGGCCGCGGGCGCCGACGTCGAGCGCGCCGTCTTCGAGATCACCACGTCCGATGTCGCCGAAGCGTGCGACCTCTTCTTGCCCGTCGCCACGGCAACCGACGGCGTCGACGGCCGCGTCTCCCTTGAGGTCGATCCCCGGATCTCCGCCGACACCGCCGCGACCGCGGCCGAGGCCCAGAAGCTCCACGACAAGGTCGGCCGCGAAAACGTCCTGATCAAGATCCCCGCGACCCTCGAAGGCCTCTCGGCCATTACGGCCACCCTGGCCGAGGGCATCAGCGTCAACGTGACGCTGATCTTCTCGCTGGAGCGCTACCGCGCCGTGGTCAACGCGTTCATGCAGGGACTCGAGGAGGCCAAGGAGAACGGCCACGATCTGTCCAAGCTCCACTCCGTGGCTTCCTTCTTCGTCTCCCGCGTGGACGCCGAGGTCGACAAGCGGCTGGACGCCGTCGGCACCGAAGAGGCCCTGTCGCTTCGTGGCAAGGCCGGACTGGCCAACGCGCGGCTGGCCTACCAGGTCTACGAGGAGCTCTTCTCCTCGGAGCGCTGGGCCGTTCTGGCCGCCGCGGGCGCGCGCCCGCAGCGCCCGTTGTGGGCATCCACCGGCGTCAAGGACCCGGCGTACCAGGACACGATGTACGTGACTGGGCTGGTCGCGCCCCACGTCGTGAACACCATGCCGGAAAAGACGCTCGATGCGACCGCCGACCACGCCGAGGTCACCGGCGACACCGTCACCGGAACCTATGCGGACTCGAACGCCGTCCTGGACGCCCTCGCTGCGCAGGGCATCGACTACAACGACGTCGTTGGCCTGCTGGAGCGGGAGGGTGTCGAAAAGTTCGAGGCCTCCTGGGCCGAACTGCTCGAGGACGTCCGCATTGCCTTGGACTCCGCCAAGGCCGGTGCCTAGGTGAGCGCCCTCGGGTTCCAGGCGACGGGGGCCGCGCTGGCCGCCATCGAGGCCCACGTGCCGCGCCTGGTCGAAGACAGGGTCGCCTCGCGCATCGCGGGGAAGGACCACACCCTCTGGGGACCGGAGGCCGAATCCGAAGCGGCGGTGCGGCTGGGCTGGGTCGATCTCGGCGAGACGTCCCGTCCGCTCGTGGAACAAATCCTGCGGCTGCGCGACGAGCTCCGCGCCGAGGGCGTGGACCGCGTGGTCCTGGCGGGGATGGGTGGTTCCTCCCTCGCACCCGAGGTGATCGCCGCGACGGCCGACGTCGAGCTGGTCGTCCTGGATAGCACGGATCCGGAGATGGTCGGCAACGCCCTAGCCGACCGGTTGTCCACCTCCGTGCTGGTCGTCTCCTCCAAGTCGGGTTCGACGGTGGAGACCGATTCGGCGCGTCGCGTGTTCGAGCAGGCCTTCGGCGACGCGGGGCTGGACCCCGCGAGCCGCATCGTGGTGGTCACGGACCCCGGATCCCCCATGGACAAGGCTTCGCGCGAGGCCGGGTACCGTGCGGTCTTCAACGCCGACCCCAACGTCGGCGGCCGCTACTCCGCGCTCACGGCCTTCGGACTCGTTCCCACCGGCCTGGCCGGTGTCGACATCGGGTCTCTGCTGGACGAGGCCGAGGAGGCCGCGGAATTCCTGGCCGAGGACGACGCCGACAACATCGGCCTGTGCCTCGGGGCTGCCCTGGCCGGGACGTCGCCGTTGCGCGACAAGATCGTGTTCGTGGACGAGGGCTCCGGAATCGTGGGCTTCGCCGACTGGGCGGAGCAGCTCATCGCCGAGTCGACCGGCAAGCACGGCACGGGAGTGCTGCCCGTCGTCGCCGAGCCCGGCGCGCCCGAGACCGTGACCCAGGCCGACGATGTCCTCCTGGTGCGGCTCGTCACCGATTCCGACGACGCCGCGGCTCCCCTGGGCGACCAGGTGTGCGTCTCGGGGTCCCTCGGAAGCCAGCTGATGCTCTGGGAGTACGCGACGGTCGTCGCAGGGCACCTGCTCGGCATCAACCCGTTCGACCAGCCGGACGTCGAGGCCGCCAAGAACGCCGCCCGCGGGCTTCTGGACGCAACGCCGGAACCGCAGCCCTCGGAAGCGGTCGACGGGGACATCGAACTCCGCGCGACACCGGGGCTGCTGGACGGCGTCGAGACCGTGGCGGATGCCCTGCGGCGGCTGCTGGATGTGGTCCCCGCCAACGGCTACGTCAGCATCCAGGCCTACCTGGACCGGGTGGGTCAGGCGGGCCTCGCGGACCTACGGGACGACTTCGCCGCGCTGGCGGGGCGTCCGACCACGTTCGGCTGGGGCCCGCGCTTCCTGCACTCCACGGGTCAGTTCCACAAGGGAGGACCCAAGGTCGGCGTGTACCTGCTGATCACCGCTGACTCCGCGTTGGACATCTCCATCCCGGAGCGGCCCTTCACGTTCGGCCAGCTCATCTCGGCCCAGGCGGCCGGGGACGGGCAGGTCCTCGCCGACCTCGGGCGTCCGGTGTTGAGGCTCCACCTCAACGACCGCGTGGGCGGCATCGCCCAGCTGCGGGAGGCCGTCGCCTCGCTGGTGACCACCTCGGAGGGCTAATCCGCCCCAGCAGTCCCCCGAAATCCCCTCATGAAAGAAACCCATGCCAGACACCACCTCGCGCAATCCCCTGCGTGACAGGAGGGACCGGCGGCTGAACCGCATCGCCGGTCCCTCGGCCCTGGTCTTCTTCGGCATCACCGGAGACCTCGCCCGCAAGAAGCTGATGCCCGCCGTGTACGACCTGGCCAACCGGGGCCTGCTGCCGCCGAGCTTCGCGGTGGTGGGTTTCGGCCGCCGTGATTGGTCGCGGGAGGACTTCGTGTCCGAGGTCCGTGGCTGGGTACGCGACAACGCGCGCACCCCGTTCAACGAGACCGTGTGGGAACAGCTGGCCGGCGGTTTCCGCTTCGTCAACGGCGGTTTCGGCGACGACGAGGCCTTTGTCCGGCTCCGAGAGACATTGGACGAGTTGTCCGCGTCCCGGGGAACCCGCGGAAACCATGCGTTCTACCTCTCCATCCCGCCGAACTCGTTCGAGCAGGTGTGCGAGCAGCTGTCCAGGCACGGACTGGCCCAGCCAGAGGCGGACAACGCGACGGAGATGCCGTGGCGGCGCGTGGTGATCGAGAAGCCCTTCGGGCACGACCTCGCCTCCGCCCGTGAACTCAATGAGATCGTCGAGTCGGTTTTCCCACCCGACGCCGTGTTCAGGATCGACCACTACCTCGGCAAGGAGACGGTCCAGAACCTGCTGGCACTGCGCTTCGCCAACCAGCTCTTCGAACCGCTGTGGAACGCAAACCACGTGGACCACGTGCAGATCACCATGGCGGAGGACATCGGGATCGGCGGGCGCGCCGGATACTATGACGGCGTCGGCGCCGCCCGCGACGTCATCCAGAACCACCTGCTCCAGCTGCTCGCCCTGACCGCCATGGAGGAGCCCATTTCCTTCGACGCCGACCACCTCCGCGCGGAAAAGGAAAAAGTGCTCGGCGCGGTCCGTCTGCCGGAAGACCTCTCCACGCACTCGGCGCGGGGACAGTACTCCGGCGGCTGGCAGGGCGGCGAGAAGGTCACCGGCTTCCTCGAGGAGGAGGGGTTCAACCCCGATTCCACCACTGAAACCTTTGCGGCGATCCGCGTGGACATCAACACGCGACGTTGGGCCGGGGTTCCCTTCTACCTTCGCGCCGGCAAGCGGCTGGGACGAAGGGTGACGGAGATCGCCGTCGTCTTCAAACGCGCCCCCAACCTCCTGTTCCGGGACAACGCGAGCGACGACTTCGGCCAGAACGCCGTGGTGATCCGCGTCCAGCCCGACGAGGGTGCCACCATCCGCTTCGGATCCAAGGTACCGGGTACCCAGATGGAGGTCCGCGACGTCACCATGGACTTCGGCTACGGGCATTCGTTCACGGAGTCCAGTCCGGAGGCCTACGAGCGGCTGATCCTCGACGTGCTGCTTGGCGAACCTCCGCTGTTTCCCCGCCACGCCGAGGTGGAACTCTCCTGGAAGATCCTCGACCCCTTCGAGGAGTATTGGGCCAGCCTGGACGGGCAGCCCGAACCCTATGCGCCCGGAAGCTGGGGACCGGCTTCCGCCGACGAGCTCCTCGCGCGCGATGGAAGGATGTGGCGGCGCCCATGATCGTGGACCAGCCCGGAACCACGGCCTCGAAACTGGCCAAGGAACTGATGAATCTCCGCGAAACGGGCGGCGTGGTGGCACTCAGCCGCGTGCTCACCCTGGTCGTGGTCACGCGCGACGGCTTCGAGGAGGACGCGATTGCCGCCGCCAACCTCGCCAGCCGCGAACACCCGTGCCGGATCATCGTGGTCGTCGAGGGGAACAAGGACGCGCCCACCGCCCTGAACGGACAGATTCGGGTCGGAGGGGACGCGGGGGCCTCCGAGGTCGTGGTGCTGCATGTGCACGGAGAACTCAGCCACGCCGACGAGTCCCTCGTGGCGGCACTGCTGCTCCCCGATGCGCCCATCGTGGCGTGGTGGCCCCACGGGGCGCCGGAGAAGGCGTCGGCAACGGGAATCGGCCGCATCGCGCACCGGCGCATCACGGATTCGGGAAGCGAGGACGATCCGCGACGGGCCCTCTTCGCATTGGCCGATGCCTACGTGGCCGGCGACACCGATCTCGCGTGGACGCGACTGACGCTGTGGCGAGCCCAGCTGGCGGCAGTGCTCGACCAGCTGGATCCCGCCGAGGTCCAAGCAATGACGGTGAAGGGGGCGGCCGACTCCCCCAGCACGGTCCTGCTGGCGGCTTGGCTGACCCTCTTCCTCCACGTGCCAGTGACCATCGCCTCCTCGGCGGCCGGCACGGGGGTGCGCAGCGTCCGCTTCGCCCGCGCCGACGGCGACGTGGTGCTCACGCGCCCGGACAACGACGTCGCCGAGCTCTATCAGCCCGGGCAACAGGTGCAGCGCATCTCGCTTCCGCGGCGCCACCTCTCCGAGTGCCTGTCCGAGGAACTGCGGCGGCTGGACCCCGACGAGGTGTTCGGGGAGGTCCTTCGCGAGGGGCTGCCTCGCACGAACCTGCGCAGCGTGACGGCCAGCGAACGCTAAGCTGCGGGTTCCGCCGCCGCTCAACGCGGCGGAACAAAAAGGATGGCGGCTTCCGGTGTGGAAGCCGCCATCCTTATCTGTTCTTACAACTGTGCTTTATGCCCCGTGCGCTAGGACTCCGCCGAGAAGCGCATGACCAGCCCGAGCGCGATGATGACGGCACCCCAAGCCAGCCCGAGCACCACGGTGATGCGGTTCAGGTTCCGTTCGGCGACACCGGATGACCCGAGGTTGCTTGTCACGCCGCCGCCGAACATGTCCGACATGCCGCCGCCGCGCCCCTTGTGCAGGAGGATCAGCATGGTCAGCAGGAGGCTGGTGATGCCGAGCACCACCTGCAGGACAATCTTAAGTGCGTCCACTACGGCCTTTCGGTCAACGACGGCTTGTCAGCCGGCTAGTCGGTCACCAGATGGTGCTCGAACCTGACAATGCTAGCAAACTCCGCGGGGTCCAGGCTGGCACCCCCGACAAGCAGTCCGTCCACGTCGCGTTCCCGGAGGATCGCGGCGGCATTCGCGGCCTTGACGGATCCGCCGTACAGCAGCCGGATCCCGGCCGCCGTCCGCGCGTCGTAGAGATCCGTCAGCTCCGTGCGGATCGCGGCGCACATTTCCTGCGCGTCCTGCGGACCCGCCACCTCGCCCGTGCCGATGGCCCAGACCGGCTCGTAGGCAACCACGAGGTTGGCTGCCTGTTCGGCCGGGAGCGACTGGAGGTTGGCGCGCAGCTGCGCCAACGTGTGCTCGACGTGCTCCCCCGCCTGCCTGACCTCGAGCCCCTCTCCGACGCAGAGAATCGGAACCAGCGAATGGCGGTAGGCCGCCTCCACCTTGGCCCGAAGCGTCTCGTCCGATTCGCCGTGGATAGTCCGGCGCTCGCTGTGTCCGACCAGCACGTAGCTGCAACCGAGCTTGGAGAGGAACTGCCCGGAGATGTCGCCGGTGTACGCCCCGGAGTCGTGGGGCGAAAGGTCCTGGCCCCCGTAGACGACCGGAAGGTCGTCGCCGGCCACGAGCGTCTGCACGCCGCGCAAATCCGTGAACGGAGGGAAGACCGCAACCTCCACCCGGCCGAAATCGTGCTTTGCGTCGTCGAGGGTCCACGCCAGTTTTTGGAGCAGGGTGATGCCCTGCGCGTGGTCCATGTTCATCTTCCAGTTGCCGGCAATCAGCGGCGTGCGGTCGAACTTTCCGTTCGTGGATGTCGTCATGTGGTTATTTGCCTTCCAATGCTGTCAGGCCCGGCAGTTCCTTGCCCTCGAGGTACTCGAGGCTGGCACCGCCGCCCGTGGAGATATGGCTGAAGTCGTCGTCGCGGAACCCTAGCGTGCGGACGGCCGCGGCGGAGTCTCCGCCCCCGACCACGCTGAACGCCTCGGAGTCGGCCAGCGCCTGGGCAACCGCCCGCGTGCCTCCCGAGAACGCGTCGATTTCGAACACTCCCATGGGACCGTTCCAGAAGACCGTGTTGGCGGAGCGGATGTAGCTCGCGAAGGCATCCCCGGACGCCGGTCCGATGTCCAGCCCGAGCCCGGTGGCGCCGAACGATCCGCCCTCGATGTCGTCGGCGGCCAGCACCTCATGCTCCGCGTCCGCGCCGAACTTCGAGGCAACCACGATGTCCGTGGGCAGGATGATGTCGCAGCCGATCTCCTTGGCGCGCGCGAGGTAGCCGCGCACCGAGTCCAGCTGGTCGGACTCCAACAGGCTGGCGCCGACACCGTGGCCCTGCGCCCGCAGGAAAGTGAAGGCCATTCCGCCGCCGATGAGCAGCTGGTCCGCACGGCCGAGCAGCTTGTCGATGACGGCGAGCTTGTCCGAGACCTTGGACCCGCCCAGCACGACGACGAACGGCCGCTTGGGGCTTTCGGTGAGGGTCTTGAGGACCTCCACCTCCGTGCGGACCAGTTCGCCCTGGTAGGACGGCAGGACTGCGGCGATGTCGAACACCGAGGCGTGCTTGCGGTGGACGGCGCCGAACGCGTCGTCCACGTAGGCGCCGTTCCCGCCGGTCAGGGCCTTGAGCTCGCCTGCCAGGGCGGCGCGTTCGGCGTCGTCCTTGCTGGTTTCGCGGGCGTCGAACCGGATGTTTTCGAGGAGCAGCACTTCTCCGTCCGCCAGGGAGGCTGCACCAGCGCGCGCGCTGTCGCCAACGACGTCCCCGGCGATGGCCACGGGAAAGTCCGCGAGTTCGCGGAGACGTTCGCCCGCCGGGGCGATCGAGTACTTGGGGTCCGGGGAGCCCTTGGGCCGCCCGAGGTGGGCCATCACGATGACGCGGGCGCCGGCGTCGACCAGTTTGGAGAGGACCGGGAGGGACGCGCGTACGCGTCCGTCGTCCGTGACGGTGGAACCGTCGAGCGGCACGTTCAGGTCGCTACGGACCAGAACGCGCCGCCCACGGACGCCGTCGGCGAGCAGATCGTCGAGAGTGCGAGAAGTCATGCGCTTAGGCTATCCGAATCCCGTACCTACGCCAGCTTGCCGCCGACATACTCCGTCAGGTCCACCAGCCGGGAGCTGTAGCCCCACTCGTTGTCGTACCAGGCCAGCACCTTCACGGTGCTGCCGATGACCTTGGTCAGGGGCGCGTCGAAGATGGCCGACGACGGATCCGTCACGATGTCCGTGGAGACGATGGGGTCCTCGTTGTACTTCAGGAAGCCCTTGAGCGGTCCCTCCGCGGCGGCCTTCTTGAACGCGGCGTTGATCTCTTCCGCCGTGGTCTCGCGGGCCAGTGTCACCGTGAGGTCCGTGGCGGACCCGGTCGGGACCGGCACGCGCATGGCGTATCCGTCGAGCTTGCCCTTGAGCTCCGGCAGGACCAGTCCAATGGCCTTGGCGGCACCGGTGGACGTCGGAACCATGTTCAGCGCGGCGGCGCGGGCACGGCGGGGATCCTTGTGCGGCGCGTCCTGCAGGTTCTGGTCGGCGGTGTATGCGTGGATCGTGGTCATGAGTCCATCGACGATCCCGAACTGGTCGTTCAGGACCTTGGCCACGGGGCCCAGGCAGTTCGTGGTGCACGACGCGTTGGAGATGATGTGGTGCTTGTCGGCGTCGTACTTGTCGTGGTTGACGCCCATGACGATGGTGAGGTCCTCGTCGGTGGCGGGCGCGGAGATGATGACCTTCTTGGCCCCGGCGGTGATGTGGCCTTGGGCGTCGGCGGCCTTGGTGAAGAAGCCGGTCGATTCGATGACGACGTCGACGCCGAGCTCGCCCCAGCCGAGGTCCGCCGGGTTGCGCTGCGATAGGACCTTGATGCGCTGTTCACCGACGACGAGGTGGTCGGAGTCGACGACGACCTCGCGGTCGAGGCGTCCAAGGACGGAATCGTACTTCAGCAGCATCGCCAGGTCGTCGATCGAGCCGAGGTCGTTGACGGCGACGATTTCAATGTCCGCCGTCTGGGCGAGGCTGGCGCGCAGGAAGTTGCGTCCGATGCGTCCGAAGCCATTAATGCCAACACGAGTAGTCACGTGGTTATTCTCCTTGCCGGAATGTAGGCCGCCGCGGTGGCCCCCGGAAGGGGTGTTGCGCGGAGTGGCCATGGGAAAAGTTGGACACTCCGTTGTGTCGTCGACTGACTGCCGACCGGATCCACGGACTCCCGTCCCGGGGATAGCCGGGAGCGGGGTCCGCGGGATCCGTTGTGCTTATCCTACGTCATGTGACGCGGATATGTGATGCGCATTACGCGCCGGGAACGACCAGTGCCGTTGCGCCCGTGCGGGCTGCCTCGAAGCGCTTGGCGACGTCGGCCCAGTTCACGATGTTCCAGAACGCCTTGACGTAGTCGGCCTTGACGTTGACATAGTCGAGGTAGAAGGCGTGCTCCCACATGTCCAGCATCAGCAATGGAACGGTGCCCACGGGGACGTTGCCCTGCTGGTCGTACAGCTGCTCGATCACCAGGTTGCCGCCGAGCGGCTCGTAGGCCAGCAGTGCCCAGCCTGAGCCCTGCAGGCTCAATGCGGCCGCTCCGAAGTGGCCACGGAACGCGTCGAAGGAGCCGAAGTACTCGTCGATGGCCGCGGCCAGCTCGCCCTCGGGCTTGTCCCCGCCCTCGGGCGAGAGGTTCTGCCAGAAGATCGAGTGGTTGGTGTGTCCACCCAGGTGGAACGCCAAGTCCTTGGAAAGCTTGGGGACGTTGCCGAACTCGCCCTTCTCGCGGGCTTCGGCCAGCTGCTCGAGGGCGGTGTTGGCGCCGGCGACGTAGGCCGCGTGGTGCTTGCTGTGGTGAAGTTCCATGATGCGGGCGGAAATGTTCGGTTCCAGGGCTGCGTAGTCGTACGGCAGCTCCGGGAGGGTGTACTTCGACATGTGTCTCCTCCATTCGTTGTGCACCCCCCTCGAAGGGAGTGCCTTCTGGTTTTGCATCCCGAGCCCCCAGGGCGTCGGAAACCTACACCGCCAGACTATCCGTCCAGCATGTCTGCCGTAACACTGTCCTCGGTGCTCGGTATTCCCATCTCGATGGCCTTCTTGTCCGCCATGGCCAGGAGCCGGCGGATGCGCCCGGCGATGGCGTCCTTGGTCATGGGCGGATCCGCCAACCGTCCCAGCTCGTCCAGGCTGGCCTGCTTGTGGGCGACGCGGAGCGCCCCGGCGTACTGCAGATGGTCCGGGACGTCGTCGCCGAGGATCTCAAGGGCGCGCTCGACACGCGCTCCGGCCGCGACGGCGGCCTGCGCGGAGCGACGCAGGTTGGCGTCGTCGAAGTTCGCGAGTCTGTTCGCCGTCGCCCGCACCTCCTTGCGCATGCGCCGCTCCTCCCACACCATGAGTGCGTCGTGGGCACCCATGCGGGTCAGGAGCGCAGCGATGCTGTCGCCGTCGCGTATCACGACGCGGTCGACGCCGCGGACTTCGCGGGCCTTGGCGACCAGCCCCAGCCGCCGCGCGGCCCCCACCAACGCCAGCGCGGCCTCGGGCCCGGGGCACGTGACCTCCATGGCGGAGGAGCGTCCCGGTTCGGTCAGCGACCCGTGTGCGAGGAAGGCCCCGCGCCAGACCGCCTCGGCATCGGCCGTCGAGCCGTTCACGATGGCGGAAGGCAGTCCGCGCACCGGCCGGCCCCTGCCATCGAGCAATCCGGTCTGCCGGGCCAGCGATTCTCCGTCGCGCACCACTCGCACCACGTAGCGGTTTCCGCGGCGCAGGCCGCCGCCGGAGACGACGATGATTTCGGCGGTGTGGCCATACACCTCGGCAATGGACTTCCGCAGCCTGCGCGCCGTCGACGCGAGGTCGACCTCCGCCTCGATGACAATGCGGCCGGAAATGATGTGCAGTCCACCGGCGAACCGCAGCGTCGCGGAGACCTCCGCCTTTCGCTCCGAGGACTTCTTGACGTCAAGCCGGGACAGCTCGTCCTTGACCGAGGCTGTCAGTGCCATGTCTTGTGTTCCTCACTGCTGGGGTCGTTGGGATCGAAAGACGTGAAGACGTCCTGATAGGCCGTGGCCAGCCGCAACGGGTCGTGAACCGCACGTCCCGCCGCGACGCCTACTTTACCGAAGAAGCACCTGGCGCCGAGCCGGGCGGCGGCATCGCGGAACCTTTCGACCCCTTCGATGGACGATGGATCGGCGACGACGGCGTCGATCCGCAGGTCGGGGGCGTACCGCGAAATCACGTTCAAATGGTCGGCGGCGTCCATGCCCACGGTTTCCTTGGTCTCCGTGGCCAGGTTCATGGTCAGCAGGCGCCGGGCAGGGGTTGCCCGGAGCGCGTCCAGCATCTGCGGCAGGAGCAGGTGCGGCAGGACGGACGTGTACCACGATCCCGGTCCCAGAACGACCCAGTCGGCCAGCTCTATGGCGGACAGGGCCTCGGGGCACGCCGGAGCGTCCACGGGTTCGAGTTGGACGTTGCTGACGATCCCGGTGTTGCCAGCGACCGCCAATTGGGCCTGTCCGACCACTCGACGGCGCACCAGGGAGTCGCCGGCGCCCTGACCCAGGACCTCCCCGGAGATCGTCAGCGGGACGGTGCTCATGGGGAGCACCTGACCGCGGGCGCCAAGGAGCGCACCAGCCCAGCGCAGTCCGGCCACGGGATCCTCAAGCAACTCCCAGAGGGTGACGATCAGCAGGTTGCCGAGCGCGTGGTTGTCCAGCGTCCCGGCGGACCCCTCCTTCGATACGAAACGGTGCTGCATCACGTCGCGCCACGTGCGGCCCCAGTCGGTGTCGTCGCACAGCGCGGCCAGCGCCATGCGCAGATCCCCGGGCGGCAGGACGTCCAGTTCCTCGCGCAGGCGCCCGGAGGAGCCGCCGTCGTCGGCCACAGTGACGATGGCGGTGATGTCGCTGGTGAGCCTGCGTAGCGCGGCCAGCGAGGCCGCGAGTCCGTGACCGCCGCCCAGCGCGGCGACGCGCGCCGGCCCACGGCCCGCGCCGGCCGGTTTCGGCGGGACAAGGGGCATCTGCCCGGAAAGGAAGGCCATCTCGTCCTACTCCCGGCCCAGGTCGCGGTGGTTGACCGTGACGTTGACCCGCGGGAGCTGGCGCAGCCTGCGGGCGAGCTCCTCGCTGACCGCGACCGACCGGTGCTTGCCGCCCGTGCAACCGACGGCGAGGGTCGCGTAGTGCTTGTTCTCGCGCCGGTAGCCGTCCATGACCGGTTCCAGGGCCTCGATGTAGCGGTCCACGAACTCGGCGGCGCCCTCGGCCTCCAAAACGTAGTCGCTGACCACGGCTTCCACGCCGGTGTGCGGGCGGAGTTCCGGAACCCAGTGCGGGTTCGGGATGAACCGCACGTCGGCCACGAAGTTGGCGTCCGCCGGGAGGCCGTACTTGAAGCCGAAACTCATGACATTCAGGCGCAGGACGATCGGGCCCGACTCGGAAAAGAGTTCCGTGATGGCGGTGGCCAGGGCGTGGACGTTCATGGGGGTGGTGTCGACCACGAGTTCCGCCGACTCCTTGAGTTCCCGCAGGACCTCTCGCTCGGCCGCTATGCCGTCCAGGATCCGCCCGCTGCCCTGCAACGGGTGGGGACGCCGCCCCTGTTCGAAGCGGCGCACGAGCAGGTCGTCGCTGGCCTCGAGGAACAGCACGCGGTAGTTGATCCCCGCGGCGCGCAGCTGCGCGAGATTCTCCCGCAGGGCCGGGAAGAGGGACTTGCTGCGCACGTCCATGACGACGGCCAGCTTGGGAATGGACCCGGGGACGCGCGCCACGAGCTCGGTGAGCGTCCCCAGCATCTGGGGGGGCAGGTTCTCCACCACGTACCAGCCGTGGTCCTCGAGCGCGTGGGCCGCCGTCGTGCGCCCCGCACCCGACATGCCGGTAACGATCAGCAGTTCGGATTCGACGGGTTTGACCGGTGCCAGCTCGCTACTCATGTCTCCCAGTCTAGGGGAGGCACGGCCCCGTTTCGGGTGCCTGGACTAGTCCAGCAGTTCTCCGGTGGCGGTGTTCACCGCGGGTTCGGACGGATCCGTCGTGGCCTCCGTCCGGCCGGTGTCCGTCGCGAGCGCCGCGGCCAGCTGCCTGGCCATGGCCGGTCCGATGCCGGGCACGTTGAGGAAGTCGGCCTCGGCCGCCGCACGCATGCGCCGCACGGAGCCGAAGTGCTTCAGGACGGCCTTGCGTTTGGCCGGTCCGAGCCCGGGGACGCCGTCGAGCACGGAGACGACCATCGCCGTCGAACGCTTCTGGCGGTGGAAGCTGATGGCGAAGCGGTGCGCCTCGTCGCGGATCCGCTGGAGCAGATACAGTCCGTGGGAAGCCCGCGGCAGCACCACCGGGAACTCGTCGTCGGGGAGCCACAGTTCCTCGAGGCGCTTCGCCAGCCCCACGACGTACACGTCGTCGATGCCGAGGTCCTCGAGCGCCTGCGAGGCAGCCGCCACCTGCGGCGGACCGCCGTCGACCACCACCAACGACGGCGGGTACGCGAACTTGCGGAGCGGCGCCTTGGCGGCGTCCTCCTCGATATCGATCTGACCGGTGATGGCCGGGGCGTTGTGGGTCTGGTCGTCGAGGTAGTGCCGGAAACGTCGGGTGAGGACGTCGTACATGGCAGAGGTGTCGTCGCGCGCGGCCTCACCCGTGACGGAGAACTTCCGGTAGTCGGATTTCTTGGGTAGTCCGTCCTCCACCACGACCATGGACGCGACGACGTTCGTGCCTTGGACGTGGGAGATGTCGTAGCACTCGATGCGCAGGAGCGGCACCGGGAGGCCGAGCGCCTCCTGCAACTCCTGGAGCGCGGTGCTTCGGGTGCTGATGTCCCCGGCGCGTCGGGACTTGTGCAGGCGCAGCGACTGTTCGGCGTTCTCCCGCACGGTCTCCATCAGCACCGCCTTTTCCCCCCGGCGTGGAACCCGCAGGCTCACGGCCGCGCCGCGCAACCCGCGAAGCCATTCGGCGACCTGTGCCGAATCCTCGGGCTCCACCGGGACCAGCACCTCGCGCGGCAGCCGGTCCGCGTCCGTGTTCTCCCCATAGACCTGCTGGAGCAGGTGCTCCACGAACTCCGCGGGCGTTGTGTCCTCGACCTTTTCCACCACCCAGCCACGCTGTCCGCGGATGCGGCCGTTGCGGACGTGGAACACCTGCACGGCCGCCTCGAGCTCGTCCTCGGCGATGGCGAAAATGTCTGCCTCCGTGTCTTCGGACAGGACCACGGCGTTGCGCTCGAAGACGCGCCGCAGCGCGGCGATGTCGTCCCGTAGGCGCGCGGCCTTCTCGTATTCGAGTTCCGCGACGGCGCCGGCCATCTCCCGTTCCAGCTGACGGATGAAGCGGGTGCCCTCGCCCCCCATGAACTGGCAGAGCTCGTCGGCGAGTTTACGGTGGTCCTCGGCGCTGATGCGCCCGACACAGGGTGCCGAGCACTTGTCGATGTAGCCCAGGAGGCACGGGCGTCCGGACTGCTGCGCCCGTCGCAGGACGCCGGCGCTGCAGGTCCGCACCGGAAAAACACGCAGGAGCGTGTCAAGCGTTTCGCGGATGGCCTTGGCCGGGTAGAACGGACCGAAGTACTTGACGTCCTTCCGCCGGTCCCCCCGCATGACCTGTGCCCGCGGGAACTTCTCCCCGAGCGTCACCGCCAGATAGGGATAGGACTTGTCGTCCCGGAAGACGATGTTGAAGCGCGGCGCGAATTCCTTGATCCATGTGTATTCGAGTTGCAGCGCCTCCAACTCGCTGCCGACGACGGTCCATTCGACGCTCGCGGCGGCGAAGACCATGGCACGCGTCTTGGGCAGCAGTCCGGAGGGATTCGCGAAGTAGGAGTTCAGCCGCGAGCGGAGGTTCTTGGCCTTGCCGACGTAGACGACGCGTCCGTGTGGATCGCGGAACCTGTAGACGCCGGGATTCGTGGGGATCTCGCCGGCGCGGGGCCGGTAGGTGGAGGGGTCGGCCATGGTTCGACGCTACCCCGCGGCCGGAGCCTGGTTGTAGCCGTCGCAGCGCTCTTGGCCGGTGAGTTCCGCGACCGCGTCGACGATTCGGTCCGTGGCATGGCGGCGCGCCGGCAGCGGGTGCTTGGGACCGATGTGGTCGAACTGCAACGGTTCGCCGACCTTCAGCGTGAAGTGGTGCGGCGTGATCGCGTTGCGCCCGGCCGGCTGGAGCCGTTCCGTGCCGATGAGGCCGACCGGAACCACCGGCGCACCGGTGGACAGCGCCAGCCATCCGACGCCGGTCCGGCCGCGGTAGAGGCGCCCGTCGCGGGATCGGGTTCCCTCGGGGTAGATCCCGACGCCGCCGTCCGCTTCAAGGATCTCGACCAGGGAGTCCAGGGCGGCGACGGACGCGGCCTGTTCCCCGCGCTGCACCGGTATGGACCCGACAGACTGGAAAAACGCCTTCATCAGGCGTCCCTTCACGCCCGGCGTCGTGAAGTACTCGGCCTTCGCGAAAAAGGCCACGGGACGCGGCATCAGGGCTTGGATGATGATGCTGTCGAGGAAGGACAGGTGGTTGGAGGCCACGATGAAGGGCCCCTCGTCCGGGACGTGCTCCAGTCCGGTGACGGTGGGCCGACAGGTGGCGCCGATCGTTCCCCGGAAGGTGGCGCGAACGCCGTCGTAGAATCCCATCTAGGCGACCGACCCCTCCGGAACGGCATCCGCCGGCGCGCTTCCGGTGGTCGAGTCCGTGGATTCGAGACCGAGTTTGGCGCCCAGCTCCGCGGCCGAACCGACGACGGCGGCGGCACCGGCCGCGGCGAGCTCGCCCTGCGGTGCGTACCCCCATGAGACCCCGATGCATTCGAGTCCGTTGGCCGCGGCGCCGGTGACGTCGTAGTGGCGGTCTCCGACCATGACGGTCTCCCCCGGCGCCGTGCCCAGCGCGGCAAGGGCCGCCGCAACGATGTCTTCCTTGCCGTGCCCGGCGCGCGGGGCCGTTTCGTTGGCGACGGCGCCGTGGATGGCATCGAACTTGCCCGCCAGGCCCTGTACCTCGAGGAGCCGCCGTGCGATGTCGATGGGCTTGGACGTCGCCACCGCGAGGCGGACGCCGGAGGAACGCAGGCCGTCAAGCAACTCGGCCATGCCCGGGTAGACGCGGCTGGCGGCCATGCCGTGGGCGGCATACTCCGCACGGTAGTCGGCGATGACGGAGGGCAGGAGCTCGGCGGTCATGCCGGGAAGCTCCATGAGGCTCAGCGCGAGCGGCGGCCCGACCATGGTGTCGAGGCGCTCCGTGCCGGGATCCGCGAGGCCGTGCCGGAGCACCGCCGCGCGGATGCCCTCGGTGATGGCACCGGCGGGGTCCACCAAGGTGCCGTCGAGGTCGAACAAGACGGCGCGCACACGATTTATCACCGGGTCATTGTTGCACGAACCCGGTGTTGGGCCGGGTGTCCATGACCACCGGGGAATACTTCCCGGCCGTGGCGCGTGCTGCGCCACCCCCGTGCGCGGGTCCCCGGGGCGTTAGCCGAGCAGGTCGGCGAGGAACCGGCCGGTGTGGCTCTCGGGCACCTTGGCGACCTGTTCCGGCGTGCCGGTGGCGATGAGCTGCCCGCCGCCGGATCCCCCTTCGGGGCCGAGGTCCAGGAGCCAGTCCGCGCTCTTGATGACGTCGAGGTTGTGTTCGATCGTGATGACGGTGTTGCCCTTGTCTACCAGGCTCTGGAGGACCTTCAGGAGTTTCCTGATGTCCTCGAAGTGCAGGCCCGTTGTGGGCTCGTCCAGCACGTACACGCTCCGGCCGTTGGAGCGCTTTTGGAGCTCGGAGGCGAGCTTCACGCGCTGGGCCTCGCCCCCGGAGAGGGTCGTTGCAGGCTGGCCGAGCCGGACGTAGCCCAGGCCGACGTCGACCAGCGTGTTCAGGTGCCGCGCAATCGGCGAGAACGCGGCGAAGAACTCGGCGCCCTCCTCGATGGGCATGTTGAGCACGTCGGCGATGGTCTTGCCCTTGTAGTGGACCTCGAGCGTCTCGCGGTTGTACCTCGCCCCGTGGCAGACCTCGCAGGGCACGTAGACGTCGGGAAGGAAGTTCATCTCGATCTTCAGCGTGCCGTCGCCGGAGCACGCCTCGCAGCGCCCGCCCTTGACGTTGAACGAGAAGCGCCCGGGCAGGTAGCCGCGGACCTTTGCCTCGTTGGTCTCCGCGAACAGCTTCCGGACGTGGTCGAACACGCCCGTGTATGTCGCGGGGTTGGACCGAGGCGTCCGCCCGATGGGGCTCTGGTCTACGTGGATGACCTTGTCCAGCTGTTCCAGGCCCTCGACGCGCGTGTGCCGGCCGGCGACCTGCTTGGCGCCGTTCAGCTTGTTGGCGAGGACCTTGTAGAGAATGTCGTTGATCAGGGTCGATTTTCCCGAGCCGCTGACGCCCGTGACGGCGGTCATGACGCCCAGGGGAATGTGCGTGGTGAGGTCGCGCAGGTTGTTCTCGCGCGCCCCGACGATCTTCAGCTGCCGCTTCTTGTCGATCTTGCGGCGCTTTGCGGGTATCTCGATGGAACGGCGTCCGGCGAGGTAGTCGCCGGTCATCGACTCGGTGTTGGCGAGCAGCCCCTCCAGGGATCCCGAGTGGACGACCTGCCCGCCGTGCTCCCCGGCGCCCGGGCCGATGTCCACGATCCAGTCCGCCTGGTGGATGGTGTCCTCGTCGTGCTCGACGACGATCAGCGTGTTGCCGAGGTCCCGGAGACGGTTGAGGGTTTCAATGAGCCGGCGGTTGTCCCGCTGGTGCAGGCCGATAGACGGCTCGTCCAACACGTAGAGGACACCGACCAGCCCGGAACCGATCTGGGTCGCCAGACGGATGCGCTGGGCCTCCCCGCCGGACAGCGTGCCGGCGGCACGCTCAAGGTTGAGGTATTCGAGGCCGACATCCAAGAGGAAGCGGAGCCGTGCCTGGATCTCGATCAGGACCTGGTGCGCGATCTGCGCCTCGCGACCGGAGAGCACGAGGTCGTTGAGGAACTCGGAGCATTCGCGCATCGGCATGGCGGCCACCGCGGAAATCGACTTTCCGTTGATCAGCACGGAGAGCGACGCGGGGTTGAGCCGCGCGCCGTTGCACTCCGGGCATGGCACCTGCCGCATGTATTCCTCGTATCGGTCCCGGGCGTTGTCCGACTCCGTTTCCTGGTGCTTCCGGTGAATGTACTGGAACACGCCCTCGAAGCCCGTGCTGTACTTCCGCTCGCGGCCGAACCGGTTCCTGTACTGCACGACGACCTTGTGGTCCTTGCCGTGGAGGACGGACTCCCTGACGTCTTCGGCGAGCTTCTCCCACGGCGTCGTCATCGAGAACTTCATGTCCTTCGCCAGCCCCGCCAGCAGCCGGTTCCAATACTCCGTAGTGGCCGTTCCGAGGGACCACGGGGCGATCGCGCCCTCCTGAAGCGACTTGGAGGGGTCGGGAATGACCAGCTCGCCGTCCACCTCCAGCCGCGTGCCGATGCCCGTGCATGCCGAGCAGGCGCCGAACGGGTTGTTGAAGGAGAAGGACCGCGGTTCGATCTCGTCGATGGCCAGCGGGTGTTCATTGGGGCACGCCAGGTTCTCCGAGAACGCGCGCACGCGGCCGTCGTCGTCCGCGTCGAGGTCCACGAAGTCCGCGAGCACGCGGCCGTCCGCGATGCCCAAGGCGGTCTCGACCGAATCGCTGAGCCGCTGGCGGATGCCGTCCTTGCTGACCAGGCGGTCGACAACGACCTCGATGGTGTGCTTGAACTGCTTGCCGAGCTTCGGCGGGTCGGAAAGCTGGATGTTCTCGCCGTCCACCCGCGCCCGCGAGTAGCCCTTCGCCGTGAGTTCCTTGAAGAGGTCGACGAATTCGCCCTTGCGTCCGCGCACCACCGGGGCCAGCACCTGGAAGCGGGTCCCCTCCTCCAGCTCGAGCAGCTGGTCCACGATCTGCTGCGGCGTCTGGCGCATGACAGGTTCACCGCAGACCGGGCAGTGTGGACGCCCCACGCGCGCCCAGAGCAGGCGCATGTAGTCGTAGATCTCCGTGATGGTGCCGACGGTGGACCGTGGGTTCTTGCTGGTGGACTTCTGGTCGATGGAGACCGCGGGCGAAAGACCCTCGATGAAGTCGACGTCCGGCTTGTCCACCTGGCCCAGGAACTGCCGAGCGTACGCCGACAGCGACTCCACGTAGCGGCGCTGGCCCTCGGCGAAGATCGTGTCGAAGGCGAGGGAGGACTTGCCGGATCCGGACAGGCCCGTGAAGACGATCATCGCGTCACGGGGCAGATCCAGGTCCACGTTGCGCAGGTTGTGCTCCCGCGCGCCCTTGACGACTAGCCGCGACTGGTCGAGCGGGGGCTTGGCTGCGGAACCGGACGGCGAAACAACGGTGCTCTCAGAAATGGCCACCATCAAATAGTAGTCGAAAACGTCTTCGAATTCTCGTTCGAATAGACGCCTTGCGCTCAGGGCGCACGACCGCGCCTAGTGTGCGTTGAAGGCAGCCCTGACGAAGCCGAGCGCCTGTTCCTCGCCCAACCCCCAACGCTTGGCTTCGTCCACGAAGACCTCCGCCGCGGCGCCAACGTGGCGTCCGGCGTCGTCCGCCGCGGCCTCGATCACGGTGCCGTTGCGGCCCCGCGTGGAGACGGCCCCGGCCCGCTCCAGCTCGCGGTAGGCGCGGGCCACGGTGTTGACCGCCACCCCGAGCCGGTCGGCGAGCGCGCGGACCGAGGGCAGCCGGGTCCCTGGAACCAGACGCCCCTGGGCGACCGCGTCGAGGATTTGTCGGCGGATCTGTTCGTAGGGGTTCGAGGGATCCCCGGGATCCACGGTGATGAAGCCGAGTACGTCGTCGTCCATGGTTCCCTTCGCGGGGCGCCCCTCGCCCCATGCCGCCAGCGTACCCGTCCGGCCAAGCGGGTTAGACCGCCCCTCGGTGCCCTCGTAGGCTGTCCCCATGGACAACGACACGAGCCTGCTCCACGACCTTCGCCATGTCACCATCCGCCGCGCCTCGGTCTCGGAGATGGACAACAACGTGTACCTGATCACGTCCAAGGACACCGGCGCGCAGGTGCTCATCGACGCCGCGGACGACGTCGATGCTATCCGCGCGTTGCTGGCCGACGCGGCCGGCGATTCGCGGGGCGAAAACCGGCTGGTCCTGATCGCGACGACCCATCGCCATTGGGACCACGTCCGGGCCCTGCGGCAGCTGGCCTTCGAGACGGGGGCGCCGACCGCCGCCGGCGCCGACGACGCCGAGGCGATCACGGCGGACACGGGCGTGGGCATCAAGGTGGTCCTGAACCACGGGGACGTGAGGGTTTTCGACGGCTTCCGGCTCACGGCCGTGCACCTGCGCGGGCACACCCCGGGCTCGGTCGCCCTGGTCTACGAGGATCCGGAGGGTCCGGCGCATATCTTCAGTGGGGATTCCCTCTTTCCAGGCGGGGTCGGAAACACCCAGCAGGATCCGGAGCGTTTCCGTTCGCTGCTCGCCGACGTCGAGCAGCGGCTTTTCGACGCGTACGACGGCGCGGCGCTGGTGCACCCGGGTCATGGCGGCGGCACGACGCTGGGGCGCGAACGCCCCGAACTGCCCCTCTGGCGCGACCGCGGCTGGTAGCAGCGCGCGGATGGTCGGGCCCGCGCCGCTTCGCGCTCCGCCCGCATCACCAACCGGATCCCCCCTCGGCGGTCGCCCTCACCTCAGGGGGCTTCTTCGTGCCCTTCGGCGAATTCTCCCGACGGCGTTTCCCAAAACGCGAACGCTTCCCCGCGTCCTCCGACACGCAACCTCCCAGTCGTTCGCCGCCGTCCGCGCGACGAACTGTCGGCATTTGTCGCCTTGCAGGTCCTTCGAGGACGCGGCGAGGATCTGCGCCTGCGGGTAGATCTGCAACCACTCGCGGGCGAACTGGTCCAGCATGTGGTTCGGCACCACCACCGCCGGCTTGTTCGTCATGCCCAGCCGGCCCAGCTCCATGGCGCCCATGACCATCTCGGCGGTCTTGCCCGCCCCAACCTCGTGGAACAGCCCGACGGAGGGTTCGGAAATCATGCGTGCCACAGCCGCGCGCTGGTGCGGGCGCGGGGAGAAGTTCTTCACCAGTCCCGGAAGTGTCAGCCGCTCCCCCTCGATCGTGTAGTCGCGCAGCACCAGGGAGTTGAGCCGCCGGTTGTACTCGTCGGTCAGCGCGACTGTGCGTGCCGGGTCCTCCCACACCCATTCGCTGAACCGGTCCTTGATCATCTGCGCCTTTTCCTGCGCGGCCGTGGTTTCGGTCGGGTTCAGGATGCGCCGGTTGCTTTCCGGGTTGTCAGGGTCCGGGTCGGTGACCTGGACGCGGCGCTGCTCCAACAGGTTCTTGAAGATGTCCCCGGCGGGCATCCGTTCGGTGCCCCAGTCGTTGCGTGCCAGGAACACGTGTCGGTTGGCCTTGACGTCCCAGTTGGCCCCGCTGGCGCGGTCCACGTGGGCACGCGGATCCTTGACCAGTTCCCGCAGGAACCGGGCGTGGATGTCCGGTGAGATCCACACCGACCCGATCTTCGCCTCGATTTCGTCCGCGCCCAGCGGCCGCGGCATCACCGCTTGCAGGTCGGTGACGTTGCGCCGGTACATGGGATCGTCCGCTGCCGCCTCGGTGGCGGCGTCGAGCTTTTCGCGGATGTTCCCGCTGAGGTATTCGGCCCGGGTTTCCATCGCGCCCGGCTCTCCCGGAACGTCGTAGACCAGGTCCCCGAGCGCCTCGCGGGCATCCGCCGGGTCGGTGCCAAGCAGCAAGGCGATCTCGTCCAGGTCGACCTCGCCCTTGGTGTCCAGGGTGACGGCCAGGGCCTCGGCCGGGGTGTCCACACCGCGCACGGGCCTGCGGGGCTGGACCTGCCGCTCCCTGAGCAACGCGGCCGGGGCGGCGGCCTGGGTGCCCTCGTCGAAGTATTCCAGCGCCGGCACCAGCGGTCCGTAGGGATCCTTGCGCAGCACGGCCATGACGCGGGGCTGGGTGCGGGCCAGGATGTCCTGGCCGTTCTCGTCCGTGCGGCCGGTGCGGCGTTCGCTGAACCGGTTGATCGGCCCGTACCGCTCCACGTACCGGGCGTAGTCCCCGGCCAGTTGTCCACGGGCCGCTGCCAGCTCGTCGGTGTCCTCGACGTTGGACGCCTCCAGGGTCAGCACGGTGCGCGCACCGTCGCGCAGGCCCAACAGGGCGCGCAGCTCGGCCTGCTGCGTGCGCGGGACCTCCAGCTCGACGGCCACGCGGTCGAGGTTGACCTGGGTGAAGGTGCCGTCCGGTTCCGCCCTGAGGTGGCCGACCTGTTCATTGGCTGGCGTCTGCGGAAGACTGGCCGCCGCTTGGGCCTCCAGTGAGCGCTGGTCGCGCGCCATTCCCCGGCCTGCGGCCACGGCGCTGGTGGCGATGTCCTGCAGCTGTCCGTGCAGGAGCTCGGGCACCGTCTGCAGGTTCTGTGCCCGTACGGTGACGGTCGCGTTCCCGTACATGCCGTTGCCGACCTCGAGGGTTCCCAGCACGCGGTCGGGGTTTTGTGCGAAGTAGTTGTTGATGCGCGCCTCGTCGCCGGCAGCGGTGCCCAGCGGGCGGGACTCCAACCAGGAGCGGTCTCCCGGTTCCTCCCCGGGCAGCCTGCGACGGAAGATGAGCACGTCGGTCAGCGCGTCGGTGCCGGCGGCCCGGCGGTGTGCGCCGTTGGGCAGGCGCACCGCACCCAGCAGGTCGGCCGTGTCGAACATTTCGCGCCGGGCGGCCGGGTTCTGCGCGTCCAGCGTGAAGGCCGAGGACACGACGCCCACCAGTCCCCCGGGCCGGGTCAGGGCGAGGGACTTGATGATGAAGTGGTTGTGCATCGAGTGCCGACCCTGGTTGTGGGTCGGATCGTGCAGCCTCGTGCGGGCGAAGGGAACGTTGCCCACGGTGGCGTCGAACCGTCCTCCCCCGAACCGGGACTCGGCGAAGGACTCGGCACGGATCGTGGCCTGCGGATAGAGCGCCCGGGAGATCCCGGCGGTCACGGGGTCCAACTCCACACCCGTCATGCTCGTCCCCGTCGGCGCGAGGCCGATGAAGGTGCCGGCCCCGGATCCGGGTTCCAACACCTGCCCGCCGTCGAAGCCCAAAGTCTGGAGGGTCTGCCAGAGTTCCGTGGCGATGGCCGGGTCGGTGTAGTGGGCGTTGATGACCGTTCGGCTGGCAGCCCGGTATTCGTCCTCGGTCAGCAGCCCGCGCAGCTCGGCACGGTCCGCGGCGAACTCGGGACGCGTCTCATCGAAGATTTCCGCGACCCCGGACGCGCCCCAGCTGCCCCACCTGGCCAGTGTTTCCCGTTCTGGGCCCGTCGCCTCGCGAGTATTTTCCTGCAGCTCGCGCAAGGTGCGCAGGGCCTCAAGGTTGGCGCGGAAGCGCGCCCTGGCGCCCGAGGGGGCCAGGGCGTCCTGGTGCGCTGGGATGAACCGTGCGGGCGCGCTTGGCGCGGCTACCGGTTCAGGTCGCGCTCCATTTCCTCCCGGTTGAGCTCCTCGGTCATCTCCAGTCGGATCTGGTTCGTTTCCTTCAGGTGTGCCAGGGCGATGGACACTGTGCTCGCCTCGTCCTCGTCTGGTTCGTCCTTCTCGGCTTCCTCCACCGTCTCCGGTGTCAGCATCTCGGCTCGGACGATTTCCTCGGCCTGCATCTTCGCCGCGTTCAGGCGTCCGACCTTCTCCAGGTACGTTTCGCCCTGCGGGTCCGGTCCGGCGATCTGCACCGACAGCTCCCCCACGCTGTCCTCCGCTTCCTCCCCCAGCTTCTGGAACCAGGCCTCCGGGTCCGGGATCAGCGCGTACTGGGTCGGAGCCAACATCTTCCAGGTGTCCTGCGCGAACTTGCCGTACTTGTTCATTGCGAACCTCCTCGGGTTCTGGAAAGAGGAAATCATCGAGGGATGCCTGGCCGTCAATCTGGTGTCGTTTGCGCGCTACGGCCATCGATGGACTCCTGGAGTGAGGTGGCTGGTTTCCTCCCAGCGTATCCAGCACCGGCGAGCCCATCCTGACGAAGCGCCCGAATGACCGTTGACCGGCTGACTTGGAACTTCACGGCGATACGGTCTAGCGGCCACTGCTCCGTCTCGCGGAGCCGGCGGGCCTCGCGCACATCATGGGGCTGCAGGCGCGGAGGCCGGCCGCCCTTCCCGGCGGCCCCGGCCAGCCCGGCCCCGGTGCGTTCCCGGATCAGCTCGCGCTCCATCTCGGCCACCATGGTGATGGTGTTGAACATCAGCCGCCCATGCGGGGTGGTGGTGTCGATCCCCTCGGACAGGGACCGGAACGCCACCCCCCGCTCCTGGAGCGAATCCAGGAGCTCCACCAGCCCGCGCACGGTTCTGCCCAGTCGGTCCAGCTTCGTCACCACGAGGGTGTTGCCCGGCTGCAGGGCGCGCAGGCACGCCTCCAGTCCGGGGCGCACCATCGTCGCCCCGGACTTCCCCCGGTCCGCGTACACGTCGTAACAGCCGGCGGTCATCAGCTCCCGGCGCTGGTCCTCCAAGTCCTGGTCCACGGTCGATACCCGGGCATAGCCCAGGGACACCCCGTCGGGAACCATGATCGGTTCCTCCACGCCTTCCAGGCGCTCCGGCCTGTCCATGCCACTCCCCCGCCGGGTCAAAAATCCGTTTCAAGCTCGTGGCACGAGCATACATGTTTCGTACTTGGTTTGTGACCTCAGCCAAGGTGGCATTTAGCGCCTCGCCGGTGGACCGTACGCTGTTCGCGCAACCACGGATGCAAAGCCAACTCCAGGGCCGCGGCCACCGTCGCCCCGTGAGCCATGCCGGGCGGCCGTTGGCGCTCGTCCACGAACGCCACCAGCCGCCGGCTCCAACGATTCCACTCCGCACCGCTGGTTCCCTTCACATGGCAGGGCAAGGACGGCTCCGAATGCGTCATCAATCGCCTGTGCCACAGCGACGGGTTGGCCTCAGGGGCTGCTGCGGTACGACCGGGCGATCGGTTCCGGCTCCACACCCTTCCGCTACATCGGAAACCTCTCACCACGATGCCCCTCCCTCGCCGCCGCTACGCTCCACCATTCAGGTCCACGGTCATCCCACGATCCGATACTGGGCACGGTGGCGGACCCACCGAGACCGGGGTTCCCGCGGTCGTGCCCCTCTCTTTGGGCCCCGCGGGAGCTTGAGTGGAACCCCCAGACACGTTCCCGGTGAATGTGTGCGGGCACTGTGAATGTTCTGGGTATTGCCTGTGCGCAGTTTGTGGTGTATTTGTTATTCCATTCATTCGAAAAGTCCCCTGCCGAGTGCTGGGGGCTTTCTCTTTTCTGGGGGTAGCGGTGCCTGTTGCCGTGTCTGTTTCCGTGCGCCGTTTCCTTGCCGTAACAGCGACTGTGTGTTCGTTCGCGCTGGTGGGATCGGGCTTGGCTCCGGTGGCGGCCCAGCCTCTGGACCAGGCGCCCGCAGCGGCCGATGCGGGCCAGACCGATACCCGGCCGGATGCGATGTCGGCGCAGGTCACCGCGCGGGCGACGGGGCACCGGGTGGAGGACACCTCCCAGCGCACCGAGACGTCCCAGGTGTTCTCCAACCCGGACGGGACGTGGACGTCGGAGTCCTTCACCCTGCCGAAGTTCCGTGCGGGGAAGGACAGGACCATGGAACCGATTCCGGAGACCGGGGTGTTCTCGGACGCCGGCCGGGCGTTCACCGCCACCGGCGCCCGGCTCGAGGTCTCCGACGGCGAGGGGCTCGGGTCCAAGGCGGCGGTGCCGCTGGTGGAGATGACGGGCACCGGCGAGGCCGCCGACCACACCCTCGTCCTGGGGTGGGAGGGAACGCTGCCGGCACCGGAGCTCGCCGACGGCCAGGCCGTCTACGAGACCGGTGTCGAGGTGCCCGTCGTGTCCCCGGAGCCCGTGGTCCCGGAGGAGCCGGGTGGATCCGGCCCCGCACCCGCCGCGCCGACGGCCGAGCCGGCCGGCACGGCGGATGCCCGGGTCGTGGTCGAACCGACCCGGACCGGTTTCCAGCACAACGTCGTCCTGGACCAGGCACCGGAGGGCGACGTCGTCCTCCGGTTCCCGCTCACCTTTTCCGAAGGCCTGGTGGCGTCCCTGGACCCCGAGGACTCCGAGATCCGCGTCGTCGACCCCGACGGGGAGCTCGTCTTCCACGCGCCCACCCCGTTGATGTGGGACGCGGAAATCGACGCGGCATCCGGTCTGCCCGCCGCGGAAACACCCGTGGACACGCAGCTCGTGGACGAAGACGGCGTCCAGGTCCTGATCCTGACCGCTCACGCCGACTGGCTCCAGGCCGCGGAGCGGGTCTATCCGGTGACGATCGACCCGGCGTGGTCGGGCAATGCGGGCGCTGACACGTGGGTGCAGTCGGGATCGACTATCGGTCACGGCGGGTCCACCGAGCTGCGCGTGGGAACGTTCGACGGCGGGACCACGCGGGCCCGCACGTACATGAAATTCAGTCCGCAGACGCTCACGGGCAAGAAGATCGTCAAAGCCGAGCTGCGTCTGAACAACTACTATTCCTATTCGTGCGCGTCCTCGGAGATCCGCCTGCAGCGCGTTCTCGAGGACTGGAACTCGACCTCGCTGGTGTGGACGGGGCAGCCGGCCGCGACGATCACGGGACAGGGCACGAGCTCCGCGTCCAAGGGCTATTCCTCGTCCGTCTGCCCGGGCGGGTCGGTGCTCTTCCCGGCGACCGCCATCGTCCAGCACTGGGCGGACAACCCCACCCAGGTCTTCGGGATGCGGCTCGTTGCCACGGACGAAACGAACTCGAACACCTGGAAGCGCTACCGGTCCTCGGACTACTACGCCGACACGGTGAACTCGGTGGAACCGCATCTGGTGGTGACCTACAACTCCTACCCGAACACGGCCAGTGCCCCCACGTTCGGCACGGGCCAGTCCACGCTCTACACCTCCGGCTCCACCACGACCCGGTATGTGAAGACGCTCAAACCGGATTTCCGGTCCGTGGTCTCGGACCCGGACAAGGGCAACGTGAACGCCCAGTTCGACATCGTGGACGCCGCCGGGTCCGCGATCTGGACCAAGGTCAACGGCTCCACCGTGACCTCGGGAGCGACGTCGGTCCTCGCGGGCTACGCCTCATCGCTGATCAACGGGAAAACGTACAAGGTGACGGCATGGGCCCACGACGGGACGCTGCGTTCAAAGACCGTGAGCGCGGCCACCACGTTCACCGTGGACACGACCGCTCCGGCGACACCGTCGGTGACGAGCCCGAACTACCAGAACAACGGATGGCGGGCCACCGCCCCGAGCTCCAACACGTTCACGTTCTCCACCGCATCCACGGACGCCGCCAAGTTCCAATACGCCAAGGACGCAGGAGCCTGGACCGACCTGGCCGCCGCCGGCACCAGCCCGCGCACGGCTACCCTGTCGTGGAACCCCACCGGGTCCCACAAGCTCCAGGTCCGGGCAGTGGACAAGGCCGGACACGTCTCGGGCACCACCACGTTCTCCTTCATGAACGGACTGGCCGCGCTCACCTCCCCCACGGCGGGGTCCACGACGTCGGATGCGTTCCGCGTCGCCGCCAGCGCCCCGTCCTCCTCGACCGGGACGGTCACCCCGACCGTGTACTGGCGCCTTGCCGACACCTCCACGGAGGACAACACCACCTACGGCTCCACCGCCCAGGGCTGGCTCGCCGCCCAAACCCTGCCCTCCATCGCGGCCAACACCACGGTGAAGGTCGACACCACGCTGGATGTCGCCGCCTCCCCCGCCAACGCGCTGAAGGACCTCGGCAAGGAACGCATCGCCGCCCTGGTCGAGATCCAGGTCTGCTTCGCCTACGCCGGCCAAACCGCACCGCAAAACGTGCAGTGCTCGACCAACACCACCCACGGCGCGACGGCGGTCACCCGGCTTCCCCACGCCTTCGGCAACGCGTTCCCCACCACCGCCGCCGGGGACGGGCAGGCCGCCCTGACCACCGGCGAGCTGAACCTCACCGCCACCGACGTGTCCGTCGACGCCGGCAACACCGGCCTGTCGATCTCCCGCACCCACTCCTCCTACTCCGGGCTCGGCGCCAACTCCGCGATCCTCGGCGCCGGCTGGCGCGCCAACATCGACGGTCCCGACGAGGGACTGGCCGGGATGCTCGTGGCCGAGGCCACCGCCGTGGACGGCACCATCACCCTGATCGACACCGACGAAACCACGATGGTCTTCCGCCAACCCGGCAACACCAAAACCGCGATGAAGGTCGGCCCCTACGCCCCGGCCAACGAGGACGCCACCGCCTCCGGCTTGAAGGTCGAGCTCACCGGAACCGGAACCACCGCCCGCATCAAGGCCACCGAACCCGACGGAACCAGGACCGAGTTCATCAAGGGAGCCCCGCTGGAGGCCGGCGCCGCGATCAACGAATGGACCCCGGACACCGTCACCGGCACCGCCGCGACCGGCACCACCAAGTTCACCCGCGACACCGCGGGGAAAATCACGCGGATCACCGCCGGCACCGAAACCGCGATCGACTGCACCGCCGCGGTTCCGACGAACGCCGCCAAGGGCTGCCGGATCCTGGACCTGGCCTACGAAACCGGATCCAACCGGCTCTCCACGGTGAAATACACCGCCTGGGACCCCGCGGCCAACAACGGGGCCGGGGCCATGGCCACCGAGGAACAGGCCCACTACACCTACCGGGCCGAGGGCACGCAAACCGTCCTGGCCACGGTGAAGGACTCCCGCACCGGGAACACCACACTCTACGACTACGGCCCGGTGACCCAGGCCGGCGTTCCCGCGGTCACCGGCATCACCGAGACCACCTCGACCGGGGCCCCTCTTTCCGCCCCCGTGTATTACGGGTACGGCACCGGGCCCACCCCTGGCGGGCGGCCCGACTGGCTGGAGACCGTGCACCAAGGCGACGCCGCCACCGGAGCCGGGAAGATCCAGACCGCGCGCATCGTCTACGGCGTGCCCGCCAACGGCGACGGCACCAACCTGCCCACACTCGACGCCGGAACCACCGGTCTGTGGGAACAGGAAGCCCCCGCCGGCGGTGCCGCGGTCTTCGGAATGGGCAAAACCATCAACACCTCCCACGCCGACACCCTCGGACTCGCGTCCGCCAACTGGAAACGCGCCGAAATCACCTATTGGGACGCCATCAACCGCACCACCAACACCGCCACCTACAGCGCCGGGGCCTGGCAGTACGACGCGACCGCCTACAACCAGGACAACCTCCCCGTGCGCGCCTACACCCCCTCGGCGATCGAACAGATCCATGGCGGGTCCCAAGACCCCGACACCCTCAGCGACGGCATCTTCACCTCGCATTGGGACTTCGCCACCATCACCGCCTACCCCAGCGCCGAAGACCTCACAGGCCTTCCCGACGGGCACGCCGCGCACGTGCGCGGCTTCCCCACCGACAGCTGGGGACCGGTCTCCCCCACCCAGGACGGAACGGACACCCGCGTCCACACCACCACCACCTACACGCCCCACACCGACGTCGACGCCGCCGGCATGCCCCGCATGCTCCCGTTGACCACCACCACGACCGAGGCCGCCGGCGGGCAAGGCGAACCCCCCACCGCCGCCCACATCCAGACCGCGGGAGCACCCGCGGAACCCGTGATCGGACGCGTCGTCAACACCTACAACGCCTGGGAGACCGACAGTGCCGGCCGCACCACCACGGACAAGGCCAACCTCCGCTCCGGATGGGTCCACGGGACACCGACCCTGTCCAAACAGGACGTCGGCGACGGGACCACCATCGACACCCGGACCTGGCTCGACGAGAAGGGCCGGGTAGTGAAGTCGCTGCAGCCGGCATCGACCGGCGCCGACGCCGGCACCACGCCGACCGTCTACTACACCGCCGGCGCGGGCACCGATGCCGCCTGCGCCAACAAACCCGAATACGCCGGAAACCTGTGCAAAACCCTCCCGCAGGGCACCGGGTCCGTCACCGAACACCAAACCGTCTTCAACGTCTACGGCCAGGTGACCGAAACCCGCGAATACGCCTCCGGCACCACCACGGTCCTGCGCACCACCACCCAGACCTACCGCCCCGACGGCCAGGACCTCCAAACCACCATCGCCACGACCGGCGTGGCCGGCTCCACCGCCGTCCAGCCCACCGAGAAGCTCTACGACGGTGCCGGCCGGCACGCCGGAACCCGCGCCGTGGCCGCCCACGGCCGCCCGCAGGCCGACACCACCTGGACCCTGGACCTCTGGGGCCGCACCACCAGCTACACCAACTCCCTGAACGAGACCACCACCACCACCTACAACGCCATCGGCGAGGTCGGGAAAACCACCACCCCGCTCTCGACCAGCACCTACTGGTACGGGGCCCTCGGCGGGCACGGAACCACCGAATACCGGTCCCTGCCCACCAAGATGACCCTCACCGACCACGGCGCCGCCGGCACCACCGCCGAATACACCGCCGCCTACAACACCGACGGAAACATCACCACCCAAGGCATGCCCGCCGGAATGTCCCAAACCCAGGACTACGACACCGCCGGACGACCCACCACCCTCACCTACCAGGGCCCGGTCACCCACGAGGACGGAACCACCGGCACCGGAACCTGGATCGCCTGGACCCAGGCACGCAACACCGCCGGCCAGATCACCGCCGAAACCACCCCCGACGGGATCCTCCTCGCAGGCGCCGCGGACACCGGAGACCCCGCCGCGGCCTACGAACGCCAATACGCCTACGACCAGGCCTCCCGCCTCACCCACGTCATCGACCGCACCGCACCGGCCGGGGAAACCATCAACACCGACCCCGCCGAAGGCACCCTGACGCCCACCACCACACGCGCCTACACCTTCGACAAGAACGGCAACCGCACCAAGCTCGCCACCAGCATCGACGGCGGCACTCCCACCACCAGAACCTGGACCTACGACGCCGCCGACCGCATCGGCCACAACCAGGGATACGTCTACGACGGGCTCGGACGCCAAACCACCCTCCCCGCCGCCGACGCCCCAGGAACCGGCACCCAAACCGCCGGGACCGGCAACATCGCCCTCGGCTACTACGCCGACGACACCGCCCACACCATTACCCGCGGCACACACACCACCACCATCGGCACCGACCCCGACGGCCGCCGCCTCACCCTCGACAGCACAACCAATGGCATCCACACCAAGCACTACACCGACACCAGCGACAACCCCGCCTGGACCAGCCAAACCATCGGCACCACCACCACAATCACCCGCTACGAAACCACCCTCGGCGGCGACCTCGCCCTCACCATCGAAAACAACCAAGCAAAACTCGCGATCAACAACCCCCACGGCGACACCGTCGCTACCACCACCTTGCCCGCCACGGGAACGGCGACCGGGATCGACTCTTGGGCGCAATACGACGAATACGGCAACCAGCAAACCAACCCCATCGACACCGGCACCACCACCTACGGCTGGCACGGAGCCGACCAACGCGCCCTCGAAACCAGCGGCCTCATCCTCATGGGAGCCCGCCTCTACAACAGCATTAGCGGACACTTCACCACCCGCGACCCCATCACCGGCGGCAACTCAACCAGCTACACCTATCCCCAGAACCCAATTGGTATGCAGGACACTTCTGGCGAAAAGGGATGGCTCAAGAAAACGTGGAACAATCCGTGGTTCCAAGTCGGACTCACTGTCGCCCTAGCTTTTGTTCCTGGCGGACTTCTTATCCGCGGAGCAATGACTCTCTATAAGGGTTACAAGCTATACCGTGGGATCAAGGCTGGCGCCTCAGGCTTGAAGGCCACGAGGGGGCAACTTCGAGTAGCCAGCCGCATGTGGACAGGCCGAGCGAAAAAACATTCCTATTCGTATGGCGACTACAAAACGCCCGGCTACCGAATGATGGGAAAGAACGGACGCCAGTACCGCTCCCCGTCGTACAAGACGAATAGGAACCATTTTGGCGCGTATGCCAACTTTGACCACAAGGCAAAGAAGATGAATGTCCATGTGAGGCTCAAGGGGGCGCACAGAAAGGGAGGACGTCCATGGTGACTGGAGAAAATCTTAAGAGGCCCACACGCGAGGCGCTAGAGGCAGGCCAGCGGACCTTCGGAGGAAGAGTGCGCTCGGGGCACTGGCTGGGGTACGACGTGATCGTCGCTGTCTATGAAGAGCGAAGACTGTTCAGGGAACCGAAACCCTCAGGGTTCCTAGTTCAGTTTCTCCTGCGGGGTGGTATCGAGGGGCACGATCCGGAAGAGTGGGGCGATGCCGACTACACAGTGGAGTCAATACAGGAGCTTGAGGAGAGCCTCAGAAACTCCGAGATCGACTGGATCCCCAAAGGTGATTTGAACTTGTTTCTTAGGAAGAATCACTCGGAGATTTTGGGTCGCCTTCTCGAGTAGGGGAGCCGCAGAGTCTTCCTTAGGTCTTCGGCGTACACCTTCGACAAGAACGGCAACCGCACCAGGCTCGCCACCACCGTCGGCACCGCAACACCCACCACCAAAACCTGGACCTACGACGCCGCCGACCGCATCGGCCACAACCAGGGATACGTCTACGACGGGACCGATGATCCGAAAAAAGGCGGCGAAAAGCCCCCCCCTTAGGAAGTTCCTTTTATATATCCTCCTCGGTTCGTGCCTCTTGATTGGGTTGTCGCTCCTTTCATTCGCCCTTAGCGGGTTGGCGGGACTGGTTCTACAAATGAACGTCTGGATAGGTCTGGGCTTGCTCGTGACGGGCGTATTTTTCACGAGAATAGATATTTCGCATACTGAGTTTCCGGGGGAGGCCGAGCTGGACTTGCCGCCTGGAGCTTTCGGAACGTGGACGATTTTGTCCGGGACTGTCCTACTTGGCATGGCGCTAATTGTGGCGATCGTGCACTCTGACAACGGTTGCCCTCATTCCTTCTTGATGCCCGCGTGGGTGTGCCCATAGTCGCGAGATCGGTTCTGGGGTCTCTATCAGTAATTCGTCGTAGCTCCTGGTTGCACCGAAGCGTGTTGGTGCAGCTGAACATTTATGTCTACGACCCAGACGATGACTAAGCGGATTCGCAGAAGTCCCCCTGACGATGGACGCGTGAGTCCTACCGGGAACTCCAGGGCAGCACAACGCCTACGAAGGCGTCTCGCAACCGGCGGGTATCGAGGCGCTTTGACGGACAGCTGCGGCTCCTAAGCCGAACCGCGCTCTTTAAGGTCGCTCATCGTCGACCGGCAGCTTAACGGCAGGCCATGGTTCGAACCGCAGCCCCGATATGCTCAAGCCAATCGCGAGTAGGCCTGACACCTCACCGCATGGCCCACGGAAATTCGCGCTCATCAGACAAGCTGGGAGCAGAAAGGCATTTCATGCCCTGGGAAGTAAAAGGCTTTGCAGGCCTGATTTAGACGACGACCTCTCTCAGACGGAAGCCGAACGGCTCGGACCACCCTTGCTGCTCGAAACATTCGTCGCACCCATTGGCTCCGACAACATCCATCAGCAAATCCAGACAATCGTCACGACTCCGGCTGAGTTGGCCAAGCGGCTCGCTTCCCTTTCAAGCAGCATCGGCCACGGGCTGATCATCCAAGAGCAAATAAATCTCGCCCAAGCAGAGTCCCTAATGTCAGAGCTCGTGGAGCAAGAAACTCACGGCGTCACCGACGAAGTCGCTGGCCATAGATTAGGACGCCTTGGGGAAGTCGAGGAATGGGATGAGGTCGGGGGCTACTGGCGTCGGTCCGCATATGCCTCGGAGTGACAATTTTCGCAACGCTAATGTGGCGCGAATCGCAGGGTGCAATGACGGCCATCCCGAGTGGGTTCATGTAGGGAACGGAGTTATCATGGCGCGCAATACGGGCGAACCGGCAAGATCAAGACCATGCACTGATCGAAGTGAGAACACGCGCACTCTCCTTCTCCTTGAACGCCTGGACGACCTCTTTGAGACGGCGGAAGTCGGGGACATACCACCGCCGTCCTGGGATCGGACATCATAGGCCTTGGCAGAGAGGATGGTAATGAGGTTCGTGATGATTGAGGACGATGGGTACTTTCAGCAGTTTCCGTCTCAGGACAGCCTTTGCCAAGCCATCGAATATAGCGATGAAGTTTCTATGGTTTTCGATGAGGCGGGCAAAGTCTATACCGTCGTCGGGCAGCCAGGCATGTCTATCTCTCTCGAAGCGACTCCTCAGGCACTGGACACCGACCAGCTAGCCATCCAGTGGGTCGAGCACGTGGACAAACGCGGATTCGATGTTCAATTTAGACGCAAGCTCAGTAGAGGTCCCCAACTGGTGGCAGACATCTTCGAAGTCCTCTCGTTCCCGGACGGGCCTTCCCAACCCGGTAGCTGGGTTGTGGAGTCAAGGACGAGAACACATTCCTTTGGGGACTCCAAGAGTGTGGACGAATTCTGTAGCAAATTGACTCCAGGAGATCGCCAAGACACACAGGTCATCGATCCATATGGCCACCGATACCGTCCGATCGGTTCCCCAACGGGGCATAGACGGAAGGCGCACTTTCTGCTGTATCAAGAAATTTGACGTGAGCGCCCGCGCGATGGGGCTATACGGGCCCAAACTATCGTCTTGCAACCGGCCGGTTGCAAGACAACGCGTCGAGACACTTTGCCCCCCCGGAAACGCGCTGAATCTTGTGTCTTGCTACCATGTCTCGCACGCAAGTGCCCGGATTCGGGTACGCAACCACCGTTGCGAGACAGTATTTATGGCGGAACATGGGCAAGCTCATCGGATGTGAATCCCAGCGATATTTGGCGTTGTTCTGTCAGCGGTAAATGGCGGGGTCCGTTTGGGGATCCCTCAGCGGGCACGTTAGGGAATCAGCGTGCTGGGGACTCGCAGAGGCGGTCGAATAGAGACCAGCCCTCCTTTAGGAGAAGATGAACAGCCACAAATGGTTCGGCGATATGTGACAGGTCCCCGCCGGACTCGCTAACTCCGAGGCCAGAGCGACGGTCCGAAGTCACGACACTCCCGCGCTGAAACAAGGACCACCCTAAGACGTGCGCGTCTGCGCTCATTTGCCGCCAGAGCAATCTCCCCGCGCTGCGTCGTTGATCGTCTGGGAAGCGATGGTTCAGGGCCCACTTGATGATGTCGGTTTGATTGAGCTTTGATTTCGTTTTGCGGATTTCCTTGACTTGTAGCCGCCGCTTCTCAGACCAGTTGACCTGGCCCCTGAGGTCTGTTCGTTCTTCCGCTGTCAAGTGAGAGGTCGCAAGCTCCCTGTAGTAAGTCTGCAATTGCAGATACATCTCATCAATCACTGTGAGTCCGCGTTCTTGACGGTCTGCCGATTCTTCCGCTGCCAGGATCCATACCGCTTGCGCTGCCCCCACCAGAGCGCCTCGAAGCACAGTGAAGTGGGCGCTGGGATAGACCTGGCGAGCCTCGATCGCGGTTCGTGCTAGTCGCAGATGCTCGCCCGATGTCATCAAAGAAAGTCGGGCTGCCTCGCTAATGGCGTGCCATGGGTAGATGGAGTCGTCCATTGCGAGTCGGCTGCCGCGCTCAGGTTGCTCAGGCGGCATTCGTCGAGCTCGCTCATGCCAGCCGTCTAGATCGGCGTACGTCGCGCGTATTGATCGAAGTGAGGTTTCGATAGTTATACGGTAGATCATCGCTTTCACGTCTGATCCCCTCGGTATCAGCGTGCGAGATTTGCGTGTCCGTAAGCCGGTCGCTCATCGCGAAGGCAAACTCCAAACGTTCACCATCTCAGTGCCGAGCCTCGGCCGCCCGTATACCCCGCCCGATTAGATGCCCGGTGACGGTGCCCCAATTGCAACTCCTGGCGTCTCACAACCGGCGGCGGGTATCGAGACGGTTTGTCGAGACACTCCCGCTTCTCGGAGAGGAATGGCACATCACTCCCCTGGGTTCCATACGTCCGCTCCCCCGGGCCATACCGCTTCCCCTCCAACAGCAACAATGCCCCAGCACGCGTTTGCTGCGGACACTCTGTGCGTCCGCAGCAAACGCGTGCTGTGTGGATCAGTTGTTTGTGACGGTGACGTTGCCCGCGTCCGTGCGGCAGATGGTCTGGCCCTGGCCGGAACGGTCTACGGCAATCGCCCGTGCCAGCACGGCGATCTGGTTGACAGCAACGTCTGCGACGTCGCATGCGGTCACTGCAGCTAGAACTGCGGCGTTGACGTCCACGGCATCCTCAATGGTGATGTCGCCGACGTTCACATTCACGAGACCGTCCTGGACGGTCGGTGCGGCCATGGCCGGGGCCATTCCGCCGGTGAAAAGCAAGGATCCTGCGAACGCTGTGCCTACTGCAGCTTTCGTGAAGAGACGCATGATTAGCTCCTTGTTGATAGTGTGGATTGGATCACGCCAAGGTAACGATCCGCATGCTTTCGGTCAAGACATAGCGTTGACTCAGCGGTGCAGGCACTCTCGAAGGCGTTTGGATTGCTAGAAAAGCCCGGCAATGCCTCGATGGCCTTTGTCCTCATTTCGCCATGCCTGGCTCAGCCAAAGGACATACATGGCGCCTCCCCGCATTCACAACACAATGCGCAAAACACGGTCTACAACGAGTATGGCTGAGAGGGGTGCGCCGCCATCGTTCGCGGAATAGCTGCCAGTGGACATATGGCACGAGGCGGACGGCGAGCCCATGGGTTCAGTGATACTCGGCCTGGGCCGCGATGTGACGACGCAGGTACTGGTACACCGTTTCCCGGCTGAGACCGTACTCCCGGGCCAGATCGGACTTTGGCACGCCGGCGGCCGCGCGGCGGACGAGTTCGGCGACCTGTTCCGCGTCCAGGGTTCGCTTGCGTCCCCGGTAGGCGCCGCGCTGCTTGGCCAGGGTAATCCCTTCGCGCTGGCGTTCCCGGATTAGGGAGCGCTCGAACTCCGCGAACGCGCCCATCACCGAGAGCATCAGGTTCGCCATCGGGGAATCCTCCCCGGTGAACACCAGACCCTCCTTCAGGAACTCGACGCGCACGCCCTTGCCGGTGAGCGCCCGGACCACCGAGCGCAGGTCATCCAGGTTCCTCGCCAGGCGGTCCATGCTGTGCACGACGACCGCGTCCCCCTCGCGCGCGAACCGGACCATCTCCCCCAGCTGCGGACGCTCGGCGTCCTTGCCCGAGGCCTTATCCGTGAAGACCCTGTCCAGGACCTCGCCCTCGAGCTGCCGCTGCTCGTTCTGGTCCAGCGTGCTCACCCGCACGTACCCAATCCGCTGACTCAGTGCCTGTCCCCCAGCTTTCCTGCGATCCATCCCGACTGTCAGGATAAACTCTAAGACCCTGCACAGATTGTGTCCAGAGAAGCGAAAAATGATCCTAACCTGACACGATTCAGAGGCGTCCCTGACGTCAGGCTGGGGTGTAGCCCACCTAGACAGCTATGGGCGGTGGGGCGACACTCTTCCAGGTCATAGGTGTAGTAAAAGGTAATCGCAATGAGTTCCCAAACCTCAATGATGGGCAGCAAGTCTTCCGCATCGCGACCCGCACTCCGGAGGGCCTCGATCTCGGGCTGCGTCCAACCGGCCACCCACCGCGCATGGAAAACGAAATCCTGCCCCCGTCAGCTCAGTCAGCAACGGGACGGACGCGGTTCGCCTTGCCGAGAATGTCCCACTGGCGCGGCATCGGAGCGACGGCGCAGCCGGCAGTGGATCAAAAAGAGTTCGCATCCGAGATGTGGGGACCACGTTATGGGTTCGGACCGTGACCCGAGCTCGAACCCACCCTGCGTGTCAGAACTTGCCGGGTCAGAATCGGTCGATTGTCGACCGACCCATTCGCTTCAGGACTTGTGTCCCACCATGAAGATCCTGCGGAGGGGAACAGCGTCAAGGGCCTGCCGCCCGGACCCGGGAACGCCGGGTAGGCGGCGCGGACGAGACGGCCGTATTCGCACTGGAAGTCGGAGGCCGCGTCGTCGTCGAGTGCCGCCAACACAGGCCGCAGGGCGGTGCCGCGTACCCATTCGAGTACCGGGTCCTCCCCCGGCAGGACCTGCTGGTAGGTGGTTTCCCACACGTCGGCGATGAAGCCGTTGCGGAGCAGGAGCCGCAGATACTCGGACGGTTCGGCGACCGTGTCCGGCCCACGCAGCACGCCGCCCAGCACCCCGACCCATCGGGGGGAAGCGGCGAGGTCGCGCATGATGCGGTGCGAGGGCGCATCGAAGTTCCCCGGCACCTGCGCGGCGAACCACGCCCCGCGTTCCAGGGCGTCCAGTCAGCCGGCGAGTACGTCCATGTGGTCGGGCACCCATTGGAGCATCGCATTGGAGACCAACACGTCGACGTCGCTTCCGGGCGTCCAGCCCGTGGCCTCCACGCGTCGGAACGCCAGGTTGGCGCCCCGGTGGGCGCCGCGAGCCGCATCCACCATCCGCAGGGAGGCGTCCAGCCCGACGACGCTTGCCGACGGCCAGCGTTCGGCGAGCGCCGCGGTGAGGTTCCCCGGTCCGCAGCCCATGTCGACGACGGTCCTCGGGCGGTCCGCCCGGATTCGTTGCGTCAGGTCGAAAAAGGGGCGATTGCGGTCGTCGGCGAACTCCGTGTACTTGGCGGGATCCCATTCCATGGCCCCAGCCTAGGGCCGGGCGGCGTTCGTGGGGCGTGTCCGCCGGGCGGCTAGGCTTAGCAGCACCATGAGACTCACCGAACTGCTGCCCGATGCCCCGCCGCGCGGGGCCACCGCCGATTCCACCTATGCCGCGTTCATCCAGTGGGTGGAGGACCGTGGGATCGGCCTGTACCCGGCGCAGGACGAGGCCGTCATGGAGATCGTCGAGGGAAACAACGTCGTCCTGGCCACCCCGACGGGATCCGGCAAGTCGCTCGTGGCCGTCGCGGCGCACTTCCACGCACTGGCCCGCGGCGAGCGCAGCTACTACACGGCGCCGATCAAGGCGCTGGTCTCCGAGAAGTTCTTCGCGCTGTGCGAGATCTTCGGCGCCGAAAACGTCGGCATGGTCACCGGCGACTCGTCCGTCAACCCGGACGCCCCCATCATCTGTTGCACCGCCGAGATCCTGGCCAACATCGCGCTCCGGCAGGGATCCGCCGCGGATCTCGGCCCGGTGGTCATGGACGAGTTCCACTTCTACTCGGACCCGCAGCGCGGATGGGCGTGGCAGGTCCCGCTGCTCGAGCTGCCGCAGGCGCAGTTCCTGCTGATGTCCGCCACCCTGGGCGACGTCACCCGTTTCGAGGACGAGCTCACCCTGCGCACCGGCCGCCACACCACCACGGTTTCGCATGCGGAGCGTCCCATTCCGCTGCACTACTACTATTCCCAGGACCCCGTGCAGGAGGCCATGGAGGAACTCGTCTCCACGAAGCAGACACCGGTCTACGTGGTGCACTTCAGCCAGATCGAGGCGATCGACCGCGCCCAGAGCCTCACCAGCATCAACGTCTGCACCCGCGAGGAAAAGGACCGGATCGCCGACCTGATCGCCGGCTTCCGGTTCTCGCCCGGTTTCGGCAAGACGCTCAACCGCCTGGTCCGGCACGGCATCGGCGTCCACCACGCCGGGATGTTGCCGAAATACCGGCGCCTCGTGGAGCAGCTCGCACAGGCCGGGCTCCTCAAGGTCATCTGCGGCACCGACACGCTCGGGGTCGGCATCAACGTCCCGATCCGCACCGTCATGCTAACGGCCCTGTCCAAGTACGACGGCGTCCGCACCCGTCCGCTGAACGCCCGGGAGTTCCACCAGATCGCAGGGCGGGCGGGCCGCGCCGGATTCGACACCTCGGGCACCGTCGTCGTGCAGGCCCCCGAGTTCTCGATTGAGAACAAGAAGTCGATGGACAAGGCGCTCGCGAAGTTCGGCGACGACCAGAAGAAGCTCCGGCAGGTCGTGAAGAAGAAGCCGCCGCAGGGCTTCGTGTCCTGGAGCGAGAAGACGTTCGACAAGATGGTCGCGAGCGTTCCCGACCCGTTGACGTCGAGCTTCGCGGTGACGCACTCGATGCTGCTGAACCTGCTCGAGCGGCCCGGGGACAGCTTCGCCGCCGCGCGCCGGCTGCTCACGGAGAACCACGAGCCGCCCACCCGCCAGCGCGACCTGATGCGCCGCGCGCTGGGCATCCTGCGGGAACTGCTGGCCACCGGCGTCGTCGAACGCCTCGACGCTCCCGACGAGCACGGCAACCGGCTGCGGCTCACCATCCACCTGCAGCAGAACTTTGCCCTGAACCAACCCCTCTCCCCCTTCGCCATGGCCAGCCTGGAGCTGTTGGACCGGGAGTCCCCGACCTACGCCCTCGACGTCGTCTCCGTGATCGAGGCGACGCTGGAGAAGCCGCGGCAGGTGCTCTCCGGCCAGCTGAAGAAGGTCCGCGGCGAGGCGGTGGCCGCGATGAAGGCCGAGGGCATGGAGTACGAGGCGCGCATGGCCGCATTGGACGAGGTTACCTACGCCCAGCCCCTCGCGGAGCTCCTCGGGGAGGCCTTCGAAACGTATCGCCGCGGCGCACCCTGGCTCGGGGACTTCGAACTCGCCCCGAAGTCGGTGGTGCGGGACATGTACGAGCGCGCCATGTCCTTCGGGGAGTACGTGCAGTTCTACTCGCTGGCCCGCAGCGAGGGCATCCTGCTGCGCTACCTGACCGACGCCTACAAGGCGTTGCGGCAGACGGTCCCCCAGGATCTGTTGCGCGAGGACCTGCAGGACCTCATCGTGTGGCTGGGCGAGATGGTCCGCCAGGTCGATTCGAGCCTGTTGGACGAATGGGAGAAGCTGGCCAACGGCGAGGCCCCGCGGGACGTCTCCGAGGACATCCTGCCCCCGCAGCCGGACCGCCTGACCTCCAACGAACGCGCGTTCCGCGTGATGGTGCGCAACGAGATGTTCCGCCGCGTCAAGCTCTTCGCCAACGAGCAGGACGTCGCCCTGGGGGAACTGGACGGACACGACGGCTTCGACGCGGACGCGTGGGCCGGGGCCATGGACGACTACTTCGGCGAACACGACGACATCGACGACGGGCCCGAGGCCCGCGGGCCGCAGCTACTGATCATCAAGCCCGCGCAGGGCCGCTGGAACGTCCGGCAGATCTTCAAGGACCCGGCGGGTCACAACGACTGGGGCATCGACGCCCACGTCGACCTGGCCGCCTCGGACGAGGCAGGATCCGCCGTCGTCACGGTGACGAGCGTGGGGCGCCTCGGCTAGCGCCGCTCCCGCCGTCTCACAGGACCCGGGCGCCGGCGACGCAGAGTCCGGCGAGCGCGTAGCCAGCCACGGGAACGGACAGCATCCATTCGCGCAGCGAGCCGGCGTTGCCGATCAGCGGCACGGCGATGTTTCCGTTGGCCCGCCAGACGTGGCGGAGCACGGGCACCCGGGCCAGCTTCCGCGGGCGGCGGACGCGCAGCGGCCACGTCAGGGCGACTCCCCCGGTGGTGATGAGGTCCCCCGCGACGTGCACGGCGGCCCCGAGTCCCACGGCGGCGGCGAACCACCGCGGGTCCTCCGGCGCGTAGAGCGCCACGGATGCCCCGGCCGCCAGGCCGACCAGCCACGGGAACCTGCGCATTGAGTCCGGGATGAACCGCAACGCCTTCGCGGCGAAGGCGGCGAGCAGGACGGTCGCGAGTCCGGCTCCCGGATAGACGGTCCCGAAGCGCTGCGTCTCCCACGTCGACATCCCCACCAAGGCCGAAAGCACGACGGCGGCGACGAGCCCGAACAGCGAATGGGTCCCCTTGCGGTGTCCTCCCATGGCGCGTCCCAGACCGGCGCACAGGGCATTGGACACGGGCGGCAGGGCCTGGGCGATGGTGGCGCTGCGGTGGTCCGCATCCGGGAGCAGGGCCGCCCCCGCGCACACCAGGGCTCCGGTCAGCACGCCGGCGGGCCCGGCCTCGATCGCACCGAAGCCCACGGTCACGGCGTCGGGCAGGGCTTCGGCGACCGCACCGGGCATCGCCGGAAGCCGGGTGGCCCATCCGGCGACGGGGACCTCGTAACGGGTGGTCGCCGCCACCCAAGCCGCCGCGCCGCACGCGGCGTGGTTTCCGCCCATCATGGTCAAGCGCCCCCTGTGCCTCGGAGAGGCGCCGCCCGGCGCGGAGCCCCCTCAACGCTAGGTTCGCATCCGGCCCGGCACACGCAGCGACACCGGTACGCTGGGTCACATGAGCGACATCCGCGACGCGCGACCCGACGACGTCCCCGCGATCCTCGGCCTCATCCGTGATCTGGCCGCCTATGAGCGGGAACCGGACGCGGTCAGGAACACCGAGGACCGACTCCACCTCAGCCTGTTCGGCGACCAGCCACGCGTGTTCGCGCATGTCGTCGAGGACACCCTGCCCGGCGGGACGGACCTGTGCGTGGTCGGAACCGCCATCTGGTTCCTCAACTACTCCACGTGGGAGGGCACCCACGGCATCCACCTCGAGGACCTGTACGTCCATCCCGGCGTCCGCGGAGCCGGCCACGGCAAACGGCTCCTGCGCAACCTGGCCCGCATCGCCGTCGAACGCGGCTATTCCCGCCTCGAATGGAGCGTGCTGGACTGGAACGAACCCGCGATCGGCTTCTACGACGCCCTCGGAGCGGGCTCGATGGACGGCTGGACGGTGCGCCGACTGGACGGCCAGGCCCTCGCGGACGCGGGATCCCGGCCATGACGCTCCACGAGGCGCACCGGGTCGCCGCCGTCCATGAATTCCGCGGCATGCGCGCCACCGAGCACTATTTCACCGTCCCGTTGGACCACGCGGCGCCCGGGCGGGAGACCATCACGGTCTTCGCCCGGGAGGTCGTGTCCCTGGAGCACGCGGATCCGGAGTCCCTGCCGTGGCTGCTCTACCTGCAGGGCGGCCCCGGCGGACAGTCCCCGCGCATCTCCTCGCTGTCCGGCTGGATGGCCGAGGCCGCAAAGGCTTTCCGCATCCTCCTTCTCGACCAGCGCGGGACCGGCCTCAGCACCCCCGCCAACCGCCAGACGCTGCCGTTGCGGGGCGACTCCGCGGCCGAGGCGTACTACCTGACCCACTTCCGCGCCGACTCGATCGTCCGCGACGCCGAGGCCATCCGCGGGATCCTGGGGGCCGGGCCGTGGACCACGTTCGGGCAGAGCTACGGCGGATTCTGCACCCTGAGCTACCTCTCGCACGCTCCGCGCGGGCTGGCACGCTGCCTGATCACGGGGGGCCTGGGCCCCGTCCGCGGCGACGCCGACCGCGTCTACCGCGCCACCTACGCCCGCATGGAAGCCAGGAACGCGGAGTACTTCGCGGAGTACCCCGAGGACCGCGCCGTCCTGAATCGGGTCTTCGAGCACTTGGGGAGCACCGCTGAGCGCCTGCCCGACGGCCGGCCCGTGACGCGGGCACTGGTCCAGATGCTCGGCCAGTTCCTCGGAGGGAACACCCGCGTGGACCAGCTGCACCACGCGTTCGAACAAGCGTTCGTCCCCACCCCCGGCGGGGCGCGCCTCGGCGACGCCTTCCTGGCGGTGCTGCAGGCGCAGGCCGCACGGCTGACGAACCCGCTCTACGCGCTGATGCACGAGTCGATCTATGCCCAGGGGTTCGCCACCGACTGGGCGGCGGCACGCGTCCTGACGGAGTTCCCGGCGTTCCACCCGGACGCCGCCGAGCCGCTCCTCACCGGGGAGATGGTCTACCCGTGGTACTTCGATGAGGACCCGGCACTGCGCCCGTTGGAACAGACTGCCGGGCTGCTGGCGTCCATCGACGAGTGGCCGGAACTGTACGATCTGGACGTGCTGGCCACGAACACCATTCCGGTGGCCGCCGCGGTGTACTCGGACGACGTGTACGTAGACCGCGACCTGAGCATGGAGACGGCGTCCCTTGTCCGCGGCCTCCGCGTCTGGGAGACGGGCGAATACCACCACGACGGCATCGCGGACGACGGCGCCGGCATCTTCGCGCGCCTGCTGGGGATGACCGAACCGCAGCCCGCCGACGCAGAAACACCTCAGGCATCCCAACGGGGCCCCGCGGAAGGAAACGAATCATGACTCTGCACATCACGGGCGACGAGGCCGCGGACGCACTGCTCGACGAGAGCCCCCTGGCGCTGTTGCTCGGGATGCTCCTGGACCAGCAGGTCACCATGGAATCGGCCTTCGCCGGCCCGGCAAAGATCCGCGACCGGATCGGCGCACTCGACGCGGCCCAAATCGCCGCCTACCCACCCGACGACCTCCTCGAGGTCTTCCGGCAGTCCCCCGCCGTACACCGCTTCCCGGGGTCCATGGCCCAACGAGTACAGGCGGTCTGCGCCGTCGTCGAGGCCGAATGGGGCGGCGACGCCGCTGCCCTCTGGACGCGCGGCGGGCCGGACGGCGCCGAGGTCCTCAAGCGGCTCAAGGCGCTGCCGGGCTTCGGAGACCAAAAGGCGCGGATCTTCCTCGCGCTCCTGGGCAAGCAGCGGGGCCTCGACGCCGCGGGGTGGCGCGAGGCGTCCGGGCCCTACGGCGAGGAGGGCGCCCGGAAGTCCGTGGCGGACATCGTCGACGCGGAATCGCTCGCCCAGGTCCGCGCGACGAAGAAGGCCGCTAAGGCCGCGGCGAAAAAGAAGTAGCGAACACCACGCGCAGGCACCAGGCCCCGACGAACGCCGCCACGGCCATGGCGGCGTAGTTCAGCCCCCCGAAGCCCGCCAGCGCCAGCACGACGCCGGAGAGCGCGGCGCCGAGGGCACCCGCCGCGCCCATGAGGGCGTCGGCCGCCCCCTGCACCAGGACGCGGACCTGGCCGGGGACACTCTCGGAGACGAAGGCGGATCCCGACACGGTCGCGAGCGACCATCCAAGGCCCAAGAGCACCAGTCCGACGACGACGGCGGGTCTGGACTGACTGCCCAGCGCGCTGGTGAGCAGTGACGCCGCAAACACGGCCTGGGCGAGCAGCATCGTGCGCGGCCGACCCCACCGGTCGGCCAGGAGTCCCACCAGCGGCGACAGCGCGTACATGCCGGCGATGTGCAGCGAAATGGTGAAACCGATGATCACCAGCGCGTCGGCCGGCACCTGCCCGCCCACGGCATGGCCGGCGTGGGCGACTTCGGACGCGGCCAGGTTCTTCAAGTGCACCGGCGTCATGGACATGACCGCCACCATGATCAGATGCGCACCGACGATCGCCGCGATGCCCATTCTGGCCGCGGGATAGTCGCGCAACGCGGCCATCCCCTCGCGCAGGGAAGGCCTGCCCGGGGCGCCCCGGACCGCCGCCGCCGGATTCACGTCGGCGGGTGCGTCCCCGGTGGCGGCCCGGGCCATCTGGAGCGGGTCCGGCCGCAGCCCGATGTTCAGCACGAGCAGTGCCACGAGCAGTCCGGCGAACGAAAACAGGAAGGGCCCGCTCAGCTCCGGAAGCCCCAACGCCGCGCCCAACTCCGCGCCGGGACGGATCAGGTTGGGACCGCCGACGGCACCGATGGTGATGGCCCAGACGACGAGTCCCAAGTCGCGGCCGCGCGTTGCGTCGTCGGCCAGGTCGGTGGCCGCGAAACGGGCCTGCAGGTTGGCCGCCATCCCGACGCCCAACAGCCCCGACGCCACCAGCAACAGCGGAAAGCTGCGCACGACCGGCGCCAGCACCATGCCGAGCGCGCCCAGCGCGGCCAGTGCGAGGCCGGCGGACAACGCGACCCTGCGTCCGCGGCGGATGGCCAGCCCGGCCAGCGGCATCGCGGCGACCGCCGCGGCCACGGAGATGGCGGTGGTGGACGCTCCCGCGAACGCGTCGCTTCCGGTGAGTTCCACGGCAAGCAGGGAGCCGAGCGCCAGCCCCGCCCCGTTCCCGACGCCGCTGAAGAGCTGGGCCACGGACAACGACAAAACAACGCGGCGCTGGAGCGCCTTCCTTTGGGGAAGGCGGCCCAACGCCGCGTCGGTTGGCTCGCTCACCGCCCCAGCGTAGCAACCACCCGCTACGGGGACGAGGTTGTTCAGAAGGGTGCGTGAGTGACTACTCGGCGTCCGAGCGGGCGAGCTCGACGTCCTTGGCCAGGCGCGCGTCCATGGCGGCCCTCTTGCCGGCCGGGCTCAGCAGGCTGGCAACCGTCGCGACGACGATCGTTCCGAGGATGACGGCCAGCGAAAGGGGCGTCGAGATCTCGGGTACCCATTCGATGTGCTGGCCACCGTTGATGAACGGCAACTCGTTCTCGTGCATCGCGTGGAAGACCAGCTTGACGCCGATGAAAGCCAGGATGACCGACAGTCCGTGCTTGAGGTAGATGAGCCGGTCCATGAGTCCGCCCAACAGGAAGTAGAGCTGGCGCAGGCCCATCAGCGCGAAGATGTTGGCCGTGAACACGATGAAGGCGCTCTGCGTCAGGCCGAAGATGGCGGGGATCGAGTCGACGGCGAACAGCAGGTCCGTCATGCCGATGGTGATGAACACGACGACCATCGGGGTGAAGACGCGGCGACCGTCAACGGTGGTGCGCAGCTTGTTGCCGTCGTAGTCCTTGCTCATCGGAAGCCGTGACGTGAGCCGCGCGATCAGGCCGTTTTCGGAGCCCTCTTCCTCGTCCTCGCCGGAGTCCGTGGCCTGCTTCCAGGCGGTCCAGAGCAGGAAGGCGCCGAAGATGTAGAACACCCAGGTGAAGTGCTCGATCACGGTGGCGCCCACCATGATGAAGATGCCGCGGAGGATCAGCGCGATGATGATGCCGAACATCAGCACCTCCTGCTGGTACCTGCGCGGCACGGAGAACCTGGCCATGATGATGATGAAGACGAAGAGGTTGTCCACGCTGAGGCTGTACTCGGTGACCCACCCGGCGATGAACTCCTGGCCGTAGTCCGGCCCGGCCTGCCAGAACATCAGGCCGGCGAACACCAGGGCGAGGGTGACGTAGAAGCCGACCCACAGGCCGGCTTCCTTCATGGAGGGCTCGTGCGGTCGCTTTACCACGTAGAGGAGATCGAAGAGGAGGACCAGTCCGAGCACCACGAACGTGATGGTCTGGAACTGGGTGGAAAGCTGGTCTGACACAGGTGACCTTTCGGGGGCGGCGCGAAGCACCGATTGCGGATACAAGTGATTGCCGCAAGTCTCTCCGCCGCCCGGTGTCCGGGTCCGGCCACTGCGCCCGGCGGTGCCCCATTGCCCCGCGTGCTGACGTCCACAGTGTTCGGGATACTCCCCTACGCTCGGAACAGTCTATCGCAGGGCAGGACCTACGCGTGCCCGGCGTTCTTCATCTGGCGCAGTTCCTTCTTCAGGTCCCCCACCTCGTCGCGCAGACGCGCTGCCAACTCGAATTGCAGTTCCGCGGCCGCTCCGTGCATCTGATCGGTGAGTTGCGTAATCAGGTCCACGAGGTCTTCCGCGGGGACCGCGGCCAGCCCGTCCCGCTTGACGGCAGCCTCGCCCCTGTCCTTGGCCGACTTGCTGCGCTTGGCCCCCTTGGCCAGCCGCTGGTTGTTCAGCAGTTCCTGCGTGTCGGCGTCCTCGCGGGCGATCTGGTCCGTGATGTCCGCAATCCGCTTCCGCAGCGGCTGTGGATCCACGCCCTTTTCCTTGTTGTATGCCATCTGGATTTCGCGCCGCCGATTGGTTTCGGAGATCGCGTGCGCCATGGAGTCCGTGATGCGGTCCGCGTACATGTGCACCTGGCCGGACACGTTGCGGGCCGCGCGGCCGATCGTCTGGATCAGCGAGGTCCCCGAGCGGAGGAAGCCCTCCTTGTCCGCGTCCAGGATCGACACCAGGGAAACCTCCGGCAGGTCCAACCCCTCGCGCAGCAGGTTGATGCCGACCAGCACGTCGAAGACGCCCAACCGAAGTTCGCGAAGCAGCTCGACGCGGCGCAGTGTGTCGACATCGGAGTGCAGGTATTCGACCTTGACCCCGTGCTCCGTGAGGTAGCCCGTGAGGTCCTCCGCCATACGCTTGGTCAGCGTGGTGACGAGCACTCGCTCGTTCTTCTCGGTCCGTTCGCGGATCTCGTCCAGGAGATCGTCTATCTGGCCCTTCGTCGGTTTGACGACGATCTCGGGGTCGATCAGGCCGGTCGGACGGATGATCTGCTGGACCGTCCCGTCGGCCTTTCCGAGCTCGTACTTGCCCGGCGTCGCCGAGAGGTACACGGTCTGGCCGATGCGTTCGAGGAACTCGTCCCACTTCAACGGACGGTTGTCCATGGCGGACGGGAGGCGGAACCCGTGCTCCACCAGCGTGCGCTTGCGGGACATGTCGCCTTCGTACATCGCGCCAATCTGCGGGATGGTCACGTGCGACTCGTCGACAACGAGCAGGAAGTCGTCCGGGAAGTAGTCGATCAGGCAGTGCGGCGCCGTGCCGGGTCCGCGTCCGTCGATGTGCCGGGAGTAGTTCTCGATCCCGTTGCAGAAGCCCATCTGCTGCATCATCTCGAGGTCGTAGGTGGTGCGCATCCGCAGGCGCTGCGCCTCGACCAGTTTGTTCTGCGACTCCAGTTCCTCCAGACGCACTCGCAGCTCGTCCTCGATGTCGGTGATGGCCCGGTTCATGCGCTCGGGCCCGGCGACGTAGTGGCTGGCCGGGAAGACGTACATCTCCGTCTCCTCCCGGATGATCTCGCCCGTCAGCGGATCGAGCGTGAAGATCTTTTCGATTTCGTCCCCGAAGAACTCGACGCGCAGCGCCTGCTCCTCGTACATCGGGATGATCTCGACGGTGTCGCCGCGCACGCGGAAGGTTCCCCGGTGGAAGTCCACGTCGTTGCGCGCGTACTGCATGGACACAAACTTCCGCAGGAGGTCGTCGCGGTTCAATTCCATGCCCCGGCGCAGCGTCACCATCCCCGCCACGTATTCCTCGGGAGTGCCGAGGCCGTAGATGCAGGACACTGTGGCGACCACAACGACGTCGCGCCGGGTCAGCAGCGCGTTGGTGGCCGAGTGCCGCAGCCGCTCCACCTCCTCGTTGATCGAGGAGTCCTTCTCGATGAACGTGTCCGTCTGCGGGACGTAGGCCTCGGGCTGGTAGTAGTCGTAATAGGAAACGAAGTACTCGACCGCGTTGTTGGGCAGCAGCTCGCGGAACTCGTTGGCCAGCTGCGCCGCCAAGGTCTTGTTCTGCACCATGACCAGCGTGGGACGCTGCACCTTTTCGACGAGCCACGCCGTCGTCGCGCTCTTTCCCGTGCCGGTGGCACCCAGCAGCACGACGTCCTTCTCACCGCCCTTGATCCGTTCGGTCAGCTCGCCGATGGCCTGCGGCTGGTCCCCTGCGGGCTGGAAATCACTGACCACCTCGAACGGCGCCACGACGCGGTTGATTTGCTGGGCAAGACTCATGGGACAAGGCTACGCCCGGCCCCGGACGCATTGCGCCACTACCGCCGATGGCTTAATCGGCCGAGAATGGAACCCGCCAACTCGCGCGCGAACAACACTCCCCCGCCGACGGCCAGCACCATTCCGAGTCCGGCCAGCCAACCGGGGACCAGCACGCGCCACGTCCACGGAGCGGAGGACGTGGTGAACTCAGCGCGCCCCCCCCGACCGCCAGCCACAGCACGAGGGCGACCAGCAGGCAAGCCGCCATGGCCGAGAAGGTCCGCCGCACCCAGCGCATGCCGTCCCCGAATTCGAAACCCGGCGTCGGATCGGACGCGCGCGGCGTCACGGTCCGGCCCCGGGCTTCCCCGGGGCGCGCACGGCCGCCGCCGGCAGTATCCGTTCATTCCAGAGGCGGTCCACGGAGGCCAGCAGGTCGCCGAGGGTTCCCGAGTTCTCCAGCACGACGTCGGACGCGGCCGCGCGTTCGGCGTCCGTGGCCTGGGCGGATACGCGGGATTCGGCCTCGCTCCGGGCCATGCCGCGGTCCTGAACCATGCGGCGGATCCGTTCGGGCTCCGGCGCCTGGACTGTCACGACCAGATCGAAGTTTCCGGCCTGCCCGGTCTCCACCAGCAGGGGGATGTCCTGGACCACGACGGCGCCGGGTGCGGCCGCCGCACGCCGGCGGGCCGCCTCCGCACGGACCAGCGGGTGCACGATCCCGTTGAGCTTCAGCCGAGCCGGTTCGTCGGCGAAGACCAGCGCACCGAGCGCGGGCCGATCCAGCGCGCCGTCGGTCCCGAGCACGCCGTCACCGAACGCCTCGACCACGGCGGCCAGTCCCTCCGTCCCCGGCGCGACCACCTCGCGGGCGATCGCGTCGGCGTCGATGAGGACGGCTCCGAGTTCGACAAGCCGCGACGCGACGGCCGATTTTCCGGCGGCAATCCCGCCGGTGAGTCCAACATTGAGCATTCCCCCACCCTATCGGGCGCCTTCGGCCGGGGGGATGTTCTGGTTGACGTGGAACAGGTTGGCGGGGTCGTAGATGGCCTTGATGCGGGCCAGCCTCTCGTAGTTGCCCCGGTATGCCGCTCGGACCCTGTCCTGTCCCTCGTCCATGAGGAAGTTGACGTAGGCTCCCCCCGCGGTGGTGGGGTGGAGCTCCTCGGAATAGGAGCGCGCCCAGTCGCTGATGAGCTCCGCCTTCGCCGGATCGGGATCGACCCCCACAATGACTCCGGCCCAGCCCCCTTGCCGGTAGGCGAAGGCGGTGTCGCCGGTCCCCACCCGGGCCGCTGCCCCGTCGATCGGGTACAGGTGCATGGTGGAGTGTCCGGTGGGCAGCGCAGCCCCGTGTCTGGCATGGATCCCGATGGCCGCGTCGGAGATCTCGGCGACGAAGTCGGCACGCCAATACCATTGCATCCCAGCGGGATACAGCCCGTCGAAGGCCTGTTGCAGCACATTGAAGGGCATTTCCTGCAGGCCGACCAGCAGGGGATTGCCGAACTCCCGCACCTGTCCCAGCACCTCGCCCGCGCGGTCGTGGGCGCCGGTGTAGCACCAGACGATGCCACAGGATTTCCTGCCCCACAGTTCCTCGGGGAACGGCGCGGCCGGCGGAATCGCCATGATGCCGATCCAGCCGGACAGTTCTGCCGGCAACGTGGGGAGCAGTTCCCTGTACCAGGCCATGACTTCGCTGGTGTCGGCCAGGTCGTAGAGCACGGGTCCCCCAATGATCAACCCGTGCTCACCGATGTCATGGGTGCGGAAAACGAAGGACGTGGCGACGCCGAAGTTCCCTCCCCCGCCGCGCAGGGCCCAGAACAGATCGGGATGCCGGTCCGCGTCTGCCCTGACCAGCGAACCGTCGGCGAGCACCACGTCCGCGGAGAGCAGGTTGTCCACGGTGAGCCCGAAACGGCGCGCCAGGTAGCCGATACCGCCTCCGAGCGTCAACCCGCCGACGCCGGTGGAGGCGATGAATCCGCTGGGCGTCGCCACCCCGAAGGGCACCGTGGCGTGGTCCACGTCGCCCCAGGTGGCGCCGCCGTCGACGCGCACGGTGTGGGCCGCCAGGTCGAGGGTGGTGCCGCGGAGACCGCCCAAGTCGATGACCAGCGCGTCGTCGGCGATTCCCAGTCCACCGGCGTTGTGCCCGCCTCCACGGACGGCGACGGTCAGCTCATGCGTGCGCCCAAAATTGACGCAAGCGACGACGTCGGCCGCATCGGCGACCCTGGCGATGGCCGCGGGGCGCTTGTCGATCATCGCGTTGTACACGGCGCGCGCCGCGTCGTAGCCCGCGTCCGATGGTCGGGTCAGGCTTCCGCGCAACTGCGCGGCGAGTTCGTCGAAGTCCGCATGCGCGGTGACGGCCGTCGGTGTTGAGAGGCTCATGGCGTGCTCCCTGGTCAGCGTGGTGGGTTGATGGTCCCCACGATAGGATGCCGGGCGTTCGCGGAGCGTTCGGCCGTTCGGGCCAACCGTTCGCGTTGCTCCCTGAGATGCCCCGCCCACCAGTTTTCCTGGCGCGATCGGACCGCCTCGAGCGCCGCATCGACTTCGGCGAGCGCCGCCACGGGTTGGTGGTCGCGCACGAGGACGTCGGCCAACAGCGAGTGCCAGTACGTCATTCGCACCACGGCATCCTGGTGCTCCAGGGCCAGCATCGCGGTGCGGATCCGCCGCGCGCCGGGGGCTCCCCCGGTGCTCCATCCGGCGAAGATCTCCGCCCACTGTCCGTAGTAGGCGATGTCGTAGCGGCGACACAGCCCGAGCAACTCGTCCACCACCTCGCCGAGCCCCTCCGCGTCGGCCGACAGTTGGCGCAATAGCGCAACGTACGCCAGTGCCACGGCCCGGGTGTAGGGATGTTCGGCCGCTGCCGAGCGGTTAAGGGCCTCGGAGGCCAGGAGCCGCGCCCCGTCCCGATCTCCGGCAAGCCAGTGCGCGTGCGAGGCCCAGGCCCGCGCGTGGATCTCGATGCGCGTTCCCAGGATCGTGGAGTACCCGGGCGTTACCGTTGTGTAGCAGGCGGCGAAGTGTTCGATCGCCTCGCCGGGCCGCCCCAGTGCAAGGGCGGCCCCTGCCACCGCAAAGTGCGCCTGGGCCGCCAGGTCGGCGTCGTCCGCGGTGATTTCCAGGGCGCGTAGGCCGATCGCGTAGGACTGTTTGATACGTCCCTGAACATGCCGCCCGCAGAACAGGCCGATGAGACTCGCCACGACCACGCGTGGGCGCCCCAACCGCTCGGCCAGGACGACCGATCGTTCCAGGTTCTCCAGCAGCTCCGCGCAGGAGTACCCGTGAAGGGCGGTCAGCGGCGGAGACATGGCGCGCCTCGCGTCCAGCTCCGCCGCATCGCGGCCGGCTCCGGGATCCAAGCCCGCGACGATGTCCAGCGCCTGTCGGTAGCTTTCCAGCGCCGTTGCGTTAGCGAACACGCCGGCCGCCGCCGCTCCGGCACGCATCCGGAAGTGCAGCGCCCTGGCCGGGTTGGAGGCCAGGGCATGCTGTTCGGCGAGCAGGGCCGCCACGGCATCCAGGTCCTCGGCGTGCAGCGCCTCGAGGGACGCGGCCAGCCGGGTGTGCAGGAGCCACCGTTGCGCGGGGGTCAACGGCCGGTAGGCGGCGTCCGCCAGCAATTGGTGCGCAAAGTAGTAACCGTGGCCCACGGGAACCAGGATGCCCAGGCGCCACAGTTCGTCCACGGCCGCCACCAGCTCGCCCGCCGGGAGATCGGTTGCGGCATTGAGCAAGCCCAAGCCGATTTCCCGTCCGTTGGCCGCCACCAGCCCGGCCACTGCCCTGGCCTCGGGATCCAATCCGGATATCCTGTTCCCGAGCACCGCGCCAAGCTTATGTGGAGATCCGTCGTCTTCCTCCGGGAGAATGCGGGCGGTCTGGACGATGAACAGCGGATAACCTCCCGTCGCCGCCCTGAGCATTCGCGCCTGACCGTCGTTCAGGGGGCCTCCGCGCAGGGCGCCGGCGAGGGCGGCGGTATCCGCTTCGCCGAATGGTTCCAGGGGAATCTCGTGGAGGCAGCCACTGGTCCGCAGCGAGGCCAGCATGCCGGCAACGGCCCCGCCGGGGCGGGAACCGCCCGTGCGCATCGTGGCGACCAGCATCAACCCCGGCGCGTACTCCCCCGCAAGGAGGAAGTGGATCAGCGCGGCGGTTTCGCTGTCGCACCACTGCAGGTCGTCCAGCACGAGCAAGGTGGGCCTGCCCGCGGCCCCGATGCCGCGGGCCAGCGACTCGAAGTAGCCGAAGCGCTGCCACGCATCGACCATGGCGCGCTCACCGTCCGCGGCCGCGGAGGGGAGCGCCGCCGTGCCGCCTCCAACACCTGGCAGAAGCCGGCTCACGTCGCGTTGGATGCGGGGAGGGAGATCCCGCAGCACCGCGGCAAACCCGCTGGTGTGCAGCCACGCGGCGAACGGCGCCAGCGGGATCATCCCTCCGCCGTCGAAGCACCGCGCCCTCGCGACGAGGGCTCCACGCGCGGCTGCACCGGCCGCGAGGCTCTCGGCCAGGTGCGTCTTCCCGACTCCCGGGCCTCCCGTCAGGAGCATCACGGCACCGTGTCCGGAAGCAGCGGCGTCCCAGGCGGCGCGTAGTGTCGCCATCTCCCGGGCCCTGCCGATGGGATCCTGCAGTCGTTCCCGCCGCGAAGTGCGCCCGTGCTCCCCGGAGAGTCCGGACACCAGGGCCCGGGTCTCCTCCCCCGGCCCCACGCCCAATTCCCCCTCGAGCATCTGGCAACAGCCGTGGAACGTGTGCATGGCTGCCGCTGGCTCTCCGAGCGCCAACTGGACCCCGATCAGGTCGCGGTATCCGCTTTCGGACAGTGGTGCGACCTGCACTCCCCGTCGTGCCGGCCCCAGCGCCCGTTCCGCCTGTCCCAGCCTCAGCCAAGCCGCCGTCGCCTCCGAGCAGAGTCCCGAGTATTCGCCCTGCAGCGATTCGCGAAGCGGACCCACCCAGTCCGCATAGTTCCCAGGCATCAGTTCCCCGCGGTAGCTGGACAGGGCGGCGTCAGCATGCCGTAGGAATCCCCTGACATCGCCCCGTCCCGCGGCGTTCCGAGCCGCGGCCCCCTCGCCGGTGAAAAGCTCCACATCGATGCGCACGCCCGCGTCGGGAACCCATCCGATGGCGCCGTTCGCCGTCTCGAGGCGCCCGGACCCGCCCAGCAGGCAACGCAGGTTGTGGAGTTCGCGCCGAAGGTTCGTCAGCGCCTGCGCATCCGCGGAATCGGGCCAGAAGGTTCCGGCCAGCACCTGCCGCGGAACGAGGATGCCGGGGTGCAGCACCAAGTAGGCAAGGAGGTCCAGGGCACGGGCTTTGCCGACACCCACTTCGGCTCCGGCATCGGTGAGGCGCTGTTCGCCCAGCAAATTCAACTTCAGCACGATCCGTGTCTCCCCACGATGCCCCCACGCGCCATTCTCGCACCACCTCCACCGGCGAACAATGGGCCCTCCGCCGCCGCTAGGCTTGAGCGGTGACTGCCACAGAAAGCCGTGCGACGGCGTACACAACGGTCGAGGGCGACCACGTGCACGAAATCGTGGTCAAGCGGTCCCGGTTCGTCACCCACCTGCGCCGCGTGGAGACCGAGGACGCGGCCCGGGAGGTGGTCGCCGAACTCCGCAAGACCCACTTCGACGCCCGCCACCACTGCAGCGCGTACATACTGGGTCCCGACCGCACGGCCATGCGCAGCAACGACGACGGCGAGCCATCCGGCACCGCCGGCGTCCCGATGCTCGACGCACTCGCCAAACGCGAAACGGCTCCGGACACCGCCGGGCTCTCCGACACCGTCGCCGTCGTGGTCCGCTACTTCGGCGGGGTCCTGCTCGGCGCGGGCGGTCTGGTCCGCGCCTACTCCGAATCGGTCTCCGCGGCGCTGGACGGCGCCGTCCTGCTACGCCGCCAGCGGATGTGCAGCTACGGCATCGACGCGCACCACGCCGACGCCGGCCGGCTTGAAAACGAACTCCGAGCCGCCGGCACCACGGTCCTGGGCACCGACTACGGACCCTCCGGGGTGACCCTGCGCATCGCGCTGCCCGACGACGCCGCCGTTCTGGCTGGATTCAACGAGCGGCTCGCGACGCTGACCGCCGGTTCGGGACGGGCCGTGCAACTGGGAACCGACTGGGTGGACCTGCGGTGAATGATCCGATGCCTGCCGGCCTTGATTTCACGGCGCTGCGCCGCTGGCCCGACGCCGAGGCCGAAAACCTACAGGCGCACGACGCGGCGGACCGCCTGCTGCTGCACACCGCCGCCGAAACCGGGCGGCTGGCAGCCCCGGGAAAGGTCGTGGTCCTCAACGACCACTACGGCGCGCTGGTATTGGGGGCCGCCGCACTGGGCGCACACGGTATGCGCGTCCACCAGGACGGGCTCTCCGGGGTCCGCGCACTCGCGGCGAACGCGGACCGGTTGCTGCCCGGCCTGCCCGCCGATGCGTACCGCCAAGAGGCGCTGGGTCCGGCACTGCTTGCCGGAGCCACGCTCGTCGTCCTTCAGCTGCCGCGCTCGCTGGACGCCCTCGAGGAGTTCGCCGGGATGGTTGCCGCCCACGCGGACCCCGGCGTCGTGCTGCTCGCCGGAGGCCGGGTCAAGCACATGACCCGCGCCATGAACGACGTGCTCGGACGGCATTTCGCGTCCGTCTCGGCTGGACTTGCCCGGCAGAAGGCCCGGGTGCTCACCGCCGCGTCGCCCCGGCCCGCCACCGAACGTCCCGCCGACCGCTTCCCGCTGACAGCGGCCCACGACGTCGGGCTGCCCGCGCCGCTGACGCTGTGCGCCTTTGCGGCCACCTTCGGCGGCGCCAAGCTCGATCCGGGCACGCGATTGCTGCTTCCCCTGCTTGCGGGCGCCCGACCCGCGCAACGGGCCGTGGACCTGGGCTGCGGGAACGGCACCATCGCCGGCTATCTGGCCCTTGCCCGGCCCGACCTGCGGGTGCTGGCCTGCGACCAGTCGGCCTCGGCGGTCGCCTCCACCGCGGCGACGGCGGCGGCAAACGGCGTCTCGAACCGGGTCGAGGCGGTGCGCGACGACGGGCTGTCGGCGCTGGCGGACGGCTCCGAACAGCTGGTCGTGCTGAATCCGCCCTTCCACATGGGGAACACGGTCCATGCGGGGATCGCTCTGAAGCTGATCGCCGAAGCCGGCCGGGTGCTGGCCCCCGGCGGCGAACTCTGGTGCGTGTGGAATTCTCCCCTGGCCTACCGCCCGCACCTGCAGAGACTCGTCGGCCCCACGCGGCAAGTGGCCCGGAACCCCAAGTTCACGGTCACGGTTTCCACGCGGCCGCAGGCCTAGCCGCTCCACCGCGTCTCCCCCGACGATCTGCCGGCAACGAACGAGGGCCCCCTCGCCTTTCGGCGTGGGGGCCCTCGTTCGTGTTACGTCAGGCGGCGCGGGCGCCGTCTGACGCGGACTGCCTAGGCGCCGGTGAGCTTCTCGCGCAGTGCGGCGAGAGCCTCGTCGGAAGCCAGCGTGCCGGCGTCCTCGGCCGGAACCTCGGAGGAGTAGCTGGTCGAAGCGGACTCGCCGCCACCCTCGGTGGCCGCAACGTCCTCGGCGGCGTGCTGCGCGACCTGCTTCTTGTGCGCTTCCCAGCGGGTCTGGGCGTCGGCGTACTGCTGCTCCCAAACGGCGCGCTGGGACTCGAAGCCCTCGAGCCACTCGTTGGTCTCCGGATCGAAGCCCTCGGGGTACTTGTAGTTGCCCTCTTCGTCGTACTCCGCGGCCATGCCGTAGAGAGCCGGATCGAATTCGGAACCCTCGGGATCGACACCGTCGTTGGCCTGCTTCAGCGACAGGCTGATGCGGCGGCGCTCGAGGTCGATGTCGATGACCTTGACGAACAGCTCGTCGCCCACGGAGACAACCTGCTCGGCCAGCTCGACGTGGCGCACGGCCAGCTCCGAGATGTGCACGAGGCCCTCGATGCCGTCCTCGACGCGGACGAACGCGCCGAACGGAACCAGCTTGGTGACCTTACCCGGGACAACCTGGCCCAGTGCGTGCGTGCGGGCGAAGGTCTGCCACGGATCCTCCTGCGTCGCCTTGAGGGACAGCGAGACGCGCTCGCGGTCCAGGTCCACCTCGAGAACCTCGACGGTGACTTCCTGGCCGACCTCGACAACCTCGTTCGGGTGGTCGATGTGCTTCCAGGACAGCTCGGAAACGTGCACCAGGCCGTCGACGCCGCCCAGGTCCACGAAGGCACCGAAGTTGACGATGGAGGAAACGACGCCGGGACGGACCTGGCCCTTTTCCAACTTGTTGAGGAACGTGGAGCGAACCTCGGACTGGGTCTGCTCGAGCCATGCGCGGCGGGAAAGGACCACGTTGTTGCGGTTCTTGTCCAGCTCGATGATCTTCGCTTCGATCTGCTGGCCGATGTACGGGGCCAGATCGCGCACGCGGCGCATCTCGACGAGGGACGCGGGCAGGAAGCCGCGCAGGCCGATGTCGAGGATGAGGCCGCCCTTGACCACCTCGATGACGGTGCCGGTGACGACGCCGTCCTCTTCCTTGATCTTTTCGATGTCGCCCCAGGCTCGCTCGTACTGAGCGCGCTTCTTGGAGAGGATCAGGCGGCCTTCCTTGTCCTCCTTGGTGAGGACGAGAGCCTCGACGTTGTCACCGACGGCGACGACTTCGCCCGGGTCGACGTCGTGCTTGATGGAAAGCTCGCGGGAAGGAATGACACCCTCGGTCTTGTAACCGATGTCGAGCAGAACTTCATCGCGGTCGACCTTGACGACGACGCCCTCGACGAGGTCCCCATCGTTGAAGTACTTGATGGTGGCGTCGACGGCTGCGAGGAAGTCTTCAGCGGTACCGATGTCGTTGATGGCGACCTGCGGGGTACCAGTCTTCTCGTTGGAGGTGATGGTCATGTAGTAGGGGCTCCGATGTGGATAGTCTCTGATGGGTCGGGCAGCCGGAAGTCCCGGCATATTCCGAAATATTGGATTCAACGCACGATTTCCGCGCGCGACAGCGCGCAGGACATGCCCGACCAGTCTAGCCGCTTACGGCAACGGCGGTCAAAGGACGCCGGTCGCCGTCGCGGGAGTTCGCCCGACGGCGGTCGTTCCCGGCGCCCGCCACTCGAACCGGCACTAGAAATGTGTGATGCAGTACGGCGGCGCGCCCATTGCGAACATGCGGTCGATCAGTTCCACGGACGCCTCCGAGGCGCCGGGAAGCCGTCCCGCGGCGGCGAGGGTCGCGGCGGAGACACCGCCCAGAAACAGCGAGCCGAGCACGTCGACGGGAACCACGGCGTCGACGGGCGCGTCCGCGTCCAGCCGTTCCACGGTGGCCCGGCCACCTTCGGCGGCGACACGAATCCGTCCCGAGGCGATATCGAGCGGGTCGAGAACCTCCAGCGCGCAGGTGCCGTCCGTCGGCCAGGAGCGCGCCGCCAGGGCGGCGACCGGATCCAGCACCCGCAGCCACAGCACGTCCTCCGCCCCCTTCACGGCATATCCGCGGCTGTCCGCCATGGACCATGGCAGCGGATCGTCCTCCGCCGCCGCGCTGAACACGACGCGCTCCACCAGGTCCACAGAGGCCAGGTACCGCCAGAGTTCCCGGTAGGCATCGTCGGTCGCGGCGACGAGGTCGGCGACCTCCAGCGTGCGCGGCTCCTTGTCCCAGCCGGCGAAACGGTAGCTGACGTAGCCGTCGGCGGCGCCCCCATCCGCGTAGTACACGGCCGCGCGCAACCCCCGGTCCAGCTCCGGCTTGTCGCGGCCCCACGTTCCGGACACTCTCATGGCGTAGGCGCTCTGGCGTCCCACGGAGCCGGTGGTCCGGGCGTGGAATCGGGAGAAGACCTCGGGTGCGAGTTCGCGGAGGGTCCCGGGCTCGGCGACCTCCACGGTCCCCGTGGCGTGGGCGCGGAGTCCGAACCGCTCGCGGACATCCACCTCCACCTCGCGGGCGAAGGTGGCCGCGCCGAACCCGAAACGGCCGTAGATCGTGGCCTCGGAGGCGGTCAGCGCGGCCATCGCGCGGCCGTTGGCGGCCGCCCAGCGGAGATCCTCCGTCATCATCCGGCGCAGAATGCCCCGCCGGCGGTGCGTGGCCCTGACCGTCACGGCCGTGATCTGATGCGTGGGCAGCATGCGCCCGCCGCCCACATTCAGGTCGTTGGCGAGGGTGGCGTAGGTCGCGACCGGGACACTGGGGTCCCAGACGCCGGGACGCGTCTCGTCGTCGTAGGCTCCCCACAGCGTTCGACCGTCTTGGATGTAGGAGCGCGCAAATGCCGCGGTGTGCGCGGGTTCCATGCCTGAATCGAGGAAGCCGAAATCGACGGCCCCGAACCATCCAAGCGTTCGGGCGTCGGGCTTGTCGCCGTCAACGCCGGGCGGAAAACGCTCGATCCTCATGCCGATCTCCTTCGAGTTAGTGGCCGGCCTGGTGCCAGTCTGCGCCGATTCCGACGGACACGTCCAACGGGACGGACAAGCTGGCGGCGGCCCCCATGCGCTCGCGCACCATCGCACCCACGGCATCGAGTTCGCCGTGGGCGACCTCCAGCACAAGTTCGTCGTGGACCTGCAGCAGCATGCGCGATTTCATGTCACCCTCGCGCAGCCCCGCCTCCACGCCCAGCATGGCCCGCTTGATGATGTCCGCGGCGGACCCCTGGATGGGGGCATTGAGGGCTGCGCGCTCGGCCATGTCGCGGAGTTGCCGGTTGTCACTCGACAAGTCGGGAAGGTAGCGGCGACGCCCCTCGATGGTTGAGGTGAATCCATCGATCCGCGCCTGGTCGACGACGGAGCGCAGGTAGTCGCGCACGGCTCCGAAACGCGTGAAGTAGTTCTTCATCAGCATCCGGGCCTCGTCGACCGGGATGTTCAGCTGCTTGGAGAGACCGAAGGAACTGAGCCCGTAGGCCAGACCGTACGACATGGCCTTGACCTTGGAGCGCATCTCGCCGCTCACGTCCCCTGGATCGACGCCGAAGACCTGCGCGCCGACGAACCGGTGCAGGTCCTCGCCCTCCCGGAAGGCCTGGATCAGCGCCTCGTCCCCCGAGAGGTGCGCCATGATGCGCATCTCGATCTGCGAGTAGTCGGCTGTCAGGAGCGTCTCGAAGCCGTCCCCGACGACGAACACCTCGCGGATGCGCCGTCCGGCCTCGCTGCGGACGGGGATGTTCTGCAGGTTCGGGTTCAGGGAGGACAGCCGGCCGGTGGCCGCCACCGTCTGGGCGTACGTGGTGTGGATCCGTCCGTCTTCGGCCACTGCCCTGCGCAGGCCCTCGACGGTCTGTCGCAGCTTGGAGGCGTCGCGGTATGCCATGAGGGCCGCGAGGAACCCGTGTTGGGTCTTGGCCAGCAGGTCCGCGAGGGAATCCGCGTCCGTCGTGTAGCCCGTCTTGATCTTCTTCGTCTTGGGAAGGTCCAGCTCCTCGAAGAGCACCACCTGGAGCTGCTTCGGGGAACCCAGGTTCACCTCATGCCCGATGGCCTCGTAGGCCGCGGCCGTGGCACTGTCGATGGTCGTGGTGAAATCCGCCAGCAGGTCGTCCAGCTTGCCGGTGTCGATGGCGATCCCCGTGCGCTCCATGTGCGCCAGCACGGACGACAGCGGCAACTCCATGTCGCCCAACAGCGTGGCGGCTCCCCGCTCCAGCACCTGGCCCGCGAGGTAGACGCTCAGCGTGCGGATCACGTGTGCGGCGCGTGCGGCGGGCAAAGCCGCCCCCGAATCCCCCAATTCGAGCGAGAGCTGGCCGCTGTCGGCGGGCTGGGTGGCATCGAGTGCGATCCGCAGGTGGTACTGGGCGATGTCCGCGAGATCGTGGCTGCGTCGGTCGGGTTGAATCAGGTACGCGGAAATCATGGTGTCGTCCACGACCCCGTTGAGTTCGATCCCGCGCTCGAGGAGTAGCTTGTACCCGGCCTTGAAATCGTGGAGTGCCTTCTTGTAGTCGTCGGACGACAGCACCCTGGCCAGGGCCGACTCCGTTTCGGCGTCCGCTAGCTCCAAGTCGGCGTACGCCGTGGCGTCGTCGGAGGCGAAGGCGATTCCGACGGCGTCGGCGCCGCCCGGCGTCGTGGCCACGGTCGCCAGATGGACGCCGAGGGTGTGGGCGCCGTTGCGGGAGAACCACGAGTCGACCGCCTTGGGGGTGTCCAGCATCGTCGGTTCCGGCACCTCGGCCTCGTCCTCGTGCTCCGCCTCGTCTTCGCCGAACAGGTCGAAGAGGCGCTTGCGCAGCGTGTTGAACTGCAGCGCGTCGAAGAGCTCCTCGATGGCCTCCCGGTTGGGGCGGTCGAGTTCCAGGGCCTCCAGCGTGACGGGCAGGTCCAGTTCGCGCAGGAGGTGGTTGAGGCGGCGGTTGCGCTTGACGTTCTCGAGGTGCTCGCGCAGCGACTCCCCCGCCTTGCCCTTGATGTCCGCGAGGTTCTCGATGATGCCCTCGAGACCGCCGTATTGGTTGATCCACTTGGCGGCGGTCTTGGGCCCGACTCCGGGAACGCCCGGCAGATTGTCCGCGGTCTCCCCCACCAGCGCGGCCAGGTCCGAGTAGCGTTCCGGACGGACGAAGTACTTGGCCTCGACGGCGTCGCCGTCCATGGGCGGTATGTCCGAAACGCCCTTCTTCGGGTAGAGCACCGTGGTCTTCTCGGTGATGAGCTGGAAGGCGTCCCGGTCGCCCGAGACGACGACGACCTCCCACCCGGCGGTTTCCCCGCGCCGGGCCAGCGTCGCGATGATGTCGTCCGCCTCGTACCCGTCGGACGTGATGGTCGGGATGTTCATCGCCTCCATCACCTTCTGGATGAGGTCGATCTGCCCGTGGAACTCCTCGGGGGTCTTGTTCCGGCCCGCTTTGTACTCCGTGTACTGCTCGGAGCGGAACGTGGGGGTATCCAGGTCGAAGGCCACTCCGACGTGCGTCGGCGACTGGTCTTGGATCATCCGGATGAGCATCGAAACGAAACCATAGACCGCGTTGGTGTGCTGGCCCGTGTCCGTCGCGAAGTTCTCGGCGGGGAGGGCGTAGAAGGCCCGGAAGGCCATGGAATGACCATCGATGACAAGGAGGCGTTGCGCGCGGGGGTCCTCGGTTTTGGTTGATTGGCTCACGGGTGCCAGCCTAGTTGCCATGACGGACAATTTCACAGGCGCGCACCCTGCCCCGGCCAACCCCTTTGAAAGCCAGCTCACGGCGCATGGGGTGCCGGCGGAGATACACGCTCGGTTCGCGGCGCACGGTGTCGGAACGCTGGTTCAGAAGCTCGGGATCGTGTTCACCGAACTCGCCGTCGGGCGCGTCGTCGCCACCATGCCGATCGAGGGCAACCAGCAGGTGGCGGGGATCCTGCATGGCGGTGCCAGCGTTGCCTTGGCGGAGACGCTGGGTTCCTTCGCCGCCGCCCTGCACGGCGGCGACGACAGGCGGCCGGTCGGCGTCGACATCTCCGCGACCCACCACAGGCCGGGCATCTCCGGCTTGGTGACGGGCGTCTGCACGCCGATCCACCTGGGACGGACCATCACCACCCACGAGATCGTCATTACCGAAACGAACGGCAAGCGCGTGTGCACGTCGCGCATCACCAACATGCTGTTGGACGCGCGCTAGCCTTCGCCGGCCGGGACACGCAGGCTGCCGTACCTCTCCATCCGGTGCCACCGCAGCCGGACCCCGGCCAGCGCGGTGACCACCGACTGGATCACCACGAGGTACATGAGTTGCCGGTAGACGAATTGCTGGAGCGGGAGCGTCCACAGCGGCCGAAGCGGCTCGCGGTCAAGCCGGAACGCATAGGCCGCCATGGCGAACTGGACCAGGAGGAATCCGATCCACAGGGCGGCAATCCGGAGCGGATCCAGGAAAACCAGACCGTAGATGGCGAAGACGTCGACAACGGGAGCGAACAACGGAAGCAGCACCTGAAGCACCAGCAGGTACCCGAGGCCCCTCCGGCCCAGCTTGCCGGACGCGCCGCGCTGCAACACGGCGCCACGATGCTTCCACATGGCCTGCAGGGTGCCGTAGCACCAGCGGTAGCGTTGTTTCCAAAGGGCGCCGATGCTGGCAGGCGCCTCCGTCCAGGCCCGTGCGGCGTCCTCGTACACCACCCGCCAACCGGCGCGGCACAGCGCCATGGTGAGGTCGGTGTCCTCGGCGAGGGTGTCGGCGCTCACCCCGCCGACGCCGGTCAGGGCTTCGCGGCGGAAGGCCCCGATCGCCCCGGGAACGGTCGGCATGCATTCGGCGACATCGAAGAGGCGGCGGTCGAGGTTGAAGCCGACGACGTATTCGATGTGCTGCCAGGCGCCGAGGATGCCGCCCCGGTTCGCGACCTTGGTGTTTCCCGAGATCGCGCCCACCCGCGGATCGGCGAAGCGCTGGACCAGGACGTGGACGGTGTCGGGTTCGAAGACGGTGTCGCCGTCGACCATGACCACGAGGTCGTAACTGGCCGCGGCCAGGCCGGCGTTCAAGGCGGACGGTTTGCCGCCGTTCTCTTTCCGGATGACACGGACGCCGGGCAAATGGAGATCGGCGACGGCGCCGGCCGTGCCGTCGGTGGATCCGTCGTCCACGACGATGATCTCCACCGGATGCGTCGAGGCGGCGATGGACCTGACCGCGGCCTCGATGCCCGCCGCCTCGTTGTAGGCGGGGACGATCACGGTGACCGGTTCCAACACCTCGGCGCGAAGCGGCAGCTCGAACCAGCCGCGCTCTATCTCGGTTTCGCGGTTGTGCCGCACGGCGCGGCTGTGCCGGGCCGCAACACCGACCACGAGCAGGACACGCACGAGTGTCACCACTCCCGCCACGACCAGTGCCCACGCGATGGCCGTGACCACCGCATCGGTGAACCAAACGCCCCAGAGAAGGGCCTTTCCGGCCAGGGTGTCCCCTAATGGCGCCGGCCCCTCGCTCTCAACTCCGATCGAGTCGCCAACAGTCGTGAAGCGTTGGCCCGACTCCTGTTGTCCCGCCAGCACCGAAGAGAGCGCGGCGACGGTCTGGGACCTGTGACCGCCTCCGTCGTGCAGGAGGACCACCTGTCCCCCTTTGCCGGAGTCCGTGATCTGGTCGGCGATCGCCGTCGGACCGGGGCTCAGCCAGTCCCCGCTGTCGATCGTGCTGAGGACGGTGAGGTACCCCTCGTCCCCGGCCGTCTGCATGGCGGACCATTGGCCGTCGGTGACGGACGCGTTGTCGGAGACATACGGGGGCCGCAGCAGGGACGGCGAGCTGCCCGTGATCCCCGCAACCACCTTCTGGGCACCCCGGATCTCGAGTTGGCTCCTCCAGAGCGGAGACCCCGCGAGATCGGTGTGCGTCAGCGTCTGAATGCCGATTTCATGCCCCTCGGCGGCCATGCGTCGCACCAGATCCGGGTGCTGGATTGCCTCCGTACCCGTCACGAAGAAGGTCGCGTGGGTCCCGTGTTCGCGCAGCACGTCGAGGATTCGGGGCGTCCACAAGGGATCCGGCCCGTCATCGAACGTCAACGCGACGTCGCCGGCGGACGCGTCCGCGGTGCGAACTCCGCTTCCGCGGGGATCCACCACGGGTCCGCCCTCCAAGACTGCCCGGGGGACGCTCCCGGCGCTGGCTTCCGCCGTAGGGACGGGCGCGCCAATCCCGGACAGGTGGTTCATGTACCCCTGCACGGCCAGTGCCAGTCCGAGCGTCAGCACCAGTGCCATCATGAGGAACCAGTGCGCCCCGACTCCGTTGGCACGGGCGGCGCGGCGTCCCGAATTCACGGGCGTGTGGGCGCCATGGAGGTCGCGCGAGCCGTCGGGGCCGCCTGTGCCGTCGGTGCGGGTCCGACCGCGTCGTCCGCCGCGCGCGGAAGCGCCGGCGCCGCGACGGTCGATCCGCCGAGGAATGCGACCAGAAGAAGGACCACGTAGGCCGCCACAAGTCCCAACGCAATCACCCCCAACGTCCTGAGTCTTCGCAGTCGTCGACCTGTTGGGTCGACGAAGATCGGACCATGCGGTGGGGTGGGGGCGTCACGGACAGGCGTTTCGGTGGCAACTGGCATCGCTGATCCACTTTAGGCGACAGCGGCCAATGTAACAAAAGCATCACAGAGAAACTCGTGCAACGCTGGTGGCATGGACCTCGAGGTGACGACGGCACTCACGATTCCCGCCGCCGAACTGAGCTGGCGCTTTTCGCGCTCATCCGGACCGGGCGGACAGCACGTGAATACCTCCGACAGCCGCGTCGAACTCTCTTGGAGCATCGCCGAATCCACGGCGTTGGGCAGCGGCCAACGGCACCTGCTGTTGACGCGCCTCGAGCGTCGCCTCGTCAACGGCACCATCACGGTGACGGCCGCGGAACAGCGTTCCCAGCTGCGCAACCGCGAGATCGCCAGAACCAAGCTGGCCCAACTGGTGGCCGAGGGGCTTGCGCCCGGGCCGGCCCGCCGCCGCGCCACGAAACCGACCAGGGGCTCCAATCTCCGCCGTCTCGCCGCCAAGGAACGTCGTTCGGCGACCAAGCGCCAACGCAGGCGCCCGCCGGGCGATTAGAAGGTGCGGCCCGAGGGGGCGGGCTTGACGACGTCGTACCGCGTCTCGCGCACGCCGCCCCCGTGGTCGACCATCGAGGTCTCCACGAGCGTCGCTTGACCGCGCATGGCGAACAGCGGCCGTCCGCCGCCGAGGATGACGGGCATGCTGAAGAGGATGAACTCGTCCAGCAGTCCGGCGTCCACAAACTGCCCCGCCAGCGATCCGCCGCCGACCACCCAGACGTCCTTCTCCCCCGCGTCTTCGGCGATATCGCCCACCCATTCGCCGACGTCTCCGCGGATGAAGGTCAGGTCCGCCCCGGGAAAAGCGGCCAATTCGCGGTGCGTGAAGACCCACGTGGGGATCCCGGCGTACGGCCAACCGTCCTTAACGTTCGCCAGCATCCAGCTGTAGGTGTCGGCACCCATCGCCAAGGCCCCGACGCCGGCCATGAAGTCGGCTATCACCGAATCCTGGGTGGGGAAATCGACGTCGAAGAGCCATTCCAACGAGTCCCGCTCGTCGGCAATGTAGCCGTCGGCCGATGCTGCCACGTAATACCTGTTGCGAGCCATGGGACTATCCTAGGGGCGGATATCCCGCCGGCAACGGCCGGCTGCACGGCCGTTCTCAATACCCTTGTGCCCGAGGTGGGACTTGAACCCACACGCCTTGCGGCGCCGCATTTTGAGTGCGGTGCGTCTGCCATTCCGCCACTCGGGCCAGCGCCGCCGAATAGGCCATGCACGGGTCTTTTGACGGACCGGCGCGCCATGGTCGCTGCGGAGGCGTTGCGGAAAACAACTCTACATGCCGATAGGCTGGAGTCAGAATCCGTTCCAACCCACGCCCGGACACACCGCGGGCAGCCAGGAGCAAGAAAACAATGACGGAAATTACCCCCGAGCCGTCGGGTGCCCCCGCGCGCCGCGTTGTGGTGGCCGAGGACGAGACGCTGATCCGACTCGATATCGTGGAGATCCTCCAAGGCGAGGGCTACGAAGTCGTCGCCGAGGCGGACAACGGTGAGAAGGCCGTCGAGCTGGTGCGCGAGCACCGCCCGGACCTCGTGTTGATGGACGTCAAGATGCCGGTGATGGACGGCATCACGGCCGCCGAAACGATCGTCAAGGAGCGCATCGCCCCGGTCGTGCTGCTCACGGCATTCAGCCAGAAGGAACTCGTGGAGCGCGCGCGCGAGGCGGGCGCGATGGCGTACGTCGTCAAGCCCTTCACGCCGAACGACCTCATCCCGGCCATCGAGATCGCGATGTCCCGCCACGAGCAGCTCGTCGCCCTCGAGAAGGAGGTCGGGGACCTTCAGGAGCAGTTCGAGACGCGCAAGCTGGTGGAACGGGCCAAGAGCGTCCTGACGACGAAGATGGGCCTCTCCGAGCCGGAGGCCTTCCGGTGGATCCAGAAGACGTCGATGGACCGGCGGCTGGGCATGCGCGAAGTCGCCGAAACTATCATCAACCAGGTCAAGTAGGCCCGACCGGCACCTGCCCCATCCTCGGCGCGATGGGGCCGCGCACGGCACAAGGGAGGCGGACCCCGCGGGGTCCGCCTCCCTTGTTCACCGGCCTCGGGTGCCGAGGTCCGTGGTTCGTGCTAGGGCTGCTCGCCCCGCATGCGCGTGACCATGTCGTCGACGGCTTGCTCCTTGGTCCTCCAGGGACCGACCTTCTCCCGGTTCGGCGTCTGCTGGCCGTCGTAGAGCTGACCGGCATCGGCGATGTCGCCCACGCGGTGGATGCGCAGCGAGTTCGTCGAACCCGCCTGCCCCGGAGGGGAACCGGCGGCGATGCAGACCAAGTCGTTGATCTGCGCGATTCCCTCCTTCTGCAACGCCTCGTCGACCTGCGCGGTCATCTTGTCCGTGTGGTCGGCATAGTCGACCAACCGGGGCTGGATGCCCCAGAACAGCGTCATGATGTTGTAGGTGTGCTTCAACGGCGTGAACCCGAGGATCGGCTGCTTAGGCCGCAACCGCGAGAGCCTCCGCGCGGAATCGCCGGACTGCGTGAACGCGACGATGAACTTCGCGTCCAGCTGGTCCGCGATGGCGACCGCGGCGCGCGTGATGGCGCCACCGCGGGTCTTCGGGCGGCTTCCCAGTGGCGGTATCCGCTGCAACCCGTGGTCCTCGGTGGCCTCGATGATCCGGGCCATCGTCTCCACCGTTTCGATCGGGTACGCGCCCACGCTGGTCTCGCCCGAGAGCATGACCGCGTCGGCCCCGTCGAGGACGGCGTTGGCGCAGTCCGAGGCCTCGGCGCGTGTCGGCGTCGGACTCTCGATCATGGACTCGAGCACCTGTGTGGCGACGATGACCGGCTTGGCCCAGCGCCTGGCGAGCTCGATGGCACGCTTCTGGACCAGCGGCACCTCCTCCAGCGGCAGTTCGACGCCGAGGTCGCCGCGGGCCACCATAATGGCGTCGAAAGCGTCGATGATCTCCTCGAGCGCATCCACCGCCTGCGGCTTCTCGACCTTGGCGATGACCGGCAGCCGCCGGCCCTCCTCGTCCATGATCTCGTGGACCCGGGTGATGTCGCTGGCGTTGCGGACGAAGGACAGCGCGATCATGTCGACGCCGGCGCGGAGCGCCCAACGCAGGTCGTCCTCGTCTTTTTCGCTCAGCGCGGGGACGTTGACGGCCACGCCGGGGAGGTTGATGCCCTTGTTGTTGGACACCTCCCCGCCGACGATCACCTCGGTCACGACGTTCCGCTCATCGACCTCGACGGCGCGCAGGGCGACCCGTCCGTCGTTGACCAGAAGCCGGTCGCCCACGGCCACGTCCTGCGGGAGGCCCTTGAACGTGGTCGAGCAAATGTCCTTGGTGCCCTCGATGTCGTCGATGGTCACCGTGAACCGGTCTCCCACGGCGAGCGTGTGCGGCCCGTCGGCGAACCTGCCGAGGCGGATCTTCGGCCCCTGAAGGTCGGCGAACACGCCGACCGGGCGTCCGAGTTCCTCCGAGGCCTGCCTCACGTTGGCCAGGTTCTCGGCGTGGGTGGAGTACTCGCCGTGGCTCATGTTGAGCCGTGCGACATCCACTCCCGCCTTGATGACCTGAAGAGTCTTTTCGTACGTGCCGATTGCCGGGCCGAATGTCGCCACAATTTTTGCGCGTCTCATTGCGTCAGCCTATCCGCCTTTCCTTTGTCCGGGTCCGGGACGCAGGACTGCGCCCCGGTCAGAGCATGCCGATGGACCGGTCCGTCGGCGCCACGGGCGCCGGCAGACGAGTTTCACCCATCAGATACTTGTCCACCGCGGCGGCGCAGGCGCGCCCTTCCGCGATGGCCCACACGATCAGAGACTGTCCGCGGCCGGCATCGCCGGCCGCAAACACGCCGGGCGTGTTGGTCATGTAATAACCGTCACGGGCGACGTTGCCCCGGTTGTCGAACTCAGTGCCGGCCTGTTCGCCGAGCCCTGCGGGCTCGGGCCCGGTGAAACCGAGGGCCAGGAATACGAGGTCGGCGGGAATGACACGTTCGGTGCCGGCCTTCGGGACTCGCTTTCCGTCCACGAATTCGGTCTCGGCCACCATGATGCCCGTCACACTTCCGTCCTCACCAACGAACTCTACCGTAGAGGCGAGGTAAGTGCGCTCTCCGCCTTCCTCGTGCGCGCTGGCGACCTCGAAGAGGTTGGGGAACATCGGCCAGGGCTGGTGCCCGGGCCGTTCCGTCGGCGGCTGCTGGCCGATGGCCAGCGTCGTCACGGATGCGGCCTTCTGGCGGTGTGCGGTGCCGATGCAGTCCGCGCCGGTGTCACCGCCACCGAGGATGACGACGTGCTTGCCGCGCGCGTCGATCTGGTCCTCGACCTCCTGGCCGGACACGACACGGTTGGACTGCACGAGGTAGTCCATGGCGTAGTGCACGCCCTGGAGGTCCCGGCCCGGGATCGGGAGGTCGCGCGGCACCGTGGCGCCGGTGGCGACCACGACGGCGTCGTAGCGCCGCCGCAGCTGGTCCCAGGAGATGTCCTTGCCGAGTTCGACGTTGGTGCGGAACCGCGTTCCCTCGGCCTCCATCTGCTCGAGGCGGCGGTCCAGAACCGTCTTTTCCATCTTGAAGTCCGGGATCCCGTAGCGCAGCAGCCCGCCGATGGCGTCGTCGCGCTCGTACACGGCGACCGTGTGGCCGGCGCGGGTCAGCTGCTGGGCCGCGGCCAGGCCGGCCGGGCCGGAGCCGACGACCGCGATCGTCTGGTCCGTGTGCCGTTGCGGCCGCAGCGGTTCCACGACCCCGTCCTCGAACGCCTGGTCGGCGATCGAGACCTCGATCTGCTTGATGGTGACCGCCGGCTGGTTGATGCCCAGCACGCAGGAGGATTCACAAGGAGCGGGGCAGAGCCGTCCGGTGAACTCGGGGAAGTTGTTGGTCGCGTGAAGTCGCTCGCTCGCCTCCCCCATGCGGCCCTTCCAGACCTGGTCGTTCCACTCCGGGATCAGGTTGCCCAGCGGGCACCCCTGATGGCAGAACGGCACGCCGCAATCCATGCATCGTCCCGCCTGCTCCTTCAGGGCCCCCGACTCCTGCCGCTCGTAGACCTCCTTGTAGTCCATGATGCGCACCGGCACGGGGCGCCGGGGCTGGGTGACGCGGTCGCGTACTTTCAGGAATCCACGCGGATCAGCCACGGGTTGCCTCCAAAATCCTGTTCCAAACGGCTTCGCCGTCTGGGTCGAGTCCTTCCGCTTCGGCAGCGGCACGGGTTTGCAGCACGGCGGCGTAGTCGCGCGGCATGATCTGCGTGATGCGGGCGACGGTGTCCTGGAAATCAAGCAGCAGCGTCGCCGCCAGCGTCGATCCCGTTTCCTCCGCGTGACGCGCGAGCAGGGCGCGCACCGTTTCGACGTCGTCGCCGGGAACGGCCTGCAGGATCAGTTCGCCGGCGTCGAGCGCCTGGCGGTTCACCTGTGTGCGGTCCAGATCCAGCACGTACGCCTGCCCGCCGGACATGCCGGCGCCGAAGTTGCGCCCCGTGGGGCCCAGAACCAGCGCCGTGCCCCCTGTCATGTACTCGCAACCGTGGTCGCCGATACCCTCGGCCACGGCCGTGGCTCCGGAGTTTCGCACGAGGAAACGCTCGCCCACGATGCCGCGCAGGAACATCTCCCCGCTCGTCGCGCCGTAGCCGATCACGTTGCCGGCGATGACGTTCCGCTCAGCGGCGAACGAGTTCGCGCGGTCCGGCCGGACGATGATCCGGCCGCCGGAGAGACCCTTGCCGACGTAGTCGTTCGAGTCGCCGAACAGCCGGATGGTGATGCCCTCCGGGAGGAAGGCCCCCAGCGACTGGCCGGCCTGGCCCGCGAGCGTCACGTCGATGGTGTCCGTGGCCAGCGTGTCCGTCCCGAACGTCCGGGTGACGGCGTTGCCCAGCATCGTGCCCACCGAACGGTCGGTATTGACCACGTCGAGGCTGATGCGGACCGGCTGGCGGTTCTCCAGCGCATCCGCGCTCATCTCGATCAGGCGGTTGTCGAAGTGCTTTTCCAGCTCGTGGTTCTGGCCCACCATGTTGCGCACCGGGGAACCGTCGCCGTCGAAGCCCTGGAGGATCGGCTCCAGGTCGAGCCCCTCGGTCTTCCAGTGGTCGATCGCCGGCTTCTTGTCCAGCATCTCGGAGTGGCCGATGGCCTCGTCGATCGTGCGGAACCCGAGCTCGGCCAGGATCTCCCGGACCTCCTCCGCGAGGAACTCGAAGAAGTTCACCACGAACTCCGGCTTGCCCGTGAAACGCGAGCGCAGTTCCGGGTTCTGCGTGGCCACACCGACGGGGCAGGTGTCCAGGTGGCAGACGCGCATCATGATGCAGCCGGACACCACCAGCGGCGCCGTGGCGAAACCGAACTCCTCGGCACCCAGCAACGCGGCGATGACGACGTCGCGCCCCGTTTTGAGCTGGCCGTCCACCTGGACGACCACGCGGTCGCGCAGGCCGTTGAGCATCAGCGTCTGCTGCGTCTCGGCCAGTCCCAGCTCCCAGGGGGCGCCGGCGTGCTTGAGCGAGTTCAGCGGCGAGGCGCCCGTGCCGCCGTCGTGCCCGGAGACCAGCACAACGTCGGCCTTGGCCTTGGTCACGCCGGCGGCCACGGTGCCGATGCCCATCTCGGAGACGAGCTTGACGTGGACGCGCGCCCGGGGATTGGCCCGCTTCGCGTCGTAGATCAGCTGCGCCAGGTCCTCGATGGAGTAGATGTCGTGGTGCGGGGGCGGCGAGATGAGGCCGACGCCCGGCGTCGAATGGCGCGTGCGCGCCACCCACGGGTACACCTTCTGGCTCATCAGCTGGCCGCCCTCGCCCGGTTTGGCGCCCTGGGCCATCTTGATCTGGATGTCGTCGGCGTTGGTCAGGTACAGGCTCGTCACGCCGAAACGGCCGGAGGCGATCTGCTTGACCGCCGAACGGCGCTCCGGATCGAGCAGGCGGTCGACGTCCTCGCCGCCCTCGCCGGTGTTCGACTTGCCGCCCAGGCGGTTCATCGCGATGGCCAGCGTCTCGTGAGATTCCTTCGAGATGGAGCCGTAGCTCATGGCCCCGGTGGAGAACCGCTTGACGATCGAGGAGACCGGCTCCACCTCGTCCAGCGGGACCGCGGGACGGACCCCCTCCTTGAAGCCGAGGAGACCGCGGAGCGTCATGAGGTCCCGGGACTGGTCGTCGACGCCGCGCGTGTAGGACTTGAAGATGTCGTAGCGGCGCTCGCGCGTGGCGTGCTGCAGCCGGAAAACGGTCTCCGGGTTGAACAGGTGCGGCGGGCCCTCCCGGCGCCACTGGTATTCGCCGCCGGTTTCCAGAACCCGGTGCGGTTCCTCGTTGCCGTCGGCGGGATACGCGGCGGCGTGGCGGGCCGCCGCCTCCATGGCGATGACGTCGAGTCCGACGCCGCCCATCTGCGACTGGGTGCCCGTGAAGTACTGGTCGACGACCTGCTGGGACAGGCCCAACGCCTCGAAGGTCTGGGCACCGCAGTAGGAGGACACCGTGGAGATGCCCATCTTGGACATGATCTTCAGGACGCCCTTGCCGAGGCCCTTGATCATGTTCGCGTGCGCCGTCTCCGGCGTCGTGTCGCCGAGGTCGCCGCGCAGCGCCATCTCCTCCACCGACTCCAGGGCCAGGTAGGGGTTGATGGCCGAGGCGCCGTAGCCGAGCAGCAGCGCCACGTGGTGCACCTCGCGCACGTCGCCGGTCTCCACGAGGAGCGACGTCTTCGTGCGGTTGGCGCTCTTGAGCAGGTGGTGGTGCACGGCGCTGAGCAGCAGCAGCGACGGGATAGGCGCCCACTGGGCGTTGGAGTCGCGGTCGGAAAGCACCACGAACTTCACACCGCGGTTGATCGCGGCGGAAACCTTTTCACAGATCTCCTGCAGGCGCTGCCGCAGTTCCTTCTCCCCTCCCTCCGGGCGGTACAGGCCACGGACCTTGAGGGACACCTTGGTCCCCTTGTCGTCGCGGAGGTTGGTGATCTTCGCCAGCTCGTCGTTGGTGACGACCGGGAACGTGAGGGCGATCTGCCGGGCCGTGACCTGGCCGGTGTCCAACAGGTTCCCGTCCGGTCCGATCGAACCGTGCATGCTGGTGACCAGTTCCTCGCGGATGGCGTCGAGCGGCGGGTTGGTGACCTGGGCGAACGACTGCGCGAAGTAGTCGAACAACAGCCGGGGCCGCTTGGAGAGGACGGCGATCGGGGTGTCCGACCCCATGGCGCCGAGGGGCTCCGCCCCGGTCTTGGCCATGGGCGCCAGAAGGATCGAGAGTTCCTCGTTCGTGTAGCCGAAGGTGCGCTGGCGCAGCGCGACGGAGGCGGGGGTGTGCACGACGTGTTCGCGTTCGGGCAGGTCCTCGAGCTTGATGACGTTCTGCTCGACCCACTCCTTCCACGGGTTGGCCGCGGCGACCTCGGCCTTGACCTCGCTGTCTTCGATGATGCGTCCGGCCTCGGTGTCGACCAGGAACATCTTCCCCGGCGAGACGCGGCCCTTGCGGACGATCTTCTCCGGCGCGATATCCACGACGCCGACCTCGGAGGCGAGGACAACCAGGCCGTCGTCGGTGACCCAGTAGCGCGCCGGCCGCAGGCCGTTGCGGTCCAGGACGGCGCCGACGAGGTTGCCGTCGGTGAACGACACGGCGGCCGGTCCGTCCCACGGCTCCATGAGCATCGAGTGGTACTGGTAGAAGGCCCGGCGGTCCGGGTCCATCGAGGTGTGGTTCTCCCACGCCTCGGGGATCATCATCATGATGGCCTGCGTGATGGGGCGCCCGGAGATCATCAGGAGTTCGGCGACCTCGTCGAACGACGCCGAGTCGGAGGCGCCCGGCGTGCAGATCGGGAAAAGCTCCTCGGGCACTTCGCCCAGCACGTCGCCGGCGAGCTGGGACTGGCGGGCGCGCATCCAGTTGCGGTTGCCCTTGACGGTGTTGATCTCACCGTTGTGCGCGATGGTGCGGAAAGGCTGAGCCAGCGGCCACGAGGGGAACGTGTTGGTGGAGAAACGCGAGTGGACGATGCCGAGACGGGTTTTGAAACGCGCGTCGGACAGGTCCGGATAGAACGGCTCCAGCTGGGCCGTGGTCAGCATGCCCTTGTAGACGATCGTCTTCGACGACAGCGAGGGGAAATACACGCCGTGCTTGTTCTGCGACCGTTTGCGCAACCGGAAGGCCCGGGCGTCCAGGTCCTCCACCGGAGTCGCGGTTCCCTCGGCGGGCGCCAGGAAGAGCTGAACGAACCGGGGCATGCAGGCGCGCGCCATGGCGCCGACGATGGACGCCTCGACCGGCACCTCGCGCCAGCCGAGCACGGCGAGGGACTCCTGCGCGGCCAGTTCCTCGATGCCTTCGCGGGCCGTGGCCTCGATGGTCGCCTCGTCCGGCAGGAAGGCCGTACCGACGACGTAGGAACCCGCCGGAGGCAGGTCAAAGTCCACGACCGCGCGGAAGAACTCGTCGGGAACCTGGGTGAGCAGTCCCGCGCCGTCGCCCGTGCCTTCGTCGGCGCCGACGGCGCCGCGGTGCTCGAGGTTGCGCAGGGCCGTCAGCGCCGCATCGACGATGTCGTGGCCCGGCTCCCCCCGAAGGGTGGCGATAACGGCCAGGCCGCACGCGTCCTTCTCGTTCTCCGGGTTGTAGAGGCCCGTGGCCTCGGGGATGTTGGCAAAGCTGGTGAAGGGCGACGTGGCGACCCCGTCCAGAGGGCGCTGTGCGCGCGGCTGATCTCCGGTCAGTTTCATGTTGTCCTTTCTCCGTATGGTGGTCTGCCACGGGGGTGGCGGCGCAAGGGTGCGGAGGGACGGCGTTGGCCCCTGGGCGGTCGAGGCCGGCGGTCGCCGACGGTGCCCGGTGAGTCGGATTTCCTCTGCGGCGCGGGGCTGCGCCGGAGGACGTCCGGCCGAGGTGGGCCGCCGGCTTGTACTGGCGGTGTTCCACGTAACGGTGGTCCACTTCATTGTGGTGCGCGGCCCCGGATTGCTCAAGGGAGTCCGCGCCTCTTCCGAAGCGACCGACGCTTAAGGGTTGTGGTTCGGCGTGAAGCGGAAGTATGGAGAGATTAGCACCCCGCGGCCGGGCACCCCCAGCCGCGGGGCATTCTTTACGCGGGGCCCGACTTGGTTTCCTCGGACCGCCGGGCAGGGGGGGTTGCGTCCGTCTCCGGCGCCCCGTCGTCATCCGGTTCGGCGCCTTCTTCCTCGGGCGCGCGCCCCGGAAGATGGACCCCGGGATCCGGAAGACCGCTGAATCTCGCGGCGAGATAGGCGAAAACCACCAGGGCGACGACGAGCAACAGCAGCGACGTCCAGACGTTCAAGCGCTGCGTGACGCCGAAGAAGGAGATCATTTCGGCGTCGTCGATGCGCATGGCCTCGATCCACAGGCGGCCGAGTGTGTAGTAGGCCACATAGGCCCAGAACATGGTGCCCCGGCGGAACCTGAACTTGCGGTCCAAAAGAAGCAGGATGGCCACGCCGGCGATGTTCCAGAGGAACTCGTAGAGGAACGTGGGGTGGAACAGCGTCCCCGGCAGGGCATCGGGCGGGAAGTTGGGGCTTGTCGCGTCGATCTCCAGGCCCCATGGCAGGGTGGTCGGGCCGCCGAAGAGCTCCTGGTTGAACCAGTTGCCCCAGCGTCCGATCGCCTGGGCCAGCAGGACGCCCGGCGCGGCGGCGTCGGCGAACGCCATCAGCCGCACGCCGTACCTGCGGCATCCGATCCACGCGCCCACCAGACCGAGGGCGACGGCGCCCCAGATGCCGAGCCCGCCGCGCCAGATCTGCCAGATCAGGCTCAGGTCGCCCGAACCGTCGAATCCGGGACCGAAGTACGCGTCCGGCGACGACAAGACGTGGTAGAGACGGCCACCGATGATCCCGAACGGGATGGCCCAGATGCAGATGTCCCAGACGACGCCGTCCGGCCCGCCCTTGGACTGCCAGCGCCGCGCGGTCAGCCACATGGCCGCCACGATCCCGGCCAGGATGCACAGGGCGTAGGCGTGGATGGTCAGCGGACCGACCGAGAGACTGGCGAATTCCTGCGGAGGGCTCGGGATGGAGGCCGGAAGAGCCGTGAACGGATTCATGCCGTCCCTCCCTTGCCGCTGAGTTCGGCCGTGAGCCGTCCGACGGCCTCGACCCCACCATCGCGCAGGGCGGCGACAAGCGCGGTTCCGACGATCACGCCGTCGGCGTATGCGCCAATCTCCTCCACGTGCTCGGCCCGCGAGACGCCGAGACCGACGCAGGCGCGCTCCGCGCCGGCCGCGTGCGCTGCCTCGACGACGGCGGCCGCGGTGTTCGCGACATTGCTCCGCGCTCCCGTGACGCCCATGATGGAGACGCAGTAGACGAATCCACGGCTTGCCTCCACCGTGGAGCGCATGCGTTCCACGGTCGAGCTCGGTGCGACCAGGAACACGCGGTCCAGCCCGTGCCTGTCGGAGGCCTCGAGCCATTCGGAGGCCTCGTCCGGAATCAGGTCCGGCGTGATCAGGCCGGCGCCGCCGGCCTCGGCAAGGCGGCGGGAGAACTCGTCCACGCCCATCCGGAGCACGGGGTTCCAGTAGGTCATGACCAGCACCGCCGCATCGCAGCGCTCGGTGATGCCGCGGACCACGTCGAACACCTGCGCGACCCGGAAGCCGTCGGCCAGCGCCTGGACGGTCGCCGCCTGGATCACGGTGCCGTCCATGACCGGGTCCGAGTAGGGAATCCCGACCTCGATGATGTCCGCGCCGTTCTCGGCCATGGCCACGGCGGCGTCGATGGTCGTCTGCACGTCGGGGTAGCCGGCGGGCAGGTAGCAGATCAGCGCGGGACGGCCCTCCGAGCGGGCGCGTTCGATGGCTGCGGCGGACTTGCTCTGCATTACTTGTCCTGTCCTTCGGCGTCGTCGATGATGTCGAACCACTCGGCGGCGGTCCCCACGTCCTTGTCTCCGCGTCCCGAAAGGTTCACCACGACGATGGTTTCCTTCGGGTCCGCTCCGGCTTCCACCTTGCGCCGGCCGACCTTCATTGCCCCGGCCAGTGCGTGCGAGGACTCGATGGCGGGGATGATGCCCTCGGTGCGGCACAGCAGGCTGAACGCCTCCATGGCCTCCGCGTCGGTGATGGGTTCGTAGGCGACGCGCCCGATGTCGTGCAGGTGGGAGTGTTCCGGTCCGACGCCGGGGTAGTCCAGTCCCGCGGAGATGGAGTGCGATTCGATGGTTTGGCCGTCGTCGTCCTGCATGAGATACGTCCGCGCGCCGTGTAGCACGCCTGGTTTGCCCAGGGTGATGGTTGCCGCGTGACGCGGGGTGTCCACCCCGTCCCCGCCGGCCTCGAAGCCGTAGAGTTCCACCGAGGGGTCGTCGAGGAAGCCGTGGAAGATGCCAATGGCGTTGGAGCCGCCGCCGATGCACGCGCAGACGGCGTCCGGGAGCCGTCCGGCCTGTTCCAGGACCTGTGCCCTGGCTTCCTCGCCGATGACCTCGTGGAAGAAGCGGACCATGGCAGGGAAGGGGTGCGCGCCGGCGGCGGTCCCGAGCAGGTAGTGGGTGTTGTCGACGTTGGCGACCCAGTCGCGCAACGCCTCGTTGATGGCGTCCTTCAGCGTCTTCGAACCGGCGGTGACGGGCACCACCGTGGCGCCGAGAAGGTTCATGCGGGCGACGTTGAGCGCTTGCCGGCGGGTGTCCTCGGATCCCATGTAGACCACGCACTCCATCCCCATCAGGGCCGCGGCGGTGGCGCTGGCGACGCCGTGCTGGCCGGCGCCGGTCTCGGCAATGAGGCGGGTCTTGCCCATCCGCTTCGCCAGCAGCGCCTGGCCGATGACGTTGTTGATCTTGTGCGAACCCGTGTGGTTCAGGTCCTCGCGCTTGAGGAAAACACGGACTCCCCCGGCGTGTTCCGCGAACCGCTTGGCCTCCGTCAGCAAAGACGGCCTGCCCGAGTAGTTGCGGTTCAGCTCGGCGATTTCGGCGGTGAACGCCGGATCCGCCTTGGCCTTCTCGAACGTGTCCTGCAGCTCGTCCAGCGCGGCGATCAGGGATTCGGGCATCCAGCGCCCGCCATAGCCGCCGAAGTAGGGGCCGGGGGCATTGCGGAGGCTGGGACCGCCGTCGAGGAAGGCGTCGACCGGATCGGTCGCCTCTGGCTGGCTGGGGGTCTCGGTCATGGTGTGGCCGTCCTGTCTGGCTGGAGGGAAAGCTGGAAGGTGCGCCCGATCAGGCCCTGCGGGCGGGCCGCGCGGCGGTGCCGGTCGCGATGAAGGCCCGGACGGCGTCGGCCGGGGTGTTGTCCTTCACCAGGGCTTCGCCGACGAGGATCGCGTCGGCGCCGTGCGCGGCGTAGTCCGCGACGTCGTCGGCTCCGCGCACCCCGGATTCGGCGATGATCACGCACGTGGACGGAATCCTGTCCGCCAGGCGGGCGAAGTTGGACCGGTCGACGTCGAGCGTCTTGAGGTTGCGCACGTTCACGCCGATGATGCGGGCGCCGACGGCCACCGCGCGGTCGACTTCCTCTTCCGTGTGCGTCTCGACCAGGGCGTTCATGCCCAAGTCGTGCGTCAGCGCCAAAAGCTCGGCCAGCGTCGCGTCGTCCAGTGCGGCCACGATCAGCAGGATCAGGTCGGCACCGTGGGCACGCGCCTCGAGGATCTGGTACGGCTCCACCGTGAAGTCCTTGCGGAGCAGCGGCAGGTCGACCGCGGCGCGGACGGCGTCGAAATCCGCCAGCGATCCACCGAAGCGGCGCTCCTCGGTGAGCACGGAAATGACGGAGGCCCCGCCGTCGCGGTACTGGCGCGCCAGAATGGCGGGTTCCGGGATGTCCGCGAGGGCGCCCTTGGACGGGCTTTTGCGCTTGATCTCGGAAACCACCCGCAGGATGGTGTCGCGGCCTGTCCCGTCGGACGTGCCGCCGAGGGTGGCAAAGGCGTCGCGGGCGGGCGCTGCGGCGAGGGCCAGCGCGCGGATGGAGGCCGCGTCGATGTCCGACTGCCGCCCCCGCAGGTCCTCGCGGACGCCCGAAATGATGTCGTCGAGAACGCTCACGCCTAGTGGCCGTTGTCCTTGGACTTGCTGCCGCCGACGCCGTAGCCGATCTTCTTCATGAACCAGCCGGCCACGAGACCGAGGATCACCACGACGGAGCCCACCGCCAGAAGCGGCACGTTCGTGATGGCGAATCCCACGCAACCGAGGAGCGCGCCGATCAGCATGATGCCCACGGCGGTCCACGCCGCAACACTGTTTCCATGCCCGATCGGCTCCGCGTGCATTGGATCGAAACCGTGTCCGGTGGTGGCTTCGGCTTTGGTGGCCATGGCTGTTCTGCTCCTCGTCGGCTGGGTTGTCCGGGGAATGCGTCCCGGGTCGAAACTAGTTACATTCTGCCATTCTTTTCCCCGGCGGGACGCCATGTTGCGCCCGGCGGCGGCACCCCAGCGCATGCCGTCAGCGGGTGGGGTCCTCGCCGCGGGAGAGGCTGTCCCAACCGTCGATCTCGTTGACCGGGCCCGCCGCCGGACCCGCCGCGGACGGCGCTTCCGTGGCTGAGGTCGCGGCGTACTTGCGGTTGGCCCGCCAGTGCCGTCCGGTCGCGGCGAGCACGATGCCGCAGCCGATCGCCCAAACACCTGCCGCGAGGGCCACCCAGGGCCAGAACCGCACGTCGTAGGCGCCGTCCACGGTCGGCGTCCCCGCCGCCGCCCCGACGGCGGAGGCCGCGGCGCCGCGGGGGTCCGCGACGACGGCGAAGGCGGACGCCACGATGCCCGCCCCGGAGGCGGCCAACAGCACGGCAATGACGTACCGCGCCACGGGCCCGGCGATCGCAGCGGCCACGGAGCCCGCGAGCGCGACGATGGCCAGCGCCGCCACCGCGGTGGCCGCCTCCGAACCCGCCACGTCGATGGGTGCCGGGTTGATCGCCCCCTCGGCGGGAAGCACGCGGATCCACACGCGTGTGGCGGTGGCGAGCGCGGCGATGGCGCCGAGGACCCCGGCCAACACCACGCCGCGGCGCGACGGAGGCCAGAACCGGCGGACCGTCGCGGCCGACCCGCCCGCGGAGCCGGTCATGGAGTCGTTCCCGCCGGCCGCATGCTGCCGGCGGCCCACACCGCCCGCAGTGGTGCCGCGGACTTGTTGATGCTCTCCAACGATTCGGCCTCGGGGTCCGAGTCGGCGACGATTCCGCCGCCGGCCTGAACGTAGGCGCGGCCGTCCTTCATCAGGGCGGAGCGGATGGCGATGGCCATGTCCATGTCGCCGGCGAAGTCGAGGTAGCCCACGACGCCGCCGTACACGCCGCGGCGTTGCGGCTCCATCTCATCCAACAGCCGGAGCGCGCGCGGCTTGGGGGCCCCGGAGAGCGTCCCGGCGGGGAACGTCGCGGCCAGCACGTCGTACGACGTGGCCCCGTCGGACAACCGGCCGACGACGTTGCTCACCAGATGCATGATGTGGCTGAAACGCTCGACCTCCATGAACTGGCTCACCTCGACGGTTCCCGGTTCGCACACCTTGGACAGGTCGTTGCGGGCGAGGTCCACCAGCATCAGGTGCTCCGCGCGTTCCTTCTCGTCCGCCAGCAGGTCCTTCTCGAAGACCAGGTCGTCCTCGTAGGTCGCACCCCGGGGGCGCGAGCCGGCGATGGGATGCGTGACGACGTGCCGGTCGTTGACGGTCACCAACGCCTCCGGCGAGGAACCGACGATCGAGTACCGGCCGCCGTGGGTGTCCTCCATGTTGAAGAGGTACATGTAGGGGCTGGGGTTGGTGGTGCGCAGGATCCGGTAGACATCCAGCGGGTCGGCGTCGGTCTGGAGTTCGAAGCGGCGCGAGACGACGACCTGGAAGACCTCGCCGTCCACGATCGCCTCCTTGCCCCTGAGGATGGCCTGCCGGTACGACTGCTCGTCCCAGCTGTGCGTGACGGCCCGCATGAGCTCGTCTTGTGGCACGTCGGCGCCGCTGAAGGCGGAGACGTCCGCCGGAGCGGCCTCGTCGAGCCGGGCCAGCATGTTCCGGATGCGTTCGACGGCGTGTGCGTACGCGCCGTCGACGCCGGTCTCGGCGCCGTCTTGGTTGATGGCGTTCGCGATGAGTGTGACGCTGCCGTCGGTGTTGTCGTGGGCAGCCATGTCGCCGACGAGGTTCATGGCGAGTTCGGGCAGTCCGAGGTCGTCGTGCGGCGGGTTCGGCAAACGCTCCCAGTGGCGCACGGCCTCCCAGCCGATGAAACCGACCATCCCCGAGGTGAGCGGCGGCAACCCGTCCAGCGGTTCGGTGCGCAGCATGGCAACGGTGTCGCGGAGGATCTCGACGGGGTTGCCCTCCGTGGGGATCCCCACCGGAGGGTTGCCGATCCAGTGGGGCTTGCCGTCCCGCGTGGTCAGCGTCGCGGGCGAGCCGCAACCGATGAACGAGTAGCGGCTCCAGACGCCTCCGGCCGCGGCGCTTTCCATGAGGAACGTGCCGGGCCGGCCACCGGACAGCCGGCCGTAGATCGCGATGGGCGTGAGGGAATCGGCGAGCACGCGCAGCGACACCGGGATCACCCGTCGGGTGCGTGCGAGCTCGCGGAACTCCTCGAGCGTTGGGGAGATGACCCCGAGTCCTTGCATTTTCGTGGAGACCTTCCTCGTCGGGCGTGGGTGTGGGCAGCGGCCGTGGACCGGCGGAGCGTCAAGCTTCAGGCGAAGGACGCTACGGACGCGCCTAGGTCCCGCCCGTCGAAGCACGTTCGCGTGCCCGTGTGGCATGCGGCGCCGACCTGGTCGACCCGCACCAGCAGTGCGTCGCCGTCGCAGTCCAGGGCCACGGAGCGGACGTGCTGGACGTGTCCCGAGGTGTCGCCCTTGCGCCAGTACTCTTCGCGCGAGCGCGACCAGTAGGTGACTCGTCCGCTCGTGAGGGTCCTGCGCAGCGCTTCCTCGTCCATCCAACCCAGCATCAGGACCTCGCCCGTGTCGTGCTGTTGGACGATGGCCGCCACCAGGCCGGCGTCGTCCTTCTTGAGGCGCGCCGCGATGCCGCTGAGTGCGCCGAGACCGCCGGGCGCGGCGTCGGGGTCCGGTGGGGAAGCTGGGTTGTTGGACATCGGTTCCAGTCTAGTCGCTCGCGTGCCGGCCCCGCCGTCGACGACCGCTACGCGGCCCTGCCAAACGCGCCGCACCGTGCTAGTTTCGGAGGTGATGAGATTCGTACCTCCTTCGCGCGAAGTCCTGGCTGAGGTCCTGCTGGCGGCCGGACCTGATGAGTCGACCCTGTGCACCGGTTGGCGCACCCGTCACCTCGCGGCCCACCTATATCTCCGTGAACACCATCCACTGGCCGCGGGCATCACCATCAAGGCATTCGCCGGCCCGCTGGGCCGGGCAATTAACCGGCTCGCCGGCGAGGCATCCATCCCCGGGAGGTACGCCGAACTGGTGGGGCGTTTCGCTCATGGACCGGGCAGGCTGTCCCCCTTGGCGGTGCCCGCGGTGGACCATGCCGCCAACCTGGTGGAGTTCTTCGTGCACACGGAGGACGTGCGCCGCGCCGGTGAACGCTGGGCACCGCGCGTGCTGGACTCGGAATACTCCGACGAACTGTGGCTGGCCCTCGTGCGGGGAGCCGCCGTGCTCTACCGCGGGGTGGACGTCGGCATCATCCTCCGCCGCCCCGACGGTCGGCGGCATGTGGTCCGCCGCGCCCCGACCTCGGTGGCCATCACCGGCGAACCGGCCGAACTTTTGATGCACGCCTACGGCCGCCGAGGCCAGGCGCTCGTGACCTTCGAGGGTGCTGAAGACGCGGTCGCACTGCTCTCCAGCGCGGATCTGCGAACCTGACTCGTCCGGACGAGGCGGTGCGCAGCCCGGACGCCCTTAGAGTGTCCGCGTTCGGTAGTGGTAGTTGGAGGCCGTGGTGAAACCCAGCGCGTCATTCAGCAGGATGGCGCCCACGTTGCTTTCGCGCACCTGAAGCCAGACACCCTCGAGACCGCGTTCGGCCGCGTTCCGCAGCAGCGCCTCCAGTACGGCTTTCGAGAGGCCCTGGCGACGGAATCCGGCCCGAGTGCCCACGCAGTACATGCCCCCGTATGATCCGACCAGCGCCATGCGCGCGATGGCCGCGACGGTGCCGTCCGCTGTCAGGGCGGCGTAGACGGCGGGCGAGCCGAGCAGGATCTGCCGCGAGATCGTTCGGTCGGCCGGCGCGCTCGGGCCCTCGTGTTCCCAGAAGAGCTCCAGCCAACGTTCATCCGGTTGGTGCGTCAGTTCCACGCGCGGGTCGACGGGGAGGTCGGCGAACTTCGGCAGGTCGATGCCCTCCATCACCTGGACCAGCGTGGGGCTGCCGGCCGCGTAGCCGCGCTCGCCGAGGCGCGCGTCCAGATCCGCCGGCTGCGTTGCCGGCGTGATCTGGAACACCGCGTCCAGCCAGCGTTCGGCACTGCGCCGCTCGACCTCCGCGACTGCGGCGTCGACGTCGGAGGGCGTTTCCAGCGCCAGCACGGAATTGGCGCGGCGCGTGACGCCCGCGGCGTAGCGCAGCAGCCATCCGTCGACCTTTCCGCGTTCCAGGGCGGGCCACCCCTCGTTCATCAGTCCATCGAGGAACGCCGGGTTAGCGAACAGGGAAACCAGCCTCCCTGATCGCGTCCTTCACCCGGGCGATCATGTCCACGGGACCGAAATGGAAAATCGAGGCCGCCAGCACGGCGTCGGCGCCCGCGGCGATGGCCGCCGGAAAGTGCTCGGGGGATCCCGCGCCCCCGGAGGCGATTAACGGCACCTTGACCGCGGCGCGGACCGCCGCGATCATCTCGAGGTCGAAGCCCTGCTTCGTGCCGTCGGCATCGATCGAGTTCAGCAAGATCTCCCCCACGCCCCGCTCGGCGGCCTCTCGTGCCCACCCGATGGCGTCGATTCCGGTGCCCGTGCGGCCTCCGTGTGTGGTTACCTCGAACCCGGACGGAACGGAGGGATCCGCGGTGCGGCGAGCGTCCAGAGACAGGACGAGTACCTGTGAACCGAACCGCTGGGTGATCTCGCTGATGATCTCGGGCCGCGCGACGGCGGCCGTGTTGATGGAGGCCTTGTCGGCGCCGGCGCGCAGCAACCGATCGACGTCGTCAGCGCTGCGGACGCCGCCACCGACGGTCAGCGGGATGAAGACTTCCTCGGCGCTCTGGCCGACGACGTCGTATGTGGTCTCGCGGTTGCCCGAGGAAGCGGTGACGTCCAGGAACGTCAGTTCGTCCGCCCCGGCGAGGTTGTAGCGCTTTGCCAGCTCCACCGGATCCCCGGCGTCGCGCAGTCCCTCGAAGTTGATGCCCTTCACAACCCGGCCCGCGTCGACGTCCAGGCAGGGAATGACTCGGATGGCTACGCTCACGGCGGCTCCTCTAGATACGGCAGGCGTGGATGGTGCTGACCAGAATGGCGCGGGCGCCGAGATCGTAGAGCTCGTCCATGATGTTGTTGGTCTGCGATTTGCGGACCATCGAACGGACGGCGACCCAAGCCCCGTCCTGCAAAGGCGAAACCGTGGGCGACTCGAGCCCCGGGGTGAGGGCGCAGGCCTGATCCACGAGGTCACGCCGGATGTCGTAGTCGAGCATGGCGTACTGGCGGGCCACGAGGACCCCCTGCAACCGGCGGATCAGAACCTCGGAGCCGACGGAGTTTTCCCCCGTCCGGCCGATCATCACGGCCTCGGAGTTCAGGATCGGTTCGCCGAACGTCTCCATCCCGGCCGCGCGCAGCGTGCTGCCGGTCTCCACGACATCGGCGATGGCATCCGCGACGCCCAGCCGGACCGAGGATTCGACCGCGCCGTCCAGCCGGACCACTTGGGCGTCGATTCCGCGCGCCTCGAGATAGCCGCGCAGCAGGCCGTCGTAGCTGGTAGCAATGCGCTTTCCGTGCAGCTCCTGGACCGAGGAGAAGTCGCCGACCGGACCCGCGAATCGGAACGTCGAGGCTCCGATTCCCAGTGGAAGCCGTTCCTCGGCGTCCCCGTTGACCTCCGCGTCGAGGAACAGGTCGCGCCCGGTGATGCCGACGTCGAGGATGCCCCGACCGACGTAGACGGCGATGTCACGCGGGCGGAGGTAGAAGAACTCGACGTCGTTGTCCGCGTCCACCAGCACCAGCTCGCGGTTGTCGCGGCGCTGGCGGTATCCGGATTCGGTCAGCATGGAGGTCGCGGCCTCCGAAAGTGCGCCCTTGTTGGGCACGGCTACTCGCAACATGGTGCGGCTCGTTTCTGGTCTGGAGGTGGTGCCTGTGCCGGCTGGTCTACGTTTCTTCGCCGCGGCCGTGGCCGTCGGCTACAGATGCTTGTAAACGTCCCGCAGCGTCAGGCCCTTGGCCAGCATCATCACCTGAAGGTGGTAAAGCAACTGCGAGATTTCCTCGGCAGCCTCCTCGTCCGATTCGTACTCGGCGGCCATCCATACCTCGGCGGCCTCCTCGACGATCTTCTTGCCGATGCCGTGCACACCCGAGTCGAGCTCCGCGGTGGTGCGCGATCCGGCGGGGCGGGCCACGGCCTTCTCGGAGAGTTCGGCAAAAAGGGTGTCAAAGGTTTTCACGGCACAAGCCTAGCGGTTGGCCCGGTGCCGCCCGGCACCGGGCCAACCAATGTGACGAATTCCTCGGATCACCGGCCGGAGAGCACCAGGGCCGTCTGCAGGGCCGCCGCCATGGCTTCGTGGCCCTTGTCCTCGACGGAGCCCGGGAGTCCGGCGCGGTCCAGCGCCTGCTGTTCGTTGTCGCATGTCAGTACGCCGAACCCCACGGGCGTTCCCGTCCGCACGGAGACGTCTGTCAGGCCGGCGGTGGCGCCCTGGCACACGAATTCGAAATGGGGCGTGCCGCCGCGGATGACCACGCCCAGTGCCACGACGGCGTTGTATCCGTGCGCCAGCCGTGCGGCCACGACGGGCAGTTCGAACGTTCCGGGGACACGCACGACATCCGGCACGTCGATGCCCGCCTCGGCCGCGGCACGCAGGGCGCCGTCGACGAGGCCGTCCATGATCTGCTCGTGCCAGCTCGCCGCGATGATGATGGCCTTCAGACCGGCCTTGCCGGCGGCCGCGAGATCCTCGGCCCCGACGGCCGGAGCTCCGTGTCCACTCATGTTTTGTTCTCCCTTTGTTTGATTGACGTTTGGTTCCGGCCCGAAAGCCGGCTATTCGGCACTGGGCGCCGTGAACGCTCCGGCGGCGATGCTGTGCCGCATGCGTTCGCGCTTGGTTTGCAGGTACCGCGTGTTTTCCGGCCTGGCGGCCACATGGCTGGGAATGGTTTCGACGACGTCGATGCCGGACTCGGTCAGCCAGGTCTCCTTGAGCGGGTTGTTGGTGATCAAGCGGATGGACGAGTGCCCGAGGCTCAACAGGATCGCCACCGCGGCGTCGTAGCGGCGCGCGTCGACGGGCAGGCCCAGTTGTTCGTTGGCCTCCACGGTGTCCGCCCCGCCGTCCTGCAGCGCGTACGCCCTGATCTTGTTGGCCAGCCCGATCCCCCTCCCCTCGTGTCCCCGTAGGTAGACCACCGTCCCGCCCTCGGCGGCGATCGCGGCCAGGGCGGCGGACAGCTGTTCGCCGCAGTCGCAACGGTAGGACCCGAACACGTCCCCGGTCAGGCATTCCGAGTGCAGGCGGACCAACGGCGCGGGTCCAGGTATCTGGGACGGGTCAACCGGACCCGCGGGGGCCTGCGCCCCGCCGACGACGGGCGCCGTGAAGGTGAGGTGTTCGTCGCCGCTGCCGCGCACGGTCCACGCCTGGACGGTGAAGACACCCTGCGCGGTTGGAACCGACACCGCGGGCCCGCCGACGACGGAAGCGGGCTCGGGGGTGTGGGCCTGCGCCGGGCCGCCGGCGGCAAGGTAGTTCGCGAGGTCCTCGATGCTGATCAGCGGAATGTCCCACGTGGTGGCGAATTCGCGCAGCGCCGGCAGCCGCATCATGGTGCCGTCGTCGTGCACCAGTTCCGCGATGGCTCCGACCGGCTGCAGCCCTGCCAGGCGGCAGAGGTCCACGGACGCCTCGGTGTGGCCGCGCCGCTGCAGCACGCCCCCGTCCACCGCGCGCAGCGGGAAGATGTGGCCCGGCCGGGTGAAGTCGCCGATCCCGCTCTCGGGGTCGCCGAGCAGGCGAACCGTGGTCGCGCGGTCCGCGCCGCTGATGCCGGTGGTGATGCCGGCGGCCGCGTCGCACGAGACGGTGTACGCGGTGCCTTTGGCGTCCTCGTTGACCTCGACCATCGCAGGCAGGCCCAGTGCGTCGGCCCGTTCGCCGGGCAGCGGGACGCAGACGACGCCGGAGGTGTGCCGGATGGTCCAGCCCATGAGTTCCGGCGTGGCGAACTCTGCGGCGAAGATGATGTCGCCTTCGTTTTCGCGGTCCTCGTCATCGACGACGACGACGGCACGTCCCGCCGCGATGGCCGCGACGGCGGTCTCGATCGGGTCCAGGATGCTCATGCGTGGCTCCCCCTGTCCGGCGCCGCGAACGAGGTCAGGCGCTCGATGTATTTCGCCATGACGTCCACCTCCAGGTTGACGGGATCCCCAACGCGGCGGAATCCGAGGACCGTGTCGCGCAGGGTGGTCGGGATGACCCCGACCTCGAACCATTGATCCGCCTCGCCGGCCGGAGAAACCTCCGTCACGGTGAGCGAGACGCCGTCGATCGCGATCGATCCCTTCCGTGCGACGTACCGCGCCAGCTCCCGCGGCACCGAGAAACGCAACCGGTCCCAGTTCCCCCGGCCCTCGCGTTCTATGAGCGTGCCGACGCCGTCGACGTGCCCCTGGACCACGTGTCCGTCCAGCCGGCCTCCCGCCGGGACGCACCGCTCGAGATTCACGTTGTCGCCGACCGCGAGGGAGCCCGTGGTGGTGTGGCGCAGGGTTTCGCCCATGACGTCGATGTCCACGCGGTCGCCGTCGATCGCCGTGGCGGTGAGACAGACGCCGTTGATGGCGAGGGAGCCGCCGAGGCCCAGGTCGGCCGCGTGCCCCGGCGCCGAGACGGACAGCACGACGGCGTCGCCCTCGCCCTCCGGACGGATGGCCTCGATGCGGCCGAGGCCGCTGATGATTCCGGTAAACATTCCTAGTTCCTTCCTTCCGCGCCGTCGGGCGCGGTATGTGCGGGCGAGTCCGCCTCCTGGTGGGGCAAGGGCTCGAGGTGGAGGACGACGTCGTCCCCCAAAAGCTGGTGGGACGGTCCCCCCGTGGCGTCGAGGCGGAGGCGCCGCGCCGACGAAAGGGTACCGATCCCTAGGTCCCCGACGGCGTTGCGGCCGGAGCCGAGCAGAAGCGGTGCCTGGTAGAGCCACAGTTCGTCCACGAGATCAGCGGAGAGGAAGGCGGTGGCGATGGACGATCCGCCCTCCACCATGGCGTGGTCGATTCCGGAGGCCGCGAGGTCACGCAGCGCCGCGGCCGGGTCGTGGGTACGGAGGTGTCGCCAGTTCCCGTCTCCGCAGACGGCCGCGTCCGCAGGCACGTCCCGGTTCCCCATGATGACGCGCAGCGGCTGTCTGGCGGCCGGCGTGCCGTCGGGGTTGCGCGCGGTGAGGCGCGGATTGTCGGCGAGCACGGTCCCGGTTCCGGCGATGATGGCCTCGGCGGCGGCCCGGACGCCGTGGCTGTGAGCGCGCGCCGCCGCCCCGGTGATCCACTGGCTGGACCCGTCCGCCGCGGCGATGCGTCCGTCGAGCGTTTGCGCGAGATGCAAGGTGGTGAAGGGCCGGCCGGCCGCGCGTGCGGCGAACCAGCGGTGGTTCAATTCGCGCGCCGGGGCGCCGAGCGGGCCTTGCCGGACGTCGACGCCGGCCGCGCGGAGGCGATGGGCCCCGCCCGATGCCCTGTCCGTGCCGTCGGCCGTCGCGTACACGACGCGGCCGATTCCGGCATCGACGATGGCCTGTGCGCAGGGACCCGTCCGGCCCGTGTGGTTGCACGGCTCGAGCGTGACGAACATCGTCAGGCGTACCGCTTCGTCCCGGGGAACGGTGCCGAGCGCGGCCAGCGCGGCGGCCTCGGCGTGGGGCGTGCCCGCTCCGGCGTGGTGTCCGGTGGCGCGAACGCGTCCGTCGGCGTCGAGGATCACGGCTCCCACCAGCGGGTTCGCGCCACGGGGGCCCCGTCTCGCGGCCTCCAGCGCGGCGGCCATCGCTGTCGTCTCGGCCTGCTCCGCCATCAGTGCGCGCCCAGGGGGCCGACGGTGTGCGCCTGGGGAATGGAAAATTGTGTGAGCCACCGCTGGGGGTCCATCGTTCCTCCTCGTTGAGCCGCGGCGGCTCCGGGGGATACGACAGTTCGGCGCGGATGGCCGGCGTCCCCAGAGAGGGGTGCGCCGAAACCAGCGAACCTACTTTGTACGTGCTTCTCTCATCCAGACTTTAACTGTCGGTATCGGAATTTCACCGATTCAACCATCCCGCCGAAGCGGTTTGGGTCGCGGACTATAACCGCCGGTTCGGACTTACACCGACCCCGGAGCACGTGTAGTTGTGTTTGACGATTAAATCATACGGCCGCGTCGCCCGATGCCACGACGTTGCGCAATGTGTCGACGGCCGCGGCCGGATCTCCGGTTCCGTACACGCTGGATCCGGCGACGAAGACGTCCGCGCCGGCGTCGGCCGCCCGCAGGATCGTCTCGCGGGTGATCCCCCCGTCCACCTGGAGGGCGATGGGAAGGCCTGTGCCGTCGATGGCCGCCCGCGCCCGCCGGATCTTCGGCAGCACGATCTCCAGGAAGGCCTGCCCGCCGAATCCCGGTTCGACCGTCATCAGCAGCAACATGTCGAGTTCGGGCAGCATGTCCAGGTACGGTTCCACCGGCGTCGCCGGTCGCAGGGCCATGGCGGCCCGCGTGCCCAGACCGCGCAGTTCGCGCGCCAATCGCACCGGCGCCGACGAGGCCTCGGCATGGAATGTCACGGAGGCCGCGCCCGCCTCTGCGTAGTCCGGTGCCCAACGGTCCGCGTCCTCGATCATCAGGTGGACGTCGAGTGGCAGTCGGCTCGCCTCGGCCAGCCGCTTGACGATCGGCAGTCCCAGCGTCAGGTTGGGCACGAAGTGGTTGTCCATGACGTCGACGTGGACCGCGTCGGCGGTGTGGATGCGCGCCAGCTCAGATTCGAGGTTGGCGAAGTCGGCCGAGAGGATGCTCGGGTGGATCCGGCAGTCTTTCATCGGTCAGCCTTTCGTTTCCGCCGGCGCGGCGCCCGGCTCGTCGATGGTGATCAGTGCCAGGAACATGGCATCGGTGCGGTGGACGTGCGGCCACAACTGCACCGTTGTGCCGTCGCCCAGGGACTGCGCGGCCGCGACCTCCGCGATGCTCACGCGTTCGATCGCGGCCCCGGTGTCCAGAAGTCGCGCGTCGGGGTGGCGGCGCAGTGCGTCTTCCACCACGGCCACGGTTTCCGCCGGGTGCGGCGAACACGTCGCATAGGCCACCACTCCCCCAGGGCGCACGGCGGCGAGAGCGGCATCGAGCAACTCACCCTGGAGGATCGTCAGCTCGGCGATGTCGCGGGGCGTCTTCCTCCAGCGGGACTCCGGTCGCCGGCGCAGGGCGCCGAGGCCGCTGCACGGAGCGTCGACGATGATCCGGTCGAACCGTTCGTCGGCGGGAACCCCGGAGTACCGCCGGCCGTCGCCGACGACCACGGCCCACGCGTCCCGGGGCACGGCGGCCATGGCGTGGCGGACCAGCTCGGCCCGGTGTGGGGCCGGCTCGTTGGCGGTGAGCTCGGCCCCGCGTTCGGCAGCGAGTGCGGCCAGCAGGGACGCTTTGCCACCCGGGCCCGCGCAGAGGTCCAGCCAATCCGTGTCGCGTCCCTCGATCGGCTGTTCCGCCAGGGCGCGCGCCACGAGTTGCGACCCGGCGTCCTGCACTCGGGTGGTTCCGGACTTCACCGAGCGCAACCGGGACACGTCGCCGGCCGCGTAGTACGCCGAATCGGGTGCCAGTTCTCCGGGCTCGGCCCCGTTCTCGAAGGCCTCATCGAGGTTGCCCAGCCCGGGCAGAGCAACAAGGTTTACCACGGGCGCCAGGTTGTCGGCCTCGAGCAGCTCGGTGATCTCCTCCGCCGGGCGGCCGTGCGCGACGAGCGATTGGCGCAACGCACGCACGATCCACTCGGGATGGCTGTGGGCCAACGCGTCGCGGGCCGCCTGGTCTTCGACTCCCTCCAGCAGGATCGCGGTCCAATTCTCCAGGTCGTGGGCGGTGACCTTGCGCAAGACGGCGTTCACGAGGCCGGAGGGTCCCGCTCCGATCACGGCCCGGGCCAAGGACACCGTCTCGTCGAGGGCCGCGTGCGTGGGCACGCGCATGGCCAGCACCTGATGAGCCCCGATGCGCAGGGCATCGAGGATGGCGGGATCCAATTGGTCCAGGGGCCGGTCGACACAGCGGGCGAGCACCGCGTCGTAGAGCCCCTGTCCGCGCAGCGCCCCGTATGCGAGCTCGGTGGCGAAACCGGCGTCCCGGCGGTCCAGTCCACGTTCCCTGATGCGCGCCGGCAACACGAGGTTCGCGTAGGCATCCTCCGCCGAGACGGCACGCAGCACCTCGAAGGCCGTCAGCCGGGCCGGATCCGCCACACGCTTGCGCGCCGACGGCGCCGCGTCGCTGAACCGGCGTTCGGCGCCACCGCCCCGGTTTCGCTCGCGCCCCTGCTCGTTGCGGCGCTGGCGGTCGGCTCCGGCTCCCTGCCGGTCGCGTCCACGCGGTTGTTCGCTCATTCGAATTCCACCTTCGTTGCCGTTTCGCCATCCAGTGGGGCGCTTTCGAATCCGCGCGCCCATTCGGCGGCGGCCATGGGTTTCCTGCCCGCCGGCTGTACGGTTCCCAACCGGACGGCATGCGATCCAGTGCCGACGAACACCACCGGCTGTTTCCCGGGAAGAACCCGGATCTCGCCGGGCGCGAGGTCCTTCTCCCCGGGTTCAGGGCGCACCGGCCCGAGCTTGAAGCGCTGCCCCTTCCACCCGGTCCATGCGCCCGGTTCGGGTGTTGTCCCGTTGATGCGCCGCCGGATGGCCAGAGCCGGTTGCGACCAGTCAACGTGCCCGTCCTCCAGGCGCAGTTTCGGCGCGTGGGTGACTTCTCCCGATTGGGGTACGGCCGTCAACCGCCCGTCCCGCACACCCGCCAGGGTCTGCGCCAAGAGGACGCCGCCACTGTGGGACAGGCGTTCCAACAGCGCCCCCGAGGTGTCGCCGGGGAGGATTGTCTCGGTCAGGGTCCCGAAAACCGGACCCGTGTCCAGGCCCTCCTCCAACTGGAAAGTCACGGCACCGGTGATCTCGTCGCCGTTGATGACCGCGTGTTGGACCGGAGCGGCCCCGCGCCAGGCCGGAAGGAGCGAGAAGTGGAGGTTGATCCATCCGGCCGGCGGGATGGACAAGGCGGCGGGAGGCACCAGGCCGCCGTAGGCAACGATCGCCGCCACATCGGGCGCGGCGGCCCGGATGGCGTCCTGGGCGACGGCGTCGATGCGGTTGGCTCGAATCACCGGAAGGCCGAGTTCCTCCGCGCGCGCAGCCACGGGCGACGGTGCGGGGATGCGCTTGCGCCCCTGGGGCGCGTCCTCTCGCGTGAGGACCGCGACGACGTCGAACCCGTCCTTTAGCAGGCGGTCCAGCGACGGGACCGCAACCGCCGGCGTGCCGGCGAACAGGACCCTCACAGGCTGATCCCGAAGCTGGATCCGACGGATTTGCCGCGGGAGGCGACGGTGGCGCCGGCGACGTCGTTGTAGTTGGCGCGGCGGATGCGCCGCAGGGCGTCCTTCTTGTCCTCGCCCGCGAGCCGATCGATGTAGAGGACGCCGTCGAGATGGTCGGTCTCGTGTTGGAGGCAGCGTGCGAGCATGCCTTCGCCCTCGACGACCACCTCGTTGCCGTCCGCGTCGAGGCCGGTGGCGCGCGTCCACCGTCGGCGCCGGACGGGGTATCCGAGGCCCGGGATGGACAGGCAGCCCTCGACATGGTCGTCCTGGAAATCTTCGCTGAGTTCCAGAACCGGATTGACGATGTGACCGCGGCGACCCGCTATCTGGAAGGTGAAGACGCGCAGTCCGACGCCGATCTGCGGCGCCGCGAGTCCGGCGCCCTCCACGTTCTCCATGGTTTCGTCCATGTCCCGCACCAGCCTGCGCAACTCGGGACCGAAGTCCGTCACGGGCTCGGCCGCCGTCCTCAGGACCGGATCGCCGACAATTCGAATTCCCAAGACCGCCATGGGGCGTGAACTCCTCCCGCCGGCCGTACCGGCAATGTGCTCTGGATCCCTTCGCCGCGCCCCCGTGGGGTCGCGGTGCCCTGCCATTCTACTGTCCGGCGGCTCCCGCCGGCGGGGCGGCCACGGCGTCGGCCGCGGGAGCGGCCTGCGGCGGGGGGCCGATGGGACGCAGTGCGATTCCCGCGTCTTCGACCTTCATGTTGGCCTCCCACACCTGCCGGAGGGCCCAAAATCGCTTCCAATAGGCGGGCAGCACCGCCGGGTTCGCCATCATCGAAGCCACCTCCGTTTCCCCGATGGCTACGCCCAGCAGCATCGGGTCCGCCCCGTATTTCCAAGGTTCCCAGGTGCCCGTCTCCGCATCGACCACCATTTCCTCGGCCTTGTAGCCTGCCGCGAGCTGCATCACCACCTTGGGGTCGAGTTGCTTGACGCGCCCGTCCCGTCCGGTGCCTTTGGTCTTGTAGTCGACCAGACAGAGCCGTCCTCCGATTTCCGCCACCAGGTCCAGCGTGCCGGCATAGCCGACCTGGTGGTTCCACACGGTCACTTCGGCGGCCAAGGGGACCACCCGGTACTCGTCCCACCAATCGTCGAAGCGCGCCGCGAAGGCGCCCTCGCCGTGCTCCTCCAGACTCGCCCGGTGTTCGGCGGCCGCGTGCGGCTTGCCGAGGGCGCGCAGCGCCACCTGTTCGCAGTACCCATGCACGCGATCCCCTCTCCGGGCAGCGGCGTCGCGGAAAGTCTCGGCCGCGCTGGAGGCGTCGCGGGCCACTGTCCGTAGTTTCGCGGGGCTCCCCACGGAATCGGCCAGGCGGGCGTCCTGCACGACCGCGGTGGCGGCCATGTGTCCGATCCAGCCGTCCATGCCGGAGGCCGCCTGCCCGATGACCGTGGTGATCGAGGGCACCTCCGGGAGGCCGCCGGTGCGGCGGGAGTACATGCGGCCGAAGGAGGTCTGGTGGGCGAGAGCCGGTGACGTCATGACATCGATTCTGGCACGCCCCGCCGACGGTTTGGATCCGCCCAAGGGGGACGCGTGAACCCGATCGAAACCAACGCCGACACGCTCCGGAATCCGTCGATTTGGAGGAACGGCGAAACGTCGTATAGAGTTTTTACTCGTTGGAAAGCACGGGAACGGGCAAGGAAACAAGCCGGTTTCGGGCAGATTTTTCATCATGCGGACATAGCTCAGCTGGCTAGAGCGCCACCTTGCCAAGGTGGAGGTCGCGGGTTCGAATCCCGTTGTCCGCTCGCATTACTCTGTAGAGGTCGACTTGTCGGCAACCGGGTTCGGGTCACCGTTCCAGGATATGGTGGGGTGGCCGAGTGGCTAGGCAGCGGCCTGCAAAGCCGTCCACGCGGGTTCGAATCCCGTCCCCACCTCGCATACAGTAGGATTGCACCCTGACAAGGGCGATTGGCGCAGCGGTAGCGCGCTTCCCTGACACGGAAGAGGTCACTGGTTCGATCCCAGTATCGCCCACGAGGAATCTCCGCCCCGGCGGAGATTCTTTTGTGTTGAGACCCAAAATGTCCCGGCACGCAGGCGGACATAGCTCAGCTGGCTAGAGCGCCACCTTGCCAAGGTGGAGGTCGCGGGTTCGAATCCCGTTGTCCGCTCCGATTCTGCATGACACAAAAAAGCCCCGGCCCACGGTCGGGGCTTTTTTGCGCCTGCGCCCCTTGGGCTCTTGTGGCCAGGCTCACACCGAATAAGATGGTTGCAGGCGGGAGCACTTCTGGCTCCCCGAGTGAAGGGAGGTGCCACTTGACCGCATATGACGAGCTCAAGGGCAAGGCCGAGAAACTCAGGGGCGGGGCCGGCGAACCGGCCGGCCGAAGAGCGGAAACGCTCAGGGGCAATCCCCCCGCCTAGACATCTCGGGCGTCCACGGACGCCAGCCCGCCCAGAGTGCGGCAAAGTGGGTGTCGGTACCGCCGTGAGGCGGGACCGGCACCCACTCGCGTTAAGCTGGGCCCGTGGAAGCACGGGTTCCTGTGCGGACCGTCCGGTCGTACGCCGACCGGAAGGAGTCCCCACCGAGCATGCGCAGACTTCGAGAAATGGCCCTGCGCGATGGCCAGCCCATCGTTGCCGGCTTCGTGACGGCGCTCGTCGGCTTCGCGTCGTCGTTCGCCGTCGTGCTTGCGGGGCTGCGGGCAGTCGGCGCAACAGACGATCAGGCCGCGTCCGGCCTGTTGGCGCTGCTCGTCGCCTTGGCCGTCTGCAGGATCGCCTTGGCCTGGTCAACAAGGCTTCCCCCTCACCATGGCGTGGTCGACACCGGGAGCCGCACTGCTCGCGACCGCGGGCGGACTCTCCCTCGGATGGAACGAAGCCGTCGGAGCATTCCTCGTGTGTGGCTTGCTGATCGCAGTCAAGGGGGCGGTTCCAGCCCTGGGACGTCTCGTGGCGGCCGTTCCGGTCCCGCTGGCCCAGGCCATCCTCGGCGGAGTGCTCTTCGAGCTCTGTCTGGCACCATTCGCCGCTCCGGCGACCGTGCCTTGGCAGGCCGCGCCGGCCGTCCTGGCGTGGCTGGTGACGATGAGGTGGCACCCTCGGTGGGCCGTTCCCGTCGCCATGCTGGTCACGTTGGCGGTCGTCGGCTATTCCAGCGCCGCGTCCGGCGTCGGGCTCCCCGCAAGCGCGTTGCCGCGCTTCGAGTTCACTGCGCCGGTGTTCACGCTGCAGGCGATGGCCGGGATCGCGCTGCCGCTGTTCATCGTCACCATGGCCTCGCAAAACGTCCCCGGCATGACGGTGCTGGCAGGCTTCGGCTACCGCGCCCCGTGGTCGGCGTCCATGCTCGCAACGGGGGCGGGAACGATTGCGGCTTCGGTGTTCGGCGGTCACGCCGTCAATCTCGCAGCCATATCCGCCGCACTCGCCGCGGGCGAGGAAGCCGGCGCCGACCGCGGCCGCCGGTGGGTAGCGGCGGTCTCCTCCGGCGTCGTCTACCTGCTGCTGGGGACGGTCTCCGCGGCCGTTGCCGCGCTGGCCGCGGCCGCCGGTCTGGCGCTCCTTGGGACGCTCGGAAATGCCGCGTCCATGGCGCTGGCGGATCCAGCGCCCCTGCGGGACCGCTACACCAGCTGTTCGCCCTGCTGTCCCTCGCGCGCCAAGGCCGTCAGCCTGGAGACTGCGCGGAAGTACTTCTTCATGTAGCCGCCGGCCAGCATTTCGTCCGTGAACAGCTGGCTGAAGGGCGCGCCGCTCGCGACGATCGGAACGTCCTTGTCGTAGAGCCGGTCGGCCAGCACGACGAACCGCAGGGCCAGGGCCTGTTCGGTGATGGTGTGCACGTTGTGCAGCACCAACACGTCAATGCCCTCGAGCAGTTGCCGGTACCGGCTCGGGTGGACGCTGGAAAGGTGTTGGACCAGCTCCGGAAACGAGTCGACCGCCATGACCCTGCCGCCGTACCGCTCCGCGGCGTGCTCGCGCAGGCGGTCGTCGGCGATCGGCTCCGGCGCGTCGGGCAGGCCGCGGTGCCGGTAGTCTTCGCCGTCGATGCGCACCACATCGAACTGGTCCGCCAGCACTTGGATCTCGCGTTGGAAGTCGACCGCGGCGAACCGACCGTCACCCAGCGAACCGGGAAGGGTGTTCGACGTCGCCGCCAGCCGAACGCCGGCGTCGGAGAGTTCACGCATCAGCCGCGACATCAGGACGGTGTCGCCGGGGTCGTCCAGTTCGAACTCGTCGATGCAGACCAACTTGTAGCCGCTGAGAACCTCTACGGTCTTCCGGAAGGACAGGGCGCCCACGAGGTTGGTGTACTCCACGAATGTCCCGAAGGCCTTCGGCCCGGGAACCGCGTGCCACAGCGACGCGAGAAGGTGCGTCTTGCCGACGCCGAAACCACCGTCGAGGTAGATCCCGGACTTGGTGTTCTTCTTCTTGCCGCCGAACAACCGTCCGAGGAGTCCGCCCGAACCGGCGCCCACGCCCTCCGAGAATTCCCGGAGGCGCTGTACCGCCCCTGCCTGCGAGGGCTGGGCCGGATCCGGGCGGTAGCTGTCGAAGGAGACCTCTCCGAAACGGTGGGACGGGTGGAAGCCGGACAACAGTTGGTCAGGCGTCACTTGGGGGGTCCGGTGGGTCAGGTGCTGGATCGGGGCCACGGGGTGCGTTGGTTCCTTAGGTGTCGGTTGCGGCGCACTCGGAGCGCCACAGCGATTTTACGCCCCGCTTCGAGCCGTCCCGACGTAACGCATCAAGCCATCGGCGAAATGTGGCACCCGATGGCTCCGATGCCGGTCCGGCACCGGGCCATCCCGATAGGCTGAACGGCAGGACGACTTCCCGAACGAACAGAGGATGGACATGCCAATCGCAGTAGACAGCAACCCCAAGTTCTCCGACTACGCACACCCCGAGCGCCTGGTCTCCACGGAATGGCTGGCCGCGCACCTCGGCGACGAATCGCTCGTGGTGCTCGAGTCGGACGAGGACGTCCTGCTCTATGCGACGGGCCATATCCCCGGTGCCCTGAAGATCGACTGGCACACCGACCTGAACGACGAGGTGACGCGCGACTTCGTGCAGGGCGAGCAGTTCGCGGAACTTCTGGGCTCGCGCGGCATCACCCGGGACACGACGGTCGTCATCTACGGCGACAAGAGCAACTGGTGGGCGGCGTACGCACTCTGGGTCTTCACGCTGTTCGGCCACGAGGATGTGCGGCTGCTGGACGGAGGACGCGACAAGTGGATCTCCGAGGGTCGGGAGCTGACCCGTGAGAAGCCCGCCCCCTCCCGCATCGACTACCCTGTGGCCGAACGCAACGACGCGCCGATCCGCGCGTTCCTGCCGGATGTCCTCGAGCACTTCGGCAACCCCATGATCGATGTCCGTTCCCCCGACGAATACACCGGTGAGCGGACCCACATGCCCGCCTACCCCGAGGAGGGTGCGCTGCGCGGCGGGCACATCCCGTCGGCGGCCTCCGTGCCGTGGGCGCGCGCCGCTGCCGAAGACGGATCGTTCCGGACCCGCGCGGAGCTGGAGGAGATCTATCTGGACGAGGCTGGCCTGAAGCCCGGGGACAACGTGGTGGCCTACTGCCGGATCGGCGAGCGCTCGAGCCACACGTGGTTTGTGCTCAAGTACCTGCTGGGCTTCGAGACGGTGCGCAACTACGACGGCTCTTGGACCGAATGGGGCAACGCCGTGCGTGTCCCCATCGTCAAGGGAGCCGACGCCGGCAGCGCGCCCGCGGCCCGGGTGTCCCAGCATGGATAGCGCCCTGCCCGCGGCCCTCGCGGAGATCGTCGACGATTTCTCCGCCCTGGCCGAGCCCGAACGACTCGAGCTCCTGCTCGAATTCTCGGACAATCTCCCCGAGTTGCCCGCGCGGCTGTCGGACCACCCCGAGCTGCTCGAACAGGTGGTGGAGTGCCAGTCCCCCATCTTCCTGACCCTGGAGGTGGGAGACGGTCCCGACCGACCGGTGAGCCTCTTCTTCTCTGCCCCGCGCGAGGCTCCAACCACGCGCGGGTTCGCCGGCGTCCTGCACAAGGGGCTGGACGGCCTGCCGGCCGCCGACGTCCTCGCGGTGCCCGACGACATGCCCAACCAGCTGGGCCTGACGCGGGCCATCACCCCTTTGCGGATGCGCGGCATGACGGCAATGCTGGGCCGGATCAAACGGCAGGTCCGCGAGGCCGTGGGCCCCGTCCTCTAAGACGCCGAGGGGCGGTTGTCCGACGTGGCCAAAAGACACGCTCCGGCAGGACACCATGGCGGCACGCCCGCCATCTCGGCGCTGGACGCGGCCTGCGCCCGGTACGCCCTGCGCCACTATTCCGCTTCCGGCGACGCCGCCTTCGGCCCCGAGGCCGCGGCTGCGCTCGGGGTGTCCCCGGCCCGGGTCTTCAAGACCCTCCTCGTCGTCACGGGTGCATCGGCGCTGGCCGTCGGCGTCGTGCCGGTCGACGGGACACTGGACCTCAAGGCACTGGCCGCAGCACTCGGCGTCAAGAAGGTGGAGATGGCCGAACCCGCCGTCGCGGAGCGACGCACCGGCTATGTCCGCGGCGGCATCTCCCCGCTCGGGCAGCGGCACGCCAGTCCGACCGTCGTCGACGAATCCGTGCTGACGCACGCCACGGTGTTCGTCTCCGGAGGGCGCCGGGGGCTGGAAATCGAGCTATCGCCCGCCACCCTGCTGGCCCTCTCGTCGGGGTCCACGGCGCCGATCGCCTCCCGCTGAGGATTCCCCGGCGTTACCGCTCGGGGCGCTCAGCCGAAGGCGGTAGTGGGGCGCCGCCCGGATGCGGCGCGTCCATCACGCCACTGAGCCAGTGGGCAACCGTCAACTCCCAGCGGTCGGGATCGACGTTCCACTCGTGGGTGTGGCGCGCCTGAGTGAAGCGGACGAACGTGACCATGGCCGGGTTGAGCTCCGCGATTTCAGCGGAGGGTCCAACGGGCACGAAGTCGTCGTCCTCGCTGTGCAGGATCAGCGTGGGGACGCGCAGGTGGTCCGCCCTGGACACCCAGTTGAGATCCTTGAGGTTGACCGGCGCGGCCAGTCCGGTGATCCGGCGTCCCGCGCCGTTGGACAACATCCATTGGCCCAGGCGGCCGACGGACGCCGGGATCCGGTTCACGCGCGCGTGGTGGCCCAGGACGTCGATCCAGTCCACGACCGGGCCGTCGAGGACCAGCGCCTGGATGCGCCGCCGATGGCGGGACTTGTCGGCCACTTGAAGGGCGATGGCGCCACCCATGGACCAGCCGAACAGCACGATGTCGCGCGCGCCGTGGGCGAGTGCATAGTCGATGGCCGCTTCCACATCGCGCCATTCCGTGGTGCCGAGCCCATAGCGCTTGTCCGTGGCGGCCGGGGCCAGGCCGTCGTTCCGGTAGGAAACGAGCATGGCCGTCAGGCCCTGCCCGACGACAGCGGGGATGGCCCGTAGCGCCTCGGTCCGGTCCGCGCCCCGGCCGTGGACCATCACGGCCCAGGTGCCGGCGCGGTGCGTGCCCGGAACCAGCCACGCGGGTGCGGACCCCGCTTCGACCGCGACATCGACGTCGGTCGCCTCGAATCCAACGTCCGAGGGCGCCGAATAGACGACGCCGGACCAACGGCCGCGGACCGCCGTGGCCAGATTGCCCGAATAGACGTGTTCGACGCGTCGTGCGATGGTGCCCTCGGCCGGCGTGAACGAGGTGATGCCGCCGATGCGCGCATGTCCCCGTCCGCCGTCGAAGAAGAGCGAATAGGTTCCGGCGACCGTGGTCTGAGCGGTCGCCGGAAGAATGACCTCGAGCCCCGACGGCGTCTGGACCACGGCCAGGATGGCCACGTCCTCCGCGTGTGCCCGCGAGGGGGTGACGACCTGGCGGGCGAAGTATCCGGCGAGCGCGGACACGCTTCCGGCCAGGAGTGACCCTGCCCCGAGGCCGACTCCGGCGCCGAGGAGTCCCCAGCGGAGCATGGGCGCCCGTGCTCCGCCGTGGGAAAGGTGGGATGCCGTGTCGATGCGCATGGGCCCATCATCGCAACATCGCGCCCGCACGGCCAACCGCCCCTCCGAGCGGGGGCCGCGCGGGCGGACCCGCCGGGAATGGAGCGGGCGCCTCGTTCGTTGTCCACCACGTGAGCAACAACGACGAAAGCACCCAGAGTCCCTTCCCCGTCTCCAAGCCAGATGAGGAGTGGCGCAAGGAACTCTCCGCGGAGGAGTACCGCGTCCTGCGCCAGGCCGGGACCGAGCGTCCGTTCACGGGGCGGTATTGGGACAGCCGCGACGAGGGCGTCTATGCCTGCCGGGCGTGCGGATCCGAGCTTTTCGAGAGCGAGCGGAAATTCGATGCGCATTGCGGTTGGCCGTCCTTCTGGGCGCCACTGGCGGAGGAACGGGTCCGCTACCTGCGGGACACCGAGTTGGGCATGGAGCGCATCGAGGTCCGGTGCGCGAACTGCGATTCCCACCTCGGCCACGTCTTCGAGGGCGAGGGCTACGGCAACCCCACGGACCAGCGCTACTGCATCAATTCCGTGTCGCTGACTCTCCGGGCGGCCGGCGCGGAATAACGGCACCGCGCCCGTTCCCCGCCCCTGCTGGGGCTGGGTCCGGACACCGCGAGCGCAAGCAATCAATTTACTTACGCTTAGCCTGATTTTCAATCAGCGATTCTTTCCAAAAGCTACGCTGGGGCCATAACCCAGTAGCCGCCGTTCCCCGAACGGCATCCCCGGAAAGAAGGTGCACCGTCATGACCCAGACCGCCATCGCCGCAGCGGCCACGGATTCCGCCGCCCTGGTCTCCCACCCCAGCTGGCTGGCGCTCAAGTCCGCGGCCACCCGCTTCCAAACGGTCCAGGCAAAGGACGGCTCCCTGGCCGATCCCGCGGACCTCGCTCTCGCTGCGGGTCTGGCCGACGCGATTGTCGCCGCCATCGGGGACCTAGCCCCGGCCTTCCCCCACGACGCCGAATACCTGGACCTGCTGGCCCGCGACTTCCGGAAATGGTCCGACGGCGGTTTCGGCGTGCCGGACTTCCTCGACTCGCTGGTGGCGTTCCGCCCCCAGCTGCACCGCGTCGACGGACTGCGCCACCTCGTCGTTTTCCCCATGTACACCCAGAACGGATCGTCGAACCGCTACGTGGAGGCCGTTCTGGTGCAGGTCATCTGGCCCGACTTCATCGCGGAGCTGGAGGCAGGCGCCTACTCGAACAAGCTGTTCGTCCCACTGCGTTTCCTCGACTTCACCCCGGGCTACGACACCAATTCCGCGGTCCTCTTCCCGGAATCCGTGTCCCTGCGCGAGACACCGGCGTTCACTTGGGGCGCCATCTTCCAGGACCGCGAGGCCGCCCGCTACCGTCGCGTCGTCGACGCGGCCGCGTCCATTACCCGCCTCGACCTGCCACGGGACGCCGCCGAGCTCCTGACGGACCAGACCCTGGCCGAGGAAACCTTCATCATGTGGGATCTCATCCACGACCGCACCCACATGCGCGGTGACCTGCCCTTCGACCCTTTCATGATCAAGCAGCGGATGCCGTTCTTCCTCTACACACTCGAGGAGCTGCGCTGCGACCTGACGGCGTTCCGTGAGTCCGTGCGCATCGAGGCGGACGAGACGGCCGGGGACGACGCCCGCCGACACGCCAAACTGGTGCAGTACGCCATCATCTTCGACCGCATCTTCCGCTTCGCCATCACCGGCACGCGCGTGCGCAACTACGACGGGCTTGGCGGTCAGCTGCTGTTCGCGTGGATGCACCAGCACCACGTCCTGCACTGGACCGACACCAGGCTCACGATCGACTGGGCCCACGTCCCCGACGTCGTGAGCGCCCTCGGCGAGGCCATCGACCGGCTCTACTGGCGCTCCATCGACCGTCCCAAGCTGGCGCACTGGATCGCCGCCTACGAACTCGTCTCCGGGACGGTGGAGCCGCACCCGGCCTCCGTCTGGGCGCTTGGCAAAGCGGCCCTTCCGTTGACCGAACCGCTGCGCGAGATGACCAACCAGGTCATGGACGACGAATTCCCCCTGTCCATGTTCTACGAGGCCCTGTCCCGGAAAATGCAGCCGGTCATCGAATCCACCGTGGGAATCACGGGCACCGCCGCTCCCCACGAACTAGACTCGGCGGCATGACGGAAGCGCCTGGAACCTCCCGACTGCGCGGCACGACGGTCCTGGTGGCCGGTGCCACCAGTGCCGCCGGAGTCGCGGCCGCCCATGCCCTGCACGACGCCGGAGCGACGGTCCTGGCGGTCGGCACCGATGCCGGGCGCCTGGATGGGCGACTGCCGTTCACCGCCGGACGCCTGGTCTGCGACCTCGCCGACCCGCCGGCGGTCTCGCGGCTTGCCGCGGACGTCCACGCCACGCACGGCAGGATCGACGGGCTGGTGCACCTGGTCGGTGGCTGGCGCGGCGGCAAGGGCATCGCAGGGCAGTCCGACGGCGATTGGGACTTCCTGCACCGGAACGTCCTGACCACCCTGCGCAACACCTCGCGAGCCTTCTACGACGACCTTGCGCACTCGCCCCGCGGGCGCCTAGCGATCGTTTCCGCCACGGCCGTGGACCGACCGACCGCCTCCGGGGCCAACTACGCGACGGCCAAGGCAGCGGCGGAGGCGTGGACGCGCGCCGTGGCCGCCGGTTTCAATGCGGCGCAGGCGGGCAAGAGCGCCGAGCCCGTCCCGCAGCACTCCGCCGCGGCGGCCTTCGTCATCAAGGCCTTCGTGGACGAGGCCGCGCGCCGAGCGGAGCCGGACAAGACCTTCGACGGCTTCACGGACGTCGCCGACTTCGGCACCGCCGTCGTGGGCCTGTTCGAGGCCGACGCGGCGCTGGTCAACGGGGCCCGGCTCTACCTGGTCCCGGAGGAATCCCCCACGGTTCCCCACGCCGAGAACTAGTCCCCACCGCCCGACCCCGAACCAAGGATTAACGTGAGCACCTCCCTGCACGACATCACCACCCGCGGCTTCGCCTCGGACAACTACTCCGGCGTCCACCCGGAAATCCTCCAGGCCCTCGCCAACGCCAACGGCGGCCACCAGATCTCCTATGGCGAGGACGAATACACCGCGCGCCTGCAGGACGTGGTGCGCACCCACTTCGGGGCATCCGCCGAAGCGTTTCCTGTCTTCAACGGCACGGGCGCGAACGTCACCGCCCTGCAATCGCTGCTGCCGCGCTGGGGAGCGGTGGTGTGCGCCCAGACGGCGCACATCAACGTCGACGAGAACGGCGCGCCGGAGCGGGTCGGGGGCATGAAGCTCCTGTCCGTCCCGACCGACGACGGAAAACTGACGCCCGAGCTCATCGACCGCGAGGCCTGGGGGTGGGGCGACGAGCACCGCGCCCAGCCGCTGGCCGTGTCCATCACGCAGTCCACGGAGCTGGGCACGGTCTACTCGGCCGCCGAGATCCGCGCCATCGCAGACCACGCCCACTCGCTGGGCATGCGGCTCCACGTCGACGGTGCCCGGCTGTCCAACGCCGCGGCCGCGCTCGGCGAGCCGCTCGGCGCGTTCACGTCCGACGCCGGCGTCGACATCCTCAGCTTCGGAGGGACCAAAAACGGGCTGATGTTCGGCGAGGCCGTGGTGGTGCTCGACCCCGAGGCATCCACCGGCCTGACGTACCTCCGGAAGATGAACATGCAGCTGTCCTCGAAGATGCGCTTCCTCTCCGCGCAGTTCGTCGCCCTCTACGGCGGAGACCTGTGGCTGCGGTCCGCGTCGCACGCCAACGCCATGGCCGCCCGCCTGCACGCGGCCGTCCGGGACATCGACGGCGTCGATGTCACCCAGCCCGTGCAGTCCAACGCGGTGTTCGCGAAGCTGCCGCGTGCCGTCGCGGACCGGGTGCGCGAGACGTTCCGGTTCTACGATTGGGACGCGTCCAACTCCGAGGTGCGCTGGATGTGCTCGTTCGACACGACCGAGGAGGACGTGGACGCGTTCGTCGACGCCATCCGACGGGAAATGTCCGCGGCCTGAAGCGTTGCCCCGGCGTGCCGCGGGACGGGGCCGCCGCCCGCGTCCTAGACTCGGGAACGTGACCGCACTTGGCGACCTTTCAACGGTTCCGCCGGACTTCATGAACGCCCTCTCCTCGCTTCGGCGGGCGCAGGGCAGATCCGAGGTCCGGCTAGAGGAGATACCCGCACCGTCGCGGCTCGCGCCGTTCGCCGTGGCGCTCTCGGCCGAGGTGTTCGATCCGGCCGCGGCGTTCGCCCGGCCCCCGCACGGCCCGGCGGCCGCGGCCCTGGCCGATTCCGCCGCGGGCGAGAACGACGACGAGTTGGCGACCGGGCGCTTCATCCTCCTCCACGACCCGGCCGGCTCCGCGGTATGGCAGGGGAACTTCAGGATCGTCACCTACATCCGCGCCCAGCTGGACGCGGACATGGGCAACGACGCCATGCTCGGGTCCGTCGCGTGGACCTGGCTGGTCGAGGCCCTGGACGACCACGCGGCCGGCCACACCCAGGCCGGCGGGACCGCGACTCGCGTGCTGTCCGAGAGCTTCGGCAGTCTCGGAGAACGCCCCGAGACCATCGACATCGAACTGCGCGCGTCGTGGACGCCGTCCGCGCCGGACGTCACCGCCCACCTCGAGGCGTGGATGGACATGGTGTGCACGTTCGCCGGGCTCCCGCCGCTTCCGCCCGGCGTGACGGCGCTGCCCCGACGCCGCCGCTCGTGAGCCGACTAGACTCATAGGCACCATGACGAGCGCGAACACCGACACCAGCCCAGCCGAAGACGCCATCGACGAGCCAACGGAGCCAACGGCGGTTCCGCTCACGGAACCGCGGGACGGCGTGCCGCTGGTGATCAACACGCCCTCCGGCCTGGCCCGTGCGGCGGCGGCCATTGCGGCCGGAACGGGGCCCGCCGCGGTGGACGCGGAGCGCGCCTCCGGCTTCCGCTACGGCCAACGCGCCTTCCTCGTGCAGATCCGCCGCGAAGGCGCAGGAACCTGGCTGATCGACCCCGAGCCGTTCGAGGACCTCGGCGTCATCAACGAGGCGCTCTCCGGCGTCGAATGGATCCTCCACGCCTCCACCCAGGACCTGCCGTGCCTGGAGGCGGTCGGGATGCGCCCCGACTCGCTGTTCGACACCGAACTGGCCGCACGGCTGGCGGGCCTGCCGCGCGTGGGGCTCGGCGCCGTCGTCGAAGCGCTCCTCGGCCTGTCGCTGGCCAAGGAGCACTCGGCGGCCGACTGGTCCACCCGCCCGCTCCCCGAACCGTGGCTGCGCTACGCGGCGCTGGACGTCGAGGTCCTCACCGAGCTGCGGGTCGAGCTGATCCGGCTCCTCGAGGACGGGGGGAAGCTCGCGATCGCCCACGAGGAATTCGAGGCCATCCGCTCCGCGGCACCGGCCGCCCCGCGCGTGGATCCGTGGCGCCGAACGTCCGGACTCCACCAGCTGCGCGACCGCCGCCAGTTGGCGGCGGTGCGGGAGCTCTGGCAGGAGCGCGAGTCGCTGGCCGAAAACCGGGACGTCGCCCCCGGGCGCCTCATTCCCGATGCCGCCCTCATCGCCGCGGCCAAGGCCATGCCCACCACCGTCCCGCAGCTACTGAAGACCCCGGGCTTCCACGGGCGTGCCGCCGGCAAGGAGGCACCGCGTTGGTTGCGTTGCCTCCAGCAGGCCCGTGCCGAGGACCAGCTTCCGCCGCTGCACCTGCAGTCGAACTCGCCGCCCCCGCCGCGCACCTGGGCGGACAAGGATCCGGCGGCGGCCCAACGCCTGAACACGGCCAAGCCCCGGGTCGCCCGGGCCGCCGAGTCCCTCGACATGCCGGTGGAGAACCTGCTGACTCCGGACTACCTGCGTCGCCTGTGCTGGCGGCCGCCGTCGCCGGTCGAACCCGAATCCATCGCCGCGGCACTGTCGGACCTCGGCGCCCGGCCGTGGCAGATCGAGATCACCGCGCCGATCCTGACGGTCGCGTTCCTGGACCCCGACCCGTTGCCGTAGCTGGTTGGCGAGCTTGGTTGCACAGGAAGTTACTGCACAGTAACGTATGGGGTGGATCACACCCACCCGCCGAAGGAGCACCCGGTGAACCCCACCCCAACCCGTCCGCTCAACCGTTCGCGCCAGGTCCGCGACGTCGTCTTCGTCGACGGCGTCCGGACACCGTACGGCAGGGCCGGAGAGAAGGGCATCTACCATGGAACGCGCGCCGACGACCTGGTCGTCAAGTGCATCCGCGACTTGATGCGGCGCAACCCGTCCCTGCCCGCCGAGCGCATCGACGAGGTCGCCATCGCCGCCACGACCCAGACAGGCGACCAGGGCCTGACAATTGGCCGGACCGCGGCGCTCCTCGCGGGCCTTCCGCAGAGCGTCCCCGGCTACGCGATCGACCGCATGTGCGCCGGCGCAATGACGGCGGTGACCGCCATGGCCGGTTCGATTGCCTTCGGCGCCTACGACGTCGCCGTCGCCGGCGGCGTGGAGCACATGGGCAACCACCCGATGGGCGAGGGCGCCGATCCGAACCCGCGTTTCCTCTCCGAGCGCCTCGTCGACCCCGCCGCCCTGAACATGGGCAACACGGCCGAGAACCTCCACGATCGCTTCCCCGCAATCACGCGCGAACGCACCGACCGCTACGCGGTGGCCAGCCAGGCCAAGCTGGCCGCCGCGTACGACGCCGGGAGCATCCAGCCGGACCTCGTCCCCGTGGCCGCCCGGCGCCCCGGCGAAGGCTGGCGGGTCCACAGCACGGACGAGCCCCCGCGCCCCGGAACCACCGAGGCGGACCTCTCCGGCCTCCGAACACCGTTCCGCGCGCACGGCCGGGTGACTGCCGGCAACGCGGCGGGCCTCAACGACGGCGCGACGGCGGCGCTGCTGGCGTCCGCCGACGCCGCCGAGGAGCTGGGCCTGCCCGTCAGGATGCGGTTGGTCGCGTACGCGTTCGCCGGCGTCGAACCGCAGGTGATGGGCATCGGTCCCGTCCCTTCCACTCAGAAGGCACTGGCCCAGGCCGGGCTCGGCATCGACGACATCGGACTGTTCGAGATCAACGAGGCGTTCGCCGTGCAGGTGCTGTCCTTCCTGGACCACTTCGGCATCGCCGACGACGATCCCCGCGTCAACCGCTATGGCGGGGCGATCGCCGTCGGGCACCCTCTGGCGTCCTCGGGCGTGCGGCTGATGACGCAGCTGGCGCGGCAGTTCGAGCAGGACCCTTCCGTCCGCTTCGGGCTCACCACCATGTGCATCGGCCTCGGCATGGGCGGCACCGTCATCTGGGAGAACCCCCACCACGCAGACTACGGAAAGGACGCCTAGCCATGGCGCAGGAAAACTTCGGGCGCTTCGAGCCGCTCACCGCACTGGTGCCGGACGAGGTCGTCACCCACTCCCTCGTCGCCGACGTCGCGCTCCCGGGCGGCCGCACACTGGCCCTCGTCACCCTCGACAACGGCCTGGACCACTCCAAGCCCACCACCCTCGGACCGCGGACGCTCGTGGAGTTCGGCCAAACGCTGGAGGCCCAGAAGGTCCGCGCCGCGGCCGGGGAGATCGATGCCCTGGCCATCACCGGCAAGCCGTACTTCCTCGTGGCCGGCGCCGACCTCTCCGCCGTCAAGAGCCTGAAGGATCCCGCACATGGCCGCCTGATGGCCGAACTCGGCCACGCCGCCTACGACCTCCTCGCCGACCTGGGCGTGCCCACCTTCGCGTTCATCAACGGCGTGGCGCTCGGCGGCGGGCTCGAGATCGCGCTGGCCGCGAACTACCGGACGGTGTCCACCGGAGCCAACGGCATCGGGTTGCCCGAGGCGTTCATCGGCCTCGTCCCCGGATGGGGCGGCGTCTACCGGCTCCCCCGCCTGATCGGTCCCGAGGCGGCCCTGACCGTCATGATCGAGAACCCGCTGAACAACAACCGCTCCCTCAACGGTCCCGCCGCGTTCAAACTCGGCATCGCCGATGCCCTGTTCGAACCGGCCGACTTCGTGGAGCGCTCCGTCGCCTGGACCGCTTCCGTGCTCGACGGAAGCACCGACGTCGCGCGGGCCAACGCCGCGGATCCGGCGTCGGATCCCGCAGTCGCCGCACGGTGGGACGCCGCCGCCGCCAAGGCGCGGGCGTTCGTGGACGCGAAGACCTCCAACGCGGCTCCGGCACCGGCGAAGGTACTCGAGGTCTTCGAGGCCGGCAAGACGATCACCCACCGCGAGTCCGCCGAGCTAGAATGCCGGGCATTGGCGGACCTCATGCAGACTCCGCAGTTCCACGACACCGTCTACGCGTTCCTGGACCTGGTCCAGAAGCGTTCGAAGCGGCCCGCCGGCGCGCCGGACCGCAAACTGGCGCGGCCGGTGGGCAAGATCGGCGTCGTCGGCGCGGGCCTGATGGCGGGGCAGTTCGCCCTGTTGTTCGCCAAGGCGCTCAAGGTGCCCGTGGTCATCACGGACATCGACCAGGCACGCGTGGACCGCGGGCTGGCGTACATCCACGGCGAGGTGGACAAGCTGCTGGCGAAGAAGCGCGTCTCCCCCGACGCCGCCAACCGCACCAAGGCCCTCGTCACCGGGTCCGTGGAGAAGTCCGCGTTCGCGGATGCGGACCTGGTGATCGAGGCGGTCTTCGAGGAACTCTCGGTCAAAAAGCAGGTGTTCGCGGAGGTCGAAGCCGTGGTTTCGCCCGAGTGCATCCTCGCGACCAACACCTCCTCGCTTTCCGTGACGGAGATGGCAGCGGACCTGGCGCATCCCGAACGGGTCGTCGGCTTCCACTTCTTCAACCCGGTCGCCGTGATGCCGCTGATCGAGATCGTCCGGGCGCCCAAGACGGACGACGCCGTCCTCGCCACCGCCTTCGCGCTGGCCAAGGAGCTGAAGAAGACGGGGGTGCTCGTCAAGGACGCCCCCGCCTTCGTGGTGAACCGCATCCTGCTGCGTTTGATGGGCGAGGTGTCCAACGCCTTCGACGACGGCACGCCGGCGGACATCGCGGACAGCGCGCTGCGGCCCATGGGCCTGCCGATGACGCCGTTCCACCTCCTGGCGATGGTCGGCGTCCCCGTGGCGCAGCACGTCATGGAATCCCTGAACGGGGCGTTCGGCGAGCGCTTCCGCGTCTCGGCGAACCAGCAAAAACTCATCGACAACGGCATCACATCACTGTGGGAGAAGAAGGATGACGGCTCCGTCGCCATCCCCGCGCCCACGCTCGGTGTCCTCTCCTTCGGGGATTCGCCCAGCACCTCTGAGGAACTGCTGCGGCGCACGCAGGATGCCTTGGCCGAGGAGATCGGACTCATGTTGGCCGAGGGCGTGGTTGCGGGGCCGGAGGACATCGACCTGTGTATGGTCATGGGTGCGGGCTGGCCCATGCACTTGGGCGGGATCACGCCCTACCTCGATCGCGTCGGGGCCTCGGAGCGGGTCAACGGCCGCAGGTTCCACCCCGCCGCTTGAGCGCGCGCAACTTAGTGGTGCTTCGCGCTTCACAAAACGCCCGGCCGTGGATCAAGATGGGGCATGAATGAAATCACGGCCGGGCGCCCGGCGAGAAGGATAGTCCTCGGCTCGTCCCTGGCCGTCGGGGCCACATGCGCGCTGGCCGCCTGCGGCGGGGGCGGTGGCTCCGCCTCGAGCGAGGCCCCGTCCGCAACCGGCGAGGGCACGGAGGCCGCGACCACGGAGGAACTGCAGGTCGGCGGCAGCATGTCCGTGGACCTCGACGGCAAGAACTACCTGCTGCACCGGCCGGACGAGGCGACCGTCCTCGCCTACAGTTCGGTGTGCACCCACGAGGGGTGCCAGGTGGGCATCGGTGCCGAGAACTTCTCCTGCCCGTGCCACGGTTCCGAGTTCGCCATGGCCGACGGCGCACGCGTGGCCGGACCCGCCAAGGACCCGCTGGCGCGCTACGCCGCGGAAATCGACGGCGACAAGGTCATCGTCTACCTGTAGGCGGCGTCGAGGCGGTGGACGCGGTGCGCCATAGAGGCCGTGAAGGCCTCGTCGTGGGTGGCGACGACCACCGCGCCCCCGCGTTCCAGCACGGTTTCAATGGCCGCGTTCAGCCGGGCCACGCCCGGCGTGTCCAATGCCTCGGTCGGCTCGTCGAGCAACAGCACCGCGGGCTCGTGCACCAGCACCGCGGCCAGGGCGACGAGCCTCCGGGCCGAAGCGGGCAGCTCGTAGGGGTGCGTCTCGGCCGCGTGTTCCAATCCGAGGCGCGCCAGGACCTCCGGGACACGTTCCGCCGCCGTGCCCCGCCGGGAGAGCCCGAACGCAACCTCCCGGCGGACTGTCCGTTCGAACAACTGGTCGGACGGATTCTGCAGGAGCAGGCCCGCGGTATTGCCGGCGCGGCTGCGTTTTGGTCCGCACACGTCCGCCCCCGCCAGGAGGATCCGGCCGCCTTCCGGGCGCAACAGGCCGGCGGCCGCCTTGAGTATCGTGCTTTTCCCCGCCCCGTTCGCCCCCACCAGGGCAAGACACTCTCCCGCATCGACCCGCAGGTCCAGCCCGCTGACCACGGGTTCCGGGGCGCCCGGATAGCGCAGCCGCACGCCGGCGAACTCGAGCCCGGTCCCCGCGGCTTCGCGCACCGGGCGGCGCGGCCCCGACGCCAACGGAGAAGCCGACGGCGTCGGAGCCGAGGCGCCGGCGTCGGTCCGTCCCGGCGGGTACCCAGGGTATCCGCCCAGCGACACCACATGGTCCGCGCCCGAGCCCAACCCTCCCGGCGAACGGGTCAACAGGACGATCGCGGTGCCCCCGGCCCGCAGGCGCGCCACCAGGGCGGAGACCTCGGCGGCGGCCGTACCGTCGAGGCCGGCCAGCGGTTCGTCCAGTACCAGCACCCGCGATCCGGAAAGGGCGAGTGCGGCCAGTGCCACGAGACGCTCCTGGCCCCCGGAAAGACGTTCGGGGTCCCGCCGCAGCAGCGTCCGCGCTCCGAGCCGGTCCGCCACCTCGGAGACCCGAAGCCGCATTTCGGTGCGGGGAACCCCCGCGTTCTCCAGCCCGAAGGCGAGTTCCTCCTCCACCGTCTCGCGCACGCCGGACAGGTAGTGGCCGGCGTCCTGCGGCAGCATCCCCACGTGGCCGGCCCATCCGGAGACGTCGATGCGGAGGCTGCTGCCCGCGGTGTGGCGTATTCGCTGCCCTCCGAGGGAGATCGTCGCCTCCAATTCGTCGCCGTCGTGCCGCGGCAGCATCCCGGCGAGCACCGCGCCGAGGGTCGACTTGCCGGACCCGGAACCGCCGACGACGGCCGTCAGCGAACCGGGCGCCAGATTCATGGAGAGAGCTGAGAGCGCATCCTTCGGCGCGCCCGAATACCTGAACCGCTCCAGCTCGAGCTCAAGCACATCGATCCGCCGGTTTCCCTCGTTTCGCGTGGCGCTCATCCGGCACCCACCCACACGGGGGCGAGGACCGCCGCGGGCCCCAGGACGGCGCACGCGAGTGCGGTGAGGCGGAACCGGCGCTGGCCGGGCGAGTCGGGCACCGTGCGCAGCCGCGTGTGTTCCCCCGCGGCGGGGAAGCCGCGCGCGGCGAGGTGAGGGGCGCGGTCGGCCGCATCCTGCACGGAGGCCAACACCAGCGGGACGGCCCGTAGCCGGACGCGCCGCCACCAGCCAAGGGGTCCGGGTCCGGCTGCGGCCCCGCGCAGGGCCTGGGCCTCGCCAATTGTCCGCTGCTTCTCCGCCATCCGGGGCAGCAGCAACAGGGTGGCGGCCACGAGGTAGCCCAGCTGCGGCGGAGCGGCGGAGAGGTCGACGGCGGCGATCAGATCGTGCCGGTCGATCAGCAGCGTGCACAGCAATCCGGCCACCACGAACACCGCGGTGCGCAGTCCGAGCTGCAGGACGACCTCGAGTCCTTCGGCGGTGATCCGCAGCGGTCCGGCCGCGGCCACGACGTCGCCTGCCGTGCGGTCGCCCAATCCATGGATGAGGAACTGGGAAGCGGAGGCGGGTAGGACGATGGCGGCGGCAAGCCCCACCAGACGCAGTGCCCGGCGGGCCCACGCGGCGAGCAGCAGGCTGACGAGCAGCACCGCGCAGCTGAGCCACCAGCGGCCGGCTGCCGTGGTGGTGGCCACGACCGCCACGGCCAGTGCCAACACGGTGAACGGATGCAGCGGCAGGGCGCGGTGCACGGTTCGTCCTAGTTGGCGCCGCGCCGCCCGAGCACCCGGTGGCGGCGGACGAAAGCGAAACCGCCGGTGAGGCGGCCGGGCAGGGCGTAGACCAGCAGCGCGGCGAGCAGGAACACAATAGCCTTGTCGCCGGGATCGGAGATGAGGGCCTGCTTGGTCACGGCCGAGAGCAGCGAGTCGCCCATGGAGCGGAACGCGGCCACCAGGGCGCCGGTGCCGACACCCGAGGTACCACCGAAGACGAACGCGGCGACGGGGGCGGACACGACGCCGACGAGGATCCCGGCGCCGAGGCCGGCCACGGGGGCCAGATAGGGGCGCCGCAAAGCGCCGAACCGGGCGGCGGTGCCGGCCAGGAAGCCGACGAGCGCGGCGCCGGCCGCGAACGGCAGCACCGTGGGATTGAACAGGGACCAGACGAGCGTTCCCAGCACGCCGGTCGCGGCGCCCGCGCGGCGACCGGCGAGGAAACCAACCAGGACGGTGCCGAGCGAGTCCAGGTACAGCGGAACCATGACGGAGCCGACGAACTGGCCCAGCACGATGTTCAGCGCGAGCGCCACCGGGATGAGCGTCAGGGTGGATACCGGCAATTCGGGCAGCACGGCGGCCAACAGCAGGACGGCGGCGGCCAGATAGGCGGCGAAGGTGGCTAGGGCGACCCCCTGGCCGATTCCGTCGACCAGGCCCGCCGGCTGCGTGGCGACCAGGGTGGCGTAGGTGCCGGCGAGCAGGAGGCCTCCCGCGGCGGCGAGGATCCGCGCTCGCAGCGGATGGCCGGTGGCGGCGACGTCGGGCAGGATCAGATTCGGTGACATGGGGTTCGTTCCTCGGGTGCGGGTGCGGCGGGAGCGACGGCGGTACCGGGACGGTGCGGCGCGCCGCCGTAGCCGGGCCTATGTCACCTTGGCCCGGTGAACGATTCTATCCGACACCGAACGCCGGTCGAGCGCTCACGGCGCTTCGCGTAGCCTCCGGACCAGTGTGCCCAGCCGATCGACGAGTTCGGCGAAGCCCGCCGTCGGATCGTTCCAGGACACGACGTGGGCGTTCGCGTCGCGGCCCCAGAGCGAGCGGAAATCGGCCACGGTGGTTCCGGCCAGCAGGGGGGACTCGGTCTCGACGTCCACGCTGGCCGGGCGGGTGCGGTATTCGAGGGTGCCAACGGCGATCCCGGCGGCGCAGAAATCGTGCACGTGGGCGATGTAGCCCTGGTCGTGGTGCCGGTGGAATTCGAAGTAGAAACGAAGAGCGTCGGACAGGTACCGCACCAGCGGGTCCGCGGCCTTGCTCCGGGTCCCCTCCGGGTCGACGGCCAGGACGTTCTCCGGCTCGGGGCAGCCGGCGGCCGCGGTCAGGTCCGTGATCAAGCCGGGCTGCATCTCGAAGCGTTCGGTGGTGTCCAACGAGCACACGATCGGCAGCCGGTCCGCCTCGAGTCCGGCTTTGGCGGCCGCCGCGTAGGCGGCGTACACCTCCGCGGCCGCGTGCGGGTCCACGTGGGTGTTCCATTCGGCCGTCGGCGTGGTGTTTCCCTGGTGGTAGAAGCTGCCGCCCATGACGACCACCCGGCGCAACAACCACGGCAGCCTCGGTTCGCGGCGCAAGGCGAGGGCGAAGTTCGTCAGCGGGGCCGTGAGCAGAGCCGTCAGCTCCCCGGGGTGGGCGTGCGCGGCCTCGATCCAGTACCCGGCCGCGTCCAGATCCACGGCGGATGCGCCGCCCGGCAATGGATCGGCGGCCGGGCCGACCCCGCGGGCGGGATCCGGTTCCGGAAGCGTGGCGTAGCCGACCCCCTGCGGACCGTGGGTCTCCGGCGTCGTGGTCAGCGGCAGTCGCAGGGGGGCGCGCGCCCCGATGAGAACCGGCACGTCCGGCCTGCCGCACAACGCGAGCAGTGCCCGGTTGTTGGCGGCCACCTGCTCGGCAGAGACGTTTCCCGGCGAGGAAGTGACAGCCACGAGTTCAACGTGCCCGCAGGCGGCGAGGTAGGCCAGCGCGAGCGCGTCGTCGATCCCCGTGTCGTTGTCGAGCAGCAGGCGGACCCTGGGCAGCGTCATCGGTTAGAAGAGCGCGACTTTGGGCACCGCCGGGAAGATCTCCTCGAGTTCGGACAGATCCCCGGCGTCGGGCTTCCAGGCGACCGAGGCGGCGTTCTGGCGTATCTGGTCCGGCGTGGTGGCGCCGGCGATCACCGAGGAAACGGCCGGCCGTGAGGCCAGCCAGGAAAACGCAACCTGCAGTTCGCCCAGTCCGCGCGCGGCGGAGAACTCGCCGAACCGCGCGAGCTGACCGAAATCCGCCCTTTCCAGGAGGTTCTGTCTCGAATGCGTCAGCCGGCTCCCCTCAGGGGCGCTGCCGGAGGAATACTTGCCCGTCAGCAGTCCGTTGGCCAGGGGGAAATACGGCAGGACGCCCAAGCCATAGGCCTCCGCTGCGGGAAGCACTTCGAGTTCCGCGCGCCGGTCCAGCAGGTTGTAGTGGCTCTGGCTGGAGACGAACGGCGTGTATCCGCCCTGCCGGGCCGTGAACTCCGCCTCGGCGATCTGCCAGCCGGCGCGGTTCGAGTGCCCGATGTAGCGCACCTTGCCGGCGCGGACGAGGTCGTCCAATGCCGCCAGCGTCTCCTCGATCGGCGTCAGCGCATCCGGGGTGTGGAACTGGTACAGGTCGATGTAATCCGTGCCGAGCCGGCGCAGCGAGGCCTCCACCGCCGTGGCGATGTAGCGCCGCGAACCGCGTGCGCCGAAGTCCCGGCCGTTGGCACCGGACATGTCCATGCCGAACTTCGTGGCGAGAACAACGTCGTCCCGCCGCCGGCCGAGGGCCTTGCCGAGGCGGATTTCCGACAGCCCAGGTTCCTTCCCGTAGGTGTCCGCCGTATCGAACAGCGTGACACCGGCGTCGATGGCCGCGTGGACCACCGCGTCGGTTCCCTCTTGGGTCTCGGTCGGGGTGCCGGCGCGGCCCAGGTTGTTGCAGCCGAGTCCGACGACGGAGACGGCCAGTCCGGAGCCGCCCAGTCTCCGGTATTCCATGTCCCCGGACGAAGGGTGGGCGTCCGGGCCGCCGGGTGCCTTGAGGGAGTCGGTCACGGGATGCCTCTCATGTTCGTTTTCACACGGCGGCGCTGTGCCACCGTGGCCTACCTGCGTCGGCCGGCACCGCGCCGGCCGCTGCCCGCTACGTGAGCGAGAACCTGCCCTTGGCCGGAAGCGGGTGCTTCTGCTTCAGGGAGTCGGGCTCGCCGTGGGGCGCCACCCCGATGGACAGCTTGGTGAAATCCAGCTGCGCGTCCCGCAGGCACGTCTTGATGGCGGATACCGCCTTGGACGGCTCAGGCGACAGGATCCGGATGTTGAGCTTCCGGGGCGTGAAGTCGGAGGACTCCACGGTGCCCAGCCCGCGCCAGGCCAGATGGCCCCGCAGCACCTCCTCGGCCCGGCGCAACAGGTGCTTGTCCCGGTCCGTGCCCTCGACCGTCTTCAACGCGTACTGCGCCACGACCCAGAACTGGTCCGCGTCCTCGAGCTCGGCGAAACCGTCGTCGGAGCACTGCTCCTCGAAGCCGGCCAGAAGCGCCGCACCGGTCTCCGCGTCGACGTCCTTGGACTCCCGGGTCTTCGACTGGTACCCCACGGTTCCGTGGTTCAGGACGAATTGGCCGAGTTCCTGGTCCTCGAACTGCTCGTACCAGGCCTCGCGGAACTCGAGGGTCCCCTTGTCGTCCCGGCGGTACATGCGGATGATGGCCATGGTGCTCCTTGATGCTGGTGGTGCTGGATGTCTCGGAAAAATCGTGGCGCGTGGCTAGTGCGGGTCGGAAGCGGCACCGGCCGCGGACCTTCCCGCGGCAAGCCATGCGCCGGCGGTCGAATCGAAGGGAGCCGTGCGGTTGCGGACGGATCCAAGCAGAAACTCGGCCTCCGCGCCCATCGCGCCCCGCAGAACCTCCGGATAACCGAAGGCCACTGCGTGCTCGGCGAACTCGTCCTCGTCGTCGAGGAACACCCCGCGTTCGTTTGAACGAATGACATCGAGGTCCATGTCGATGGAGTTCACCTCCCAACCCGCCGGGCGGAGGGGACGCCAACCAATGCCCGTGGACACGTCGATGTACAACCTGACGTCCCCGGGATGACTCTCGTCGTAGAACGTTGCCACCCAATCCCCGGCATGCGGGAAGAGGCAGACGGCGTCGGACTCGGCCATGAACCCCAACCCGGGACGGGAGACGAACGAGCCCCGCGGCTGGAAGACCCAGTGCCCAAACGAGTCGGCACCGAGGTAGGTACCGGGGACGACCCAGTGCGCACCGCCGTCGTACTTCCAGGCGCGCGCGACGATTGGAGCCCCCGCCTCGATGGCCGGCGGCGTGCGGACCAGATCCCGCGGCAGGCTCACGTCTGCGGAATCTGGCCGGTGGGCAGATCGTGTCCGGGCAGGGGCCGCGCGAACGGCACCTTGGTGCCGAGCACCTGGGCGGTCGTGTCGCGCGCGATCTGCGCGGCCGTGACCCCGACCCGGGCCAGGACCTGGTTGCGGGATCCGTGCTTGAGGAATTCGACCGGGAGACCCACCTCGTTCAGCGCGGTGTCGACGCCCGCGGCGCGCATCTCCTGGCGGATCCGCGACCCGACACCGCCCGCCTTGACACCATCCTCGATGCACACGACGATCCGGTGCCTCGCGGCCAGTCCGATGATCGAGCTCGGAACCGGCAGGACCCACCGCGGATCGACCACCGTGGACGAAATGCCCTGGGAGCGCAGTCGCTCCGAGACCTCCAGTGCCATGCCGGCCATCGACCCGACGGCGACGATCAGCACATCAAGTTCGCCCTCCCCGTGGCGGGCGAGGACGTCGACGCCGTCGTGCAGCCGTTCCGTCGCTTCGATCTCGGCGCCGACGGAGCCCTTCGAAAAGCGCAGGACGGTGGGCGCGTCGTCGACGGCCACGGCCTCCCGCAGTTCCTCGCGAAGCCGGGTGGCGTCACGCGGCGCGGCCAGATGCAGGCCAGGCACCACCTGCAACAGCGAAAGGTCCCACATGCCATGGTGGCTGGGCCCGTCGGGACCGGTGACTCCCGCGCGGTCCAACACCACCGTCACACCGGCCTTGTGGAGCGCGACATCCATCAACAGTTGGTCGAAAGCGCGGTTCAGGAACGTCGCGTAGAGCGCAACCACCGGGTGCAGGCCCCCGAACGCCATGCCGGCCGCGCTCGTCAGTGCGTGCTGCTCGGCGATTCCGACGTCGATGACGCGCGACGGATGGCGTTCGGCCATGGCCTTCAGCCCCACCGGAATGAGCATGGCGCCGGTGATGGCCACGATGTCGGCCCGACGGTCCGCGATGTCCGCGATCTCCTCGCCGAAGACGCTGGTCCAGGACTGCGCGTTGGGACGCTCGACGAGCTCGCCGGTTTCGGGGTCGATCACACCGACCGAGTGGAACTGGTCCGCCTCGTCGGCGCGGGCCGGCGCGTAACCGCGGCCCTTCTCCGTCAGGGTATGGACGATGACCGGACCCTTGTAGCTGCGCGCGAGCTGCAGCGCCTCCTCGACGGCGGCCATGTTGTGGCCGTCGATGGGTCCGATGTATTTCATGCCGAGGTCCTCGAAGAGTCCCTGCGGCGCCCACCAGTCCTTGATGCCCTTCTTGGTGGCATGGAGGCTCTTGTACGCAAAGCGCCCGACCGCCCCGCCCTTCTGCAGGCGATCCTTCCAGAAGTCGAGCGTGCCCTCGTAGACCTCGTGCGTGCGGACCCTGTCCAGCGTCTGCCGCAGTCCGGCCAGCTGGTCCGCGAGCCCGCCGATGGTCGGGGCGTAGGAGCGGCCGTTGTCGTTGACGACGATGACAACGCGCCGGTCCTTGTCTACGGCGATGTTGTTGATGGCCTCCCAGGCCATGCCCCCGGTGAGGGCGCCGTCCCCGACGACGGCGACGACGTACCGGTCCCCCTCCCCCGCGAGCCGGCGGGCGCGCGAGATGCCATCGGCCCAGGAGAGCGAACTGGACGCGTGCGAGCTCTCGACGACGTCGTGTACGGATTCGGAGCGCTCCGGATAGCCGGCCAGCCCGCCCTCCTGGCGCAGGGTCGAAAAGTCCTGGCGTCCGGTGACGAGCTTGTGGACGTACGACTGGTGGCCGGTATCGAACACCAGCGAATCGTGCGGGGAATCGAACACGCGGTGAATGCCGAGCGTCAGTTCGACGACGCCCAGGTTCGGACCCAGATGGCCGCCGGTGCGTGCCACGTTGGCGATCAGGAAGCCGCGGATCTCCGCGGCCAGTTCCTTCAGCTGCTCCGGCGCCAGCGCGCGGAGGTCGCGGGGCTCGCCGATGGATTCGAGCAGGGACACGAAGCCGTTCCTTTCGCCGGGGCAGGTACCGCTATATCCTACCGGCCACGCGGGTGCACGGGGTGGGACGCGGCCGCGCCGCACGCCGTCGGCTTCCTACGCGGCGGGCGGCGGCGCGGCGTACACCATTGACAACCTGCGGTAGGACCGGGTGAGTAGCGCCGCGAGGCCCAGCAGGATCGACGCGACACCGGACACCAGGAACACCAGCGCGATCCCCCGGGCGTTACCGTCCCCGAGCAGCCAGCCCAACGACTGCCGCCCGGCCGGCGAACCCACGTACGGGATGATCCAGAATTCGGCCAGCGGGGCGACCATGAACGCCGTGACCGGTGCGGCGGCCGCCTCGAACGTCATGGCGAATCCGAAGACCCTCCCCTGGGTGGCGTACGGGACGACCTTCTGGATAACGGTCTGCTCCGCCGCTTCCACCGCCGGTATGATCATCATGAAGATCCACATGCCGATGGCGAAGAGCCACCACCACTCGCGCAGCGTGAACGTGGCTCCGAGCACGCCGGTGCACGCGACCAGCACCAACATGGTGCGGATCGGATTCCGGCCGAGCCCGAATTTCGCCACCAGGCCCCCGCCGATCAGGAATCCCGTGGCCGTGACACCGAGGACCACGCCCCAGATCTCGACGGGAAAGATGGTCAGGCCGTACGGATCCATGAGCGCCATGAAGACCCCGCCGGTGAGGTTGTTGAACGTGGTGAACAGGATCAGGGCGAACAGCCCCTGCGTGGCTCGGACGGCCGCGATTCCGGCACGCAACTCGGCGAAGCTTTCCCGTTCGGCCGAACGCACGATGCTGGGTTCGGGAATCCTGAGCGCCAGGAGGTGCCCCAGCACCGCGGCGCAGGCCACCAGGGCGATGACGATGGTCCCGCCCATGCCGATCAAGCCGATGGCCAGCCCGCTGAAGACCGAGGTGACCATGAAGGCAAGCCCCTGCACCGTGCCCACCAAACCGTTGGCGTTGGCACGGCGGTCCGGCGGCACCAGCAGCGTCACGGTCGTGGACAGCGCGATGTTGCGCAGCTGTTCGAACACCGCCCCGATGAGCACCACCAGGGCAAACATCCAGAACCAGATGCCGGTCAGGTCCAGCAACCGGGATTCGGGTATCAGCAGGAACATCAGTCCGGACACGGCGAAGCACGCAACAGTGAAGACCGTGGAGCCCACCATCACCGCGTGCTTGCGGTAGCGGTCCACGAGTACGCCGAAAAAGAGCCCGAAGAACGCAACCAACAACATGTAGGCCCCGCCGATGAGACCGGTGGCAAGCACCGAGCGGGTCTCCAGGTAGACCCAGAAAGTCAGGGCGAACCACAGGAAACTCGTGGTGACGTTGGCAAGCGCCGTGTTGACCAGGACGTGCGTAAAGGTGCGGTGCCCCGTTTTAGGTAGGGCCCGGCTCGCGCCGGATTCGCCGCCGTTCGTGCCGAGGTCCGTGGGAGACGTCCCATCCGGAGACATGGGGCCAGCATAATTCCGGCCACGTCGATTCAACAGGGCCGAGCCGTTCGCCGGCGCGGTCATCTGACGGAATGGGCCTGCTCTCCACTGAGTTTCTTGGTGAGCTCGTGCGCATGGTGCAGCAACAGGCGTCCCATTTCCGGGCGTCGGTCGGGCGCGAACCGCGATTCGATTCCGGTCAGGCTGAGGGCCCAGGCCGGTTGGCCCGCCTGGTCGAAGACGGCGGCGCCCATCCCCCAACTCCCCTCCACGATCAATCCTGGGTTTTCCGCCCAGCCCCGTTCGCGCGTCTCCGCGACGCGCCGACGCAGGGAGCGCTGCCCGTGTTCGCTTCCGAACTCGGTGTCCAGGGCGTGGGCAGCGAGGTACCGTTCGGTAGCGCCCTCCGGAAGGAAGGACAGGATCGCCAGCCCAGCAGAGGCCACTCCCAGCGGAAATCGCTTGCCCTCGTGGAGCACGAAGGACCGGATGGGAAACGCACCGTCCTCCCGCAACAGGCATACCGTTTCGTCGCCGCGCCGAACGGAGAGGAAGGCGCTCTCGCCGGTCGCGGCCGCGAGGGCGGCGACGTGGCCGCGGGCAATGCCGGTGATGTCGTAGCGCTCGGCGGCAACGGTACCCAAGAGGTACATTTCCGGACCGAGCATCCACAGACCCTCCCGGTGGTCGTGGTCGCAGAATCCCTCTGCGGTCAGCGCGGCCAGGAGGCGGTGCACCGTGGGGCGCGCCAGCCCGGTCGCCACGGCAACCTCACTCGTGGTGGTGCCCCGCGGCATGGCGGTGCCCACGGAGCGCAGGACAGTTGCCAGTCGACCCACAACCTGTGCACCCGGATACGAATCACTCATGTCCATATTATGGACCGAATCGGTCCGCGGGACCATCACTCGATCGATTTGCGTGAGATGCGTCCACTTCGTAGACCAAGTGCCCGCGTCATTGTTACGTTCTTCCCGTGAAGGACAGCGACTCCACATCGTGGACCATCAAGGGAGAATCATGACAACGAAGGTCTTGGAAAACGTCAGTGAGGTCCTGGGTGAGACAGTCCGCGACGGCATGGTCATTGCGGTTGGCGGCTTCGGCCTCAGCGGAATCCCCAGTCGACTCATTGCCGCCCTGCGCGACACCGGCGCCACCGGCCTGACCATCGTCTCGAACAACATGGGCGTGGACGGCAAAGGGCTGGGAATCCTGCTGGAAAACAGGCAAGTCTCCAAGGTCCTGGCCTCCTACGTGGGCGAGAACAAACTCTTCGCACGGCAGTTCCTGAACGGGGAACTCGAGGTGGAGTTCGTTCCCCAAGGCACGCTGGCCGAACGGCTGCGCGCCGGCGGCGCAGGCATTCCCGCCTTCTACACACCCACGGGAGTGGGAACTCCCGTCGCCGACGGCAAGCCGGTGATGGAGTTCGACGGGCGTCAGGCCATCCTGGAACGCGGCATCGTCGCCGACATCTCCCTGGTGCGCGCCCACGAGGCGGATCCAGAGGGGAACCTGCGCTACCGGATGACGGCTCGGAACCTGAACCCGCTCGTCGCGGCCGCGGGCCGCGTCACGTTCGCCGAGGCGGAAATCATCCATCGGGACTATCTGGATCCATCCCTCGTGGACACCCCCGGGATCTTCGTACGGCACGTCGTCACCACCGACGGCACCAAGGACATCGAAAAGCGGACCGTGCGCGTCCGTCAGGAGGCATAGGACCATGTGGACCCGCGATGAAATGGCGGCCATCGCCGCCAGCGAACTGACCGACGGCCAATACGTCAACCTGGGCATCGGCATCCCGACCCTGGTGGCCAACAACCTGCCCGAGGGCGTGCGAGTCACGCTGCAAAGCGAAAACGGCCTGTTGGGCATGGGCCCTTTCCCCTACGAGGGCGAGGAGGACGCGGACCTGATCAATGCGGGCAAGCAAACCGTCACCGTGCTGCCCGGTGGAAGCTACTTCGACTCCGCCGCCTCGTTCGGCATGATCCGTGGCGGGCACGTGGCCACCGCGATTCTCGGCGCGCTCCAGGTCGCCGCCAACGGCGATCTGGCGAACTGGACCATTCCCGGGAAACTCGTCAAGGGCATGGGCGGGGCCATGGACCTGGTGGCCGGGACGCCACGCGTCATCGTCATCACCGATCACGTGGCGAAGGATGGGACACCGAAAATCGTGGAACGCTGCGACTTGCCGTTGACCGGCGTTGGAGTGGTGGACCGGATCATCACGGACCGCGCGGTGTTCGACGTGGTCGATTCCGCCCTGGTGCTGCGTGCCGTCGCGCCGGGTACCGCCATCGAAGAACTCAGCGAGTCCACCCGGGCCGCATTCACCGTCGACCTCGAGGAGCAGGAAGCCGCATGAGCGCATTGATCGCCGGGTACGCCCGCACACCCTTCGCACGATTCAACGGGGCCCTGGCCACCGTTTCCGCCACGGAGCTGGGCGCCCATGCCGCGGCGGCCGCCCTCGAACGTGCCGGGATCGGCGCGGAGGAAGTGCAGCGGGTCTTCGCCGGGCAGGTGTTGCAGGCCGGTGCCGGGCAGAATCCGGCCCGGCAATCCGCCGTCGGAGCCGGTATCGATTTGCGCGTTCCGGCGCTGACACTGAATGCCGTCTGCCTCTCCGGCACGGAGGCGGTGGTCGCCGGCGAACGCCTGATCGCCAGCGGCGAGGCCGACGTGGTGGTGGCCATCGGCCAGGAATCCATGTCGCTGGCGCCGCACATCCAGCGGGCTCGGGCCGGTACCCGGTACGGGGCCATCGAGATGATCGACACCCTGGAGTTCGACGGACTCACCGACGCGTTCGAGGCCCGGTCCATGGGCTCGTCCACGGAGGACGGGAACACGGCCATGGGCATCGACCGTGCCGAGCAGGATGGCTTCTCCGCCCGCTCGCACCGCCTGGCAGCGGCCGCCGCGGAATTCCACGCGGCCGAGATCGCGCCGTTCACCATCGCCTCCCGGCGCGGAGACACGCTCGTTTCCCTAGACGACGGCGTTCGTGCCGAGACCACCGTGGAGACCCTGGGCAAGCTCCGTGCGGCGTTCAGCAAGGAAGGCACCATCACGGCGGGCAACGCATCGCAGATCACCGACGGCGCAGCGGCCCTGGTGTTGGTCAGCCGTTCCGCGGCCGAGCGGCTGGGCGTTACGCCCTTGGCCGAGATCGTCTCCCATGCATTCGTCGCCGGCCCGGACGTGCGGTTGCACGAGCAACCGGCCAACGCCATCATCGCCGCCTTGGAGGGCACGGACTTCGCCCCGGGCGATCTGGCCGCCGTCGAAATCAACGAGGCGTTCGCCGCCGTGGGCATCCGCTCCACCGCGAAGCTGGGCATCGACCCGGAGATCGTGAACACCAAGGGCGGCGCGATTTCCATGGGGCATCCGATCGGAGCCTCCGGCGCCCGGATCGTGGGGACGCTGGCTCGCCAGCTGGCGGAGCTCGGCGCCGGGTCCGTGGGTGCCGCCGGCATCTGCGGCGGCGGCGGCCAAGGCAGCGCCGTGGTCCTGCGCGCCCTGTAGCGGAACGATTCCGGGCCGCGAACCAGCGAGCCACGCCCGCTCGTCGGCGGGACCATGAAACACCGCGAGGGCGGACACCCGGTGACCCGGATGTCCGCCCTCGCGGTGTTGGCAGCTCGCCTAGGAAGCGGCGATCTGGCGCAGCACGTACTGCAGGATGCCGCCGTTGCGGTAGTAGTCGGCCTCGCCCGGCGTGTCGATGCGCACCACGGCGTCGAAGGACTTGGCGGAGCCGTCCTCTGCCGTCGCGGTGACCTTGACCGTCTTCGGGGTGGTGCCGTTGTTCAGCTCCGTGACGCCGGAGATCGAGAACGTCTCGGTCCCGGTCAAGCCCAGGCTGTCGGCGGACTCGCCCGCCGGGAACTGCAGCGGCAGGACGCCCATGCCGATGAGGTTCGAGCGGTGGATGCGCTCGAAGGACTCGGTGATGACGGCCTTGACGCCGAGCAGCGCGGTGCCCTTTGCGGCCCAGTCGCGGGACGAACCGGAGCCGTACTCCTTGCCGCCGAGGACGACCAGCGCGGTGCCGGCGGCCTGGTAGTTCTGCGCGGCGTCGTAGACGTACGCCTGGGGCGCGCCCTCCTGGGTGAAGTCTCGGGTGAAGCCGCCCTCGACGCCGTCCAGCAGCTGGTTCTTGATGCGGATGTTCGCGAACGTACCGCGGATCATGACCTCGTGGTTGCCTCGGCGGGATCCGTAGGAGTTGAAGTCCTTGCGGTCCACGCCGTTGTCCAGGAGGTACTGGCCCGCCGGCGTATCCGACTTGAAGGAGCCTGCCGGGGAGATGTGGTCGGTGGTGACCGAGTCGCCCAGCTTCAGCAGGACGCGTGCGCCCTCGATGTCCTTGACCGCGTCAGGGGTGGCCTGCATGCCCTCGAAGTACGGGGGCTTCCGGACGTAGGTGGACTTCTCGTCCCACGCGAACGTGTCGCCCGCGGGAGTGTCGAGTGCCTTCCAACGGTCGTCGCCGTCGAAGACGCCCTCGTAGCCCTTGGCGAACATGCCCTCGTCGATCGACGCGTCGATGGTCTCCTGGACCTCGGTCGGCGTCGGCCAGATGTCGCGCAGGAAGACGTCGTTGCCGGAGTCGTCCTTGCCCAGGGAATCCGTCTCGAAGTCGAAGTCCATCGTTCCGGCCAGCGCGTAGGCGATGACCAGCGGCGGGGACGCCAGGTAGTTCATCTTCACGTCCGGGTTGATCCGGCCCTCGAAGTTGCGGTTGCCGGAAAGCACGGCCGTCGCGGCGAGGTCGTTGGCCTGGATGGCCTCGGAGATCTCGGCCTCGAGCGGGCCGGAGTTGCCGATGCAGGTCGCGCAGCCATAGCCGACGATGTAGAAGCCGAGCTTCTCCAGGTACGGGGTCAGTCCCGACTTCTCGTAGTAGTCGGTGACGACCTTGGATCCCGGGGCCACGGACGTCTTGACCCACGGCTTGGAGGCCAGGCCCTTTTCGACCGCCTTGCGCGCCAGGAGCGCCGCGGCCAGCATGACCGACGGGTTCGAGGTGTTGGTGCACGAGGTGATGGAGGCGATCGACACGAGGCCGTGGTCGACGGTGAACTCTCGTCCGTCCGCCATGGCCACGTCGACGGGCTTGGAGGGACGGCCGATGTTCAGCGCGTCCGCGTCGCCTGCGGCGTAGTTGTGGATGTCCTTGCGGAATTGCTCCTTGGCGCCCGTCAGCTCGATGCGGTCCTGGGGACGCTTCGGGCCGGCGATGGAGGGAACCACCGTGGAGAGGTCCAACTCGAGGTATTCGGAGAAGCGGATCTCGCGCGACGCGTCGTGCCAGAGGCCCTGTTCCTTCGCGTAGGACTCGACCAGCGCGACGTTCTCGGCCGGGCGGCCGGTCAGGCGCAGGTAGTCCAGCGTCACGTCGTCGATCGGGAACATTGCGGCCGTGGAGCCGAACTCCGGGCTCATGTTGCCGATGGTCGCGCGGTTGGCCAGCGGCACCGCGGCGACGCCCTCGCCGTAGAACTCGACGAACTTGCCGACGACGCCGTGCTTGCGCAACATCTCGGTGATGGTCAGCACGACGTCGGTAGCGGTCGCCCCGGCCGGGATGTTGCCCGAGAGCTTGAAGCCGACGACGCGCGGGATGAGCATGGAGACCGGCTGGCCGAGCATGGCCGCCTCGGCCTCGATGCCGCCGACGCCCCAGCCCAGCACGCCCAGACCGTTGACCATGGTGGTGTGCGAGTCGGTGCCGACGCAGGAGTCCGGGTAGGCGCGCAGCTTGCCGTCGACCTCGCGGGTCATAACGGTGCGGGCCAGGTACTCGATGTTGACCTGGTGGACGATGCCCGTTCCCGGGGGAACGACCTTGAAGTCGTCGAACGCGGTCTGGCCCCAACGCAGGAACTGGTAGCGCTCGCCGTTGCGCTGGTATTCGATCTCCATGTTGCGCTCGAGGGCGCCGGAGTTGCCGAACACGTCGATCTGCACGGAGTGGTCGATGACCATCTCGGCGGGAGCCAGCGGGTTGACGCGGGTCGGGTCGCCGCCGAGGTCCCTGACGGCTTCGCGCATGGTGGCGAGGTCGACGACGCACGGAACCCCGGTGAAGTCCTGCATCAGAACGCGGGCCGGGGTGAACTGAATCTCGATATCCGGCTGCGCGTTCTCGTCCCACTGGGCAAGGGCGCGCACGTGATCGGCGGTGATGTTCGCGCCGTCCTCGGTCCTCAGCAGGTTCTCAAGCAGGATCTTCAGGCTGTACGGAAGGCTCTCGGCACCTTCGACGGCCTTCAGTCGGAAAATCTCGTATTCGTTGCCATCGACGTCCAATACGCCTTTGGCCCCAAAGCTGTCCACATTACTCATTGGGACTCCTCTCGCCAGACTTCATCTTTGTTGCTGGTCCGGACGAACCGCCAGTTAGGCGCGCCTTACCGTTAGGCGGTCCGGTTGGATTACGGCAGAGCTGTTCACAGTCTAGCCACGCACGACCGTTCGCATACCCCCCCCGGATCCGGGGTTATCTTGATGTCAAGATTTATTTTCACGGTACTTCCCAAGTATCTTGATGTCAAGATACTGTGGTCCGGACGGGCCGACACAAAGGAACTGGTGGACATGGACGGGCACACGGACGCCGTGGACGAAATCATCGACGGGTGGCGGCGGGCCCTGCCCTCGGAGGACGTCGAGCCGATGGGCGTCTTCAGCCGGATCGTCCGCCTCGCCCAACGCTTCGACGCCCTGCGCCGCAACGCCCTCGCGGCCCAGGGTCTCCAGCTCGGGGACTTCGATGTGCTCTCCGCGATTCGGCGCAGCCCGCACGGTGCGCTGACGGCGGGACAACTGGCCAGGGAAAACCTCGTCACGTCGGGCACGATGACCAACCGGATCGACCGCTTGGCCGCCCTGAAACTGGTGGGCCGATCGGCCGATCCGGACGACGCCCGGATCGTACGGGTCCAGCTGCGGCCGGAGGGACGGCGCATCGTCGACGCCGCTTTCGTGGAGCTCATGCGAATCGAACACGAACTCCTGGGGGCGGTCCGGGACGCCGACCGGCAGCCGCTCGTCGACCGGCTCAGGGAGCTATTGGCACGGCTCGAGGCCTAACGCGGGGTCCCGCGCCCGGGTACTAGCTGCGGACCAGGAGTCCCACCATTTCCATGTGGTGGGTGTGCGGGTACAAATCCAGCACCCGAACGGACTGCAGGGCATAGCCCTTCCGGTCGAAGTAGGCGACGTCGCGGGCGAAGGACGCCGGGTCGCAGGAGACGTACGCGACGCGGGCCGGATCCGCGGCGGCGATGCGGGCGACCGCCTCCTTGCCGGCACCGGCGCGGGGCGGATCCAGCACGACTCCGGCGAGGGACCCGGCTTCGAGGCCATCCGGGACACCCGCGGCCGCGAGCCGCTTCTCCACGCGACCCTGAACGATCTCCACCTGTGGCCTGCCGTGCGCGTTCCGCCGCGCGTCCTTGCTGGTCCCCGGAGCCCCCTCGATGGAGACGACCCGCCCGGACTCCCCCACGGCGTCGGCCAGCGCCAGGGTAAACAGGCCAGCGCCGGCGTAAAGGTCCGCGAAGCGCTGCCCAGGCCGGGGCTCCAGCAGGCTGGTCACGGCCTCCACGAGCGTCGGGGCGGCGAGCCGGTGGATCTGCCAGAATCCCTCTCCGGTGACCCGGTATTCGCGGTCCAGGACGTTCTCGGCGACCCAGGTGCGGCCGCGAAGGCGGCGCAGTTCGCCGCGGCCGTCCGCCGTCGAGCCCGTCGCCTGGGTCAGCACCGCGGCCGAGGTGCCGTCGGGCAGCCGTTTGGCGGCGCGGTCGGCGGAGCCGGGCTTGGCGCCGTCGTTCTCGACGAACAGGACCAGCGGCGCGGCGTCCGACGACGGCGCAACGACCTCCACGCGCGCGATGCCGCTGAGCGGAATCTCCCAGAGGCGCAGGGCGTTGATGGCATCGACCGCCAGCGGCATCTCGTGGACCGGGATGAGCCGGTCCGAATGGTATGCGTTCATCGCGAGGCGCCCTTGGGCATCGACGGAAAACGACGCCCGCGTGCGCCAGGCCAATCCGTCCCCGCGCTCACCCGCGGGAACCTCGACGCCGGCGAAGCCCACGGCCTCGGGGTCGGTTTCACCGAGGCGTGTCAGCTGTTCCCGGAAGACCTGTCCCTTGAGCTGGCGCTGGTGCGCGAGTGTGGCGTGTCCGAATTCCGCGCCGCCGACCGGCAAGCGTCCGTCCGCCTCGGCGGTTAGCGCGTCGGCGAGCGGCCACGGGTGTTCCGTGCGGTGCTCGGAGGCCTCCAGCACCTCGATGGTGTCCGCGTTCCAGAAGCGGCCTCCCGAGCCCTCCCCCGTCACCCGGGCCCGCACGAGCTCCCCGGGCAGCGCGTGGCGGACGAAGACCACGCGGCCCTGGTGGCGGGCCACGAAGTGTCCCCCGTGGGCCGGGGCGCCGATGCGCAGTTCGAGGACGTCGTCGTTCGGGGGGGTCTGCGTCATTCGGGCCTCCGGCCACTGGTGGTGTCCCGCGCGTTCGCGGTGTTGTCGAAAAGTGCCCGGCCATGGGTGGATTCGGACAGTTGCCACGGCACGCTGGCCACGACCACGCCGGGTTCGAAGTGGAGCCGGGTTTTGATGCGCAGCGCGGTCTGGTTGTGGATCAGCTGCTCCCACCAACGTCCCACCACGTACTCGGGGATGTAGACCACCACGAGGTCGCGGGGCGAGTCGCGTTTGATGCCCTTGATGTAGTCGATGATCGGCGCCGCCGTCTCGCGGTACGGCGAGGCGAGAACGGTGATCGGTACGGGAATGCCGAGCCGGTCCCAATCCGCTACGGTCCGGGCCGTTTTGTCTTCGTCGATGTCCACGATGATGGCGTCGAGCTTGGAGGGGCGGCCGGCCCGGGCGAAGGCCACAGCCCGCAGGACGGGCTTCCGCAGCGTGGACACCAGGATCAGGGCGTGGACACGTGCCGGCAGGGCCTTCGCCGACGTGGAGGCGTCCACGGAGAGTTCCCGGTCCACGGCCTCGTAGTGCCGGTTGATCGAGAACATGACCAGGTACAGGGCGAGGATCCCGAGGAGTGCCAGCCATGCGCCGAAAATGAATTTGGTGACGAGCACGATCACGAGCACGGCGGCCGTGAAGACGAAGCCGATCAGGTTCAGGAGGCGGGAGCGCTGGATCCGCAACCGGATCCGACGGTCGGCCGTGCTCGCCAGTTGCCGCCCCCAGTGCTTGACCATGCCCAGCTGGCTCAGTGTGAAGGAGACGAAGACGCCGACCACGTAGAGGTGGATCAGGGTGGGCACGTGGGCGTCGAACACCAGCACCAGCACCAGCGCCGCCACTCCCAGGGAAATGATGCCGTTGCTGAACCCCAGACGGTCCCCGCGCGTGCGCAGCTGCCGCGGAAGGTATCCGTCCGTCGCCAGGTGGGACGCCAGATTCGGGAAGGACCTGAACGCCGCGTGGCCGGCCATCCACAGGACGGCCCCGGTGAGGGCCAGGATCAGGTAGAAGCCCACACTGGCCGAACCGAAAATCGCCTGCGCCAACTGGCCCACGACGGGGTTCTGGATGTAGTCGGCGGGGATCGGACCGCCGTCGAGCAGTAGATTCGTCTCCGGATTCTCCACCACGTGGATGCGCGTCGCCCGAGCCAGGAACATGGTCCCCAGCGTCAGCGCCGTGGCCACGACCCCCAACCACAAGAGTATCGACGCCGCGCTGCGCGCCCGCGGCGCCGCCAGCGTCTGGACATTGCTGATCGGGGCCTCGATGCCCGTCATCGCGGCCGAACCCGTGGAGAAGGCGCGCAGCACCAGAAGGGCGCCGAAGAATCCGGTCAGGCCGGCTTCGTAACCGGCCTCGGGCACGATCTCGAACTCGGCGCTGGGCGCGCTGCCTAGGGTCCCGAGGCCGGCCGTGACCGTGCCGACCCCGATCATCACCAGCATCGCGGCGACAAAGAGATACGTCGGCAGGGCGTTGCCGACGGGCGATCTTCCAACACCGCGCAGATTCAGCAGGGCCAGCAGCACGACGCCGGACGCGGCGATCGGGGCTTCGTTTCCGGCCAGTGCCGGGAAGGCGGCGATCGCATAATGCGCCGCGGAGGACATCGACACGGCGACGGTGAGGACGAAATCGACCAGCAGCGCGGCCGCGACGGTCGTGCCCGCCCGGGGGCCGAGGTTCACGCTCGCGATCTCGTAGTCGCCCTTGCCCGACGGGTAGGCCTTCACCGACTGGCGGTAGGAGGCGATGATGACCAGCATGACGGCCATCACCGCCACACCCACCAGCGGGGACAGGTAAATGGCGGACAATCCCGCGATGGCCAGGGTCAACAGCACCTCGTCCGGGGCATAGGCCACCGAGGACAGGGCGTTGGAAGACAACAGGGGCAGCGCCAGCCGGCGCCGCAGGGGTGCCTGCTTCAGCCTTTCGGTCCTGAAGGGCCTGCCCACCAGGATCCGCTTGAGCGCGTCGAGAAACGTCAGCACCAGTCAAAGTTAGCCCCTGAGCGCGCCCATGTCATACGCGGCATCCACGCGGCGGGGCCCGCGGGGCCGAATCGTGCGAGACTTGGGCTGGAAAACGACGGGGCCGAGCGCATCGGGCCGGCCCAAGGCGAGAGAGTTCGGGAGCTGTACGTGGCGCATTTCGTCATCATGGGTTGCGGTCGCGTGGGAATGACCCTCGCGCACACGTTGGACGACGCCGGCCACACGGTGGCGATCATCGATCAGGACGAGCGGGCATTCCGGCGTCTTCGCCGCGGTTTCTCCGGGCGCCGGGTCACCGGCGTCGGATTCGACCGGGAGACCCTCGAGCGCGCCGGCATCGAGGACGCGTACGCTTTCGCCGCCGTCTCGAGTGGCGACAACTCGAACATCCTGGCCACGCGCGTGGCACGCGAGACCTACCACGTGCCTAATGTCGTCGCGCGGATCTACGACCCGGGCCGCGCGGAGATCTACCAGCGCCTCGGCATCCCCACCGTCGCGGCCGTGCGCTGGAGCGCCGACCAGGTGTTGCGCCGGATCCTTCCCGAACAAGGCATCAACGGCGACTTCCGCGAGGCGTCCGGGCGGTTGATCCTCGGCGAAGTCTCGCTCCACGACGGTTGGTACGGTCGCACCCTGAACGACATCGAGGACGCCACCGGAGTCCGTGTCGCCTATCTCACGCGGTTTGGCGAGGGCATGATCCCCGCCCGGGACGCGAGGCTGCAAAAGGGCGACATCCTGCACGCCATCATGTCGGTGGACGCCACGGCGGACATCGACCGCACGCTGTCCAAGGCGCCCAAAGCGCCTGCGGACCAACAGGCATCGGAGTCCTAACCGTGAAGGTGATCATCGTCGGGGCCGGCAGCGTCGGTTCCTCCATCGCACGCGAGCTGCTCGCCCACGGGCACGATGTCCAGCTGATTGACGAAAAACCGGAGGTCGTGGGACGCAGTGGGCTGCGCGGCGCGCGCTGGCTCTTCGGGGACGCCTGCGAGTTGAGCACGCTGAAGGAAGCTGGTCTGGACGACGTCGACGTCGTCGTCTCCGCCACGGGAGACGACAAGGTGAACCTCGTCGTCTCCCTCCTGGCCAAGAGCGAGTTCGGCGTGGGCCGGACGGTCGGCCGAGTCAACAACCCCAAGAACGATTGGATGTTCGACGACGCATGGGGTGTCGACGTCGCCGTCAATACTCCGCGCCTGATGACCGCGCTCGTCGAGGAGGCCGTCGAAATCGGCGACCTGGTCCGGCTTTTGACGCTGCAGACGGGCGTCACGTCGATGGTCGAGTTCACCGTCCCGCACGATTCCGCCCTGATCGGCGCCACCATCGGCCACATCGATTGGCCCGAGGACTCGACCGTCGTCGCGATCCTGCGCGACGACGCCCCCATCACCCCCAGCCCGGACGATGTCATCGAGAGCGGCGACGAGCTGTTCTTCATCACCAGCATCGCGGCCGAGGACCAGTTGCGCGCCGTGCTTCGGCCCGAAGCGGAAACCGACGGCCCGGCCCCGGCGGAGATCGACACGAAGTAGGCGGAACCCGGCCGACCGACCCCGGGCATAGGGGCCGGGCGGCGTCGCCGGTTGTTCCGCGAACCCTAGCGCTGCACGGCCCCGAAGCGTTCGGTGGCGACGGCGACCGCCGCGGCGCGCGCCTCGGAGGCCTCGTCTGCGGTCAGCGTACGATCCGCCGCGCGGAAGCGGAGGCCGAACGCCAGCGACTTCTTGCCTTCGTCGATTCCCGGACCCGAGTAGACGTCGAACAGCGCGACGTCCTCCAACAGCTCCCCGGCCCCCTCGCGCAAGGTCTCGAGCACGTCGCCGGCGACCACGGCCGAGTCGACGACAAGCGCGACGTCCTGGGTGGAGATCGGATACGTGGAGATCGGCCGCGCCACGATCACGTCCGCGGCGGCGGCGAAGAGAACGTCCGCGTCGATTTCCACGGCTGCCGTGCGCGCCGGGAGGTCCAGCTCGGTGAGGAGTTTCGGGTGAAGCTCCCCGGCGTAGCCAACCGCCGTGCCGTCGCGCAGAGTCAGCACGGCGGTGCGGCCCGGGTGGAATGCCTGGTGCGAGCCTTGGGAGCAAACCAGATCGACCCCGAGCACGTCGGCGACCAGCTTGGCCACGTCGAGGGCATCGGACCAGTCGTACGGGCGCGGCTCGTGCCCGGCTCCGGCGGGGGAATCGTGACCCGTCAGGACCGCGGCGATGTGCTGCGGCTGGTGAGGCAGGCCCTCGTCGAGCGCATCGAGTTCGTCGTCCGCCGGACGCTGGGCGGTCTCCGGTAGGGTCGCGGTCCCCAGCGCATCGCCGGGCAGGAACACCAGCCCCGCCTCATACAGCGCCAAGTCGCGGAAACCACGGCCGTGGTTGCGCCGCGCCGTGGCCAGCAGTCCGGGCAAGACCGACCGGCGCATGTGTCCGAACTCGGAGGACAGTGGGTTGGCGAGCCTGACCGACGCCGGTTCCCGACCGCCCTCCGCCGTGCCGAACGTCGCGTTCTGGGCAGCCGAAACGAAGGGGTAACTCAGGGTCTCGGTCAAGCCGGCGTCGGCGAGTGCCTGCACCACACGCCGACGTTGCTGCTGGACGCGGGTGAGGCCACGCCCGGGTGGAGCCACCGGCAGGGTCGCCGGAATCTTGTCGTAGCCGACGAGTCGGGCGACTTCCTCGGTGAGGTCGTCACGTGTGCGCAGGTCGTGCCGCCAGGTAGGAGCCGTCACGCGATAGCCATCGGCGGTCGCTTCCACCTCGGCGCCCAGGTCGCGGAGCGTGCCTTCGATCTGTGCGGGGGTGAACTCGATCCCCACCCGCCGCGTCGGGTAGTCGGCGGGCAGGTCGATGAGGGCCGGCGCGGGGCGCGTGCCGACGTCGGTCGCGGTGGAGTCGGCGACACCTCCGGCGAGTTGGACCAGCAGATCGACCGCGCGCTGCGCGGCCTCGTCGGCGATTTCCCAGTCGACGCCGCGTTCGAAGCGCTTCGAGGCCTCGGACGGCAGCTTGTGGCGGCGCCGCGTCCGCGCGATCGAGACCTCCTCGAAGTGCGCGGCCTCGACGAGTACGTTGGCCGTGTCGTGGGAAACCTCCGTGGAGGCGCCGCCCATGACCCCGGCGATGCCAATGGCACCGGTCTCGTCGGTGATCAGCAGGTCTTCGACGTTCAGAACGCGTTCCTTGCCGTCCAGCGTGGCCAGCCTCTCCCCCGCGGCGGCGCGGCGGACGGTGATCGGTCCGCTCAGCTTGTCGACGTCGTAGAAGTGCAACGGCTGGCCCAGTTCGAGCATCACATAGTTGGAGATGTCGACCACGAGGGAGATGGAACGGATGCCGGCCAAACGCAGGCGGCTGGCCATCCACGGCGGGGTCGGCCGGCTCGGGTCCACCCCGCGCACGGTCCGCGCCACAAAACGGTCGCAGCCCGCCAAGCCGTTGATGCCGGCGTCGTCCTGGATCACGACGGCGTAGCCCGGGCCGCTCGGCGCGTCTGCCGTGATCCCCGCGACGGGGTCCGTGAACGGCGTGCCGGTCGCGTGCCCGTATTCGCGCGCCACGCCACGGATGGAGAAGCAGTAGCTGCGGTCCGGGGTTACGTTGATCTCGGCGGCCTGGTCGTTGAGTCCCAGGAGCTCCATCGCGTCGGTGCCGACCTCGGGGTCCAAGCCCATCCGGGAGAGCACCAGAATGCCGTCGTGGTCCTCGCCGATACCCAGTTCCCGCACGGAGGCGATCATGCCGGCGGAGACGTGCCCGTAGGTCTGGCGCGGGCTGATGCGGAAGTCTCCCGGCAGCACGGCGCCGGGCAGGGTCACCACGACCTTGTCGCCCTCGACGAAGTTGTGCGCGCCGCACACGATGCCCTGCACGCCGGAAGGATCGATGCCCTCCTGCTCCAGGGTCTGGGGCCGGCCTTCGGGGACCACGCGCACCTGGCACCAGTTGATGGTCTTGCCGTTGGTCTGCGGTTCCTTGACGATGCTGAGGACCTGGCCAACCACCACCGGACCGGACAACTCGTCGGAGGGACGGTGGACGGCCTCCTCTTCGAGGCCGACTTTGACCAGGTCGGCCATGACGTCCTCGGCGGTGGCGTCGGAGGGAACCTGCGCGTACTCGCGCAACCATGAAAGTGGAATACGCATTGCTTAGATCTCCATCCCGAAGTGCTGGCTGAAACGGACGTCGCCCTCGATCATGTCGTGCATGTCGGGCACCTCGTTGCGGAACATCAGGGTGCGTTCGATGCCCATGCCGAAAGCGAAGCCCGAGTAGACGTCCGGATCGATCCCGGCCGACCGTAGGACGTTGGGGTGCACCATGCCACAGCCGCCCCACTCGATCCACTGGGGGCCGCCCTTGGCGCCGGGGTGCCAGATGTCCAGCTCGGCGGAGGGCTCCGTGAAGGGGAAGTAGTTGGGGCGGAGCCGGATGTCGGCCTCGTCGCCGAACATCTGGCGTGCGAAGTGCTCCAGCGTGCCGCGGAGGTCGGCCATGGACAGGCCCTTGTCCACGGCGAGTCCCTCGAACTGGTGGAACACCGGTGTGTGCGTCGCGTCGAGTTCGTCGGTGCGGAACGTTTTGCCCGGGCACAGCACGTAGATCGGCACGTCGCGCTCGAGCATCGAACGGACCTGTACCGGCGACGTGTGGGTGCGAAGGACGAGGTGCGCCTCCGGCGGGTCGACGAAGAACGTGTCCTGCATGTCGCGGGCGGGGTGGTCCGGCTTGAAGTTGAGCGCGTCGAAGTTGAACCACTCGGACTCGACCTCCGGCCCCTCGGCGATCTCCCAGCCCATGCCGACGAAGATGTCGCTAACGCGGTCCTGGAGCACGGAGAGCGGGTGCCGGGCGCCGGCACGACGACGGCGCGGGGCGGCCGTGACGTCCACGGCCTCCTCGACGAGAATGCGCGCGGCGTCCTCCTCCTCGAGCACCTTCGTGCGCGCGGCCAGAGCCTTGTTCACGCGCCCTCGCGCGGCTCCCAAAAGCTTGCCCGCAACGGCCTTCTCCGACTTGTCCAAGCGGCCGATCTCGCGGTTCGCGAGGCTCAGCGGCGCCTTCTCCCCCGTGTGCCCGAGACGGGCGGCCTTCAGCTCGGAGAGGTTCGACGCGTCGGCGATGGCGGTCAGCGCCCGGTCGGCCGCGGCGCCGACGGCGGCTTCGTCCGTCGGGTGCGGAACGGCGTCGCCCACGGAGTCGTGGACGCCGACGGGCGTCATTGATTCAGACATATCTGGTTGGTGCCCTTTTCACTGTGGTTCGCGTGTCCTGGTTCGGGCCCAAGTCTAGTTCAGCCGGATCGGCTGCCCCCAAACCCGGGTAGCTCGCAACGCCGACGGCAGTCCCGCTGGCTACACTGGGCGCATGCCACGCTGGAAGCACGCGAGGACCGTCGCCAATTGGGTCAACCTGTCGACGCCGATCGGCCTGGCGCTGGCGATCGCCACCCGGTGCAGTATCCGCCGCGGACCGAACGGGCTGATCCTCGCGCTGGGATACCGGCCCGCCCTACCGGTCGCGGGGGCCTTCACGGTGGGCGGCGTGGTCTTCTTCCGCGCGCGGTTCGGACGCCCCGAGGAACACCCGGCCCTCCTGGCGCACGAGGAGAGCCACAGTTCGCAGTACGCCTGTTGCGGCGGGCTGCCGTTCATACCGCTGTATTTCACCGGCGCCGCGTGGTCCTGGCTCCGCACGGGGGATCCTGCATCCCGTAATCCCTTCGAAAGGGGCGCGGGCTTGGCCGCCGGAGGCTACAGGGAACGCCCGGCGATGCCCTGGGCCTCGGCCCTGCTGCCCACGGCGCGCCGGCTGCCTGGCCAAGGTCCGCGGAATCGCTCCCGCGGCTAGCGCGCCGCGCCACCGAGCGCTGCCCGCCGCCTACGACTCGGCACCGGCAACCAGAAGGGCATCGGGAGCAGGATTCAGGGCCTCCACCGCGACGAGCCGCAGGGCACAAGCCAGGTCCGCACCTGTGGGTCCGGTGCCGCCGTCGGGGGCGATGGTCGGCACGTGCACGAATCCACCTCGGATCCTTCTGCCGTGCCCCGCCGCCTGATGCATCAACGCGTAGAACACCTGATTGCAGACGTACGTCCCCGCGGTCTGCGAGACCTCCGCGTCGATCCCCGCGGCGGACAATGCGGCCAGCGTGCGCTTGATGGGCAGCGTGGTGAAGTAGGCGGCCGGCGCGCCCTCCACCACGGGTCGATCCACGGGCACCTCGCCCGCGTTGTCCGGTATCCGCGCGTCCAAGACGTTGATGGCGACGCGCTCCAGCGACACCACCCGCCGCCCCGCCGCCAAACCAACGCAGACCACGACGTCGGGGCGGTGTCTCTCGATCGCCCGCGCCAAGGCGCCGGGCGCCTCGGCAAAGACGCACGGAAGTTGCTCGGCGACCGCCGGGATGCCTTCGGACACGAGAGCTCGGGCGGCCGTGGTGGCGGCGTCGATGGAGGGATTGGACGCCGCGCCGTCGAACGGCTCGAAACCGGTCAGCAGGATCATCGCACCATCATACGGTGCGCCTCGGCACCCGCTTCGACCCCATAGACACTCACTCGAAAACATGTTCTAATCAGAGGGTGAGATGGGAAGCTCAGCTCGTCCGGCACCAAACCGGACGGCCGGAAGCGGGGGCGGCCGATGCGGTCGGCGCCCCGCTTCCGCTCGCCGGCTTCGCAGGACCGGGCGTGGAGACCCTGCCACTCGCCGGCATGGTGCGCTCGGTGCAAACGCCCGAGTTCGCGGGCATGACGTTCCACGAGGTCCTGGCGAAGAGCGCACTCAACAAGGTTCCCGCGGCATCCAATATGCCCTTCCATTGGACGGTGAACCCCTACCGCGGATGCAGCCACGCATGCGTCTATTGCTTCGCGCGGAAGACACACACCTACCTGGATCTGGACGCCGGTCGCGACTTCGACTCGCAGGTGGTCGTCAAACTGAACGTCGCGGAGGTGCTCCGCGCGGAACTGCACAAACCGTCGTGGACGCGTGAACACGTGGCGTTGGGGACCAATACCGATCCCTATCAGCGTGCCGAGGGACGCTACCGGCTCATGCCGGACATCATCTCCGCGCTGTCCGAGTCGGGAACGCCGTTTTCGATCCTGACCAAGGGAACGCTTCTGGCCCGCGACATCGAACCGCTCGCACGCGCCGCGCAGCGGGTACCGGTCTCCGTCGCCCTGTCGATCGCGATGACGAATCCGGAACTCAGCGCCGCCGTCGAACCGGGCACGCCGACTCCCGAGGCTCGCTTCCGGCTGGTGGAGCGACTTGCGGCGCACGGCATCGAGTGTTCGGTGCTGGCAATGCCGATTCTTCCCTGGCTCAGCGACTCGGACGAGGCCCTCGACGCCCTGTTCGCCCGGCTGGCATCGGCCGGCGCCGCGGGGGTTTCGGCCGGGCCCCTGCATCTGCGCCCCGGGGCCCGCGAATGGTTCATGCAATGGCTCGCGGATAGCCATCCGGAGTTGGTGGAACGCTACCGTCGGCTCTACCGAAAAGGATCCGTGGCGGACACGGACTACCGTGACTGGTTGGCGGGCCGCGTCCGCCACTTCCGCGCGCGGCACGGGCTGGCATCGGGGGTCAGCGGATTCCGATCCCCCAAGGCTCGGTCAGATTCCGGCACGGACGGCCCGTTCGCGTCCCACAACGCCGAGCCGGCCGCTCCGCGGGGCCAACCTCGCCCCCAAGCCCAGGCCACATTGTTCGACCTCTAGGTGCGGGGGCCCGGCACGGCTCCACATGGCACTGTTACAAGCACGGGTTACAGGCAAGGGTTCCGGCGCGGGTTTTCGGCACCACGCGTGGCTCCCCGACGTGGACCTCCGGGCGGGACATGCGCCGGCGCCGTCCACCCCACCCGATGTTCACCATGGGTTCGTTGCCCCGGCGCGGGGGTGTGGCTAGGCTCGCCGTATGGCCATTTTGGAGACCTCAGCGACCGTGTTCCCCGTCCTCGACATCGACCGCGCCATGGCGCACTACGCCCTGCTGGGCTTCGACGTCACGGGCTACGACGGCGACGAGGCCTACGCCATGGCGCGCCGCGACGGCATTTCCATCCATCTGTGGGAGGCGCCGGCTCTGGAGCCGGAAGGCAATTTCGCGTCGGTCTTCGTCACGGTGGACGACGCGGATGGACTCTCCACCGAATGGCGGGGCGCCACGGCCGACATCGCGTACGACGCGCCGACCAGCAAACCCGTTGACACCGAATACGGGTTGCGCGAGGCCGCCCACGTGGACCCGGACGGCAACCTGATCCGGTTCGCACACAAATCGCGGGTGCCCGCGGACGCACAGGCCCCGCAAGCCGGCTAGCGGGGCGGTACCGCTCCGCCGAGAGACGCCTCCCGCAGGAGCGCCCGGACGATCGGGAGATCGGCGGGGATCCATGCGAGCCGCAGGGCCGCCTCCGGTTCCAGCTCGACCCATTCCAACGCATCGTGGTCCTCCAAGGGCTCCGGCTCCCCCGCCGTGATCTCGGCGAACCACACGCGCATCGCAGCGGCACCGTTCAATGGCCAGCCGTACTCCGAGGGACCCAACAGCTCTCGGCCGAGGCGCGCACCTACCCCCAGTTCCTCGACCAGTTCGCGCAGAAGTGCCGCCTCGCACTCCTCGCCGGGCTCGACCTTGCCGCCGGGGAACTCCCACAGGCCAGCGAGAGCCTCGGGCTTTGTGCGCCGGGCGGCCAGCAATCTACGGGGCGAGTCGAGCGAATCGACGATGGCCGCACCGACGATCTGCCGAATGTCATCCACACGCGGCCTATCCACGACGCTGGGCACGCGCCGAGGCGTACAGGCACACGGTCGCCGCGGTCCCGACGTTAAGGGATTCGGCCACTCCGTACAGGGGGACGGCGACTCGGTGGTCGGCGGTCTCCAGTTCCGCGGCCGAGAGGCCCTTGGCCTCGTTGCCGAACAACCAGGCAGTGGGAGCCTCCAGCACCGGCATCGGCTGCGCACTACCGGCGGGCCGCGCCCCATCCGCTGGACCGCCGGGCTCGACGCCGAGCCGGCGGGAAGCGCTCAGGTCCTGCAAGGCGTCCAGGTCGGTGTCGCCGTAGCCGTCCGCGGCGAGCACCACGACGCCGGCCGCGTGGAGGGCTTCCACCGCCTCGCCGAAGTCGACCCCCTGGATCACCGGGAGGTGGAAAATCGAGCCGGCCGTCGACCGCACCGCCTTGGGGTTGTACATGTCGACGCTCCCCTGGGTGACCAGGACGGCATCCGCGCCTGCGGCGTCGGCCGCACGCAGGACCGTGCCCGCGTTGCCGGGATCCTGAAGGCGGCACAACACTGCTATGAGGCGCGGGGCGGCGCCGAGCACGTCGGCCACGCTGTCCCCCGGGATCCGGCAGACGGCGAGGATTCCCTGCGGCGTGACCGTGTCGGCCATCGCTGCGATGACGTCCGGTGTCGCCAGCCGGAGCGGCGCGCCGCCCGCGAGCTCGGCAAGGCCCGGGTCGCGTTCGAGTGCGTCGGCGCTGGCAAACAACTGCTCAACGACGGGGGCGGCACCGGCGGCCACGCGCTCCCGGTGAAGGCTCAGGGCCTCACGCACCGATTGGGGTCCCTCCGCGAGGAAGAGACCGGTTCGCGCCCGTCCCATGCGCGTGGCGAGGCGGGCGACCTCCTTGACCCGCTCCGCCCGCGGGTTGGACATGGGGTCGGCGTCGGATCCGGCAATAGTCATGCCGAAAACCTTAGCCGGGAAAGCCGAAGGGGACGGAATCCTTGCGGATTCCGTCCCCTTCGCCAGGGCGCGGCGCAATGGCCGCGGATCAGTCGGTAACGACTAGCCCTCGAACTTCTGGCGCGATTCGCCACCGGCCGGCTCGAACCCGGCGGCCTTGGCGGCCTCAACCGAGTTGAACCAGAACTCGGGCTGGGTCTGCTCATACCAGGTCGAGCCCGGCACGTGGTACTTCATCGACTGGTTGCCCTTGATGACGAAGCCCTCGGGGGCGTCCTCGCCTTCGACGGCCGCCACGGATCCACCCTTGGCGGAAGCGGCCGGTGCGGCCTTGGAGGCAGGAGCCGGCTCGGCCGCGGGTGCCGACTTGGCAGCCCTGGCTGCGGGTGCCTTCGAGGCGGTCAGCTCGGTCTTCACCAGGGGGGCCTTGGCGGCGGCGGGGGCGTTGACATCGGCCGGCAGGGCCTCCTTGGCAACCTTGACCAGCGCGCTGAAGGCGTTGGCGTCGGAGATGGCCAGCTCGGCCAGCATGCGGCGGTCGACCTCGACCGCGGCGGCCTTCAGGCCCTGGATCAGACGGTTGTAGGTGAGTCCGTTGGCGCGCGCCGCGGCGTTGATGCGCTGAATCCACAGGCGGCGGAAGTCGCCCTTGCGCTTGCGGCGGTCGCCGTAGCTGTACACGAACGAGTGCAGCAGCTGTTCCTTGGCCTTGCGGTACAGGCGCGAACGCTGACCGCGGTAGCCCTTGGCCCGCTCGAGGATGACCCGGCGCTTCTTGTGGGCGTTGACCGCCCGCTTCACACGTGCCACGTGTGTACTCCTTAATGCTCTGCCCTCGGGCCGTCCACGAGGTGGGTTCCGGCCGGAGGAAAACTATGGGTGGATGGGGCCGCTGGGCCCCAGGGCGGTTTGCTAGATTCCCAGCATCCGCTTGATGGTCTTGGTGTCCGCCTTGGCAACGATGCGGTCGCCCTTGAGCTGGCGCTTCAGGCTGGAGGGCTTGTGCTCCAGGTAGTGCCGGCGGTTGGCCTGCTGGCGCTTGAGCTTGCCGCTACCGGTGAGCTTGAAGCGCTTCTTGGCTCCACTGTGGGTCTTGAACTTCGGCATGTCCGCCGTTCTCCTTACGTGCTCCCGTGTCCCTGGGGACCGAGGATCTCTCGTGCCTCCGGTTTCGGAGGCGCGTTGGTGGTGTGCTCACCCATAAAGGGCGGGCCGCACCGGTCCGGCTACTTGGCCGGACCCGGCTTGGCTGGCTTGCGCGGTGCCGGTTTCGGCGCCGGTGCAGGCTTGGGGGTTGGCTTTGGGGCCGCCACGGGCTTCGGTGCCGCCTTCGGGACCGGAGCCACGGCCGGCTTGGCGGCCGCTTTGGGAGCCGGTCGCGCCGGGGCCTTGGCGGCCTCCGCGGTCTTGGCTTCGGCCGCCGGTGCCTTGGTTTCCGGTGCCCTGGTTTCCGGTGCCTTGGTCTCGGCGGCCGGCGCCTTGGCGACCGGAGCCTTCTCCTCGGCCTGGGCCGGGGCCTCCGACACGGCTTCGGGCTTCGGCTCCTCCTTCGCCGGCGCCTTCGCGGCCTCGGCCGCGTCGGCCTCGACCTGGGCCACGCGGGCCATGAAGTCGTCGGGAAGGTTGTCCGCGAGGCTCTGCGTCAGCGCGGGCTGGTCGTCGCCAGAGGTGTCGATGCGATCCTTCGAAGCGGCCGACCTGGCCTTGTCCGACTCGCGCTGCTGCTGACGGCGGGCTTCGGCCTTGGCCTCCGCCTTGTTCTTCACCGGCCCAACGACCATAACCATGTTGCGGCCATCGATGCGCGGGGTCGACTCGACCATGCCCACTTCGGCAACGTCCTCGGCGAACTTGTTCAGGAGGCGGATACCCATCTCCGGACGCTGCTGCTCGCGGCCACGGAACTGGATCATGGCTTTGACCTTGTCGCCGGCCGCGAGGAAGCGGAGCGCGTGGCCCGTCTTCGTCTCGTAGTCGTGCTTATCGATCTTCAGCCGGAAACGGATTTCCTTTAGCACGGTGTTGGTCTGGTTCTTGCGTGCCTCGCGGGCCTTGACCGCGGCTTCGTACTTGTACTTGCCGAAGTCCATCAGTTTGCATACGGGAGGCTTCGCCGTGGGCGCCACCTCGACGAGATCCAGATCGGACTCCGATGCCAGACGCAACGCGTCCTCGATGCGGACAACGCCAACCTGTTCGCCGTTGGGTCCAACCAGCCGCACCTCTGGGACGCGGATTCGATCATTAATGCGTGGATCGCTGATGTGTAGCTCCTGCTGTTAGTCGTTCGGACGCCGCCCACAACAGGAGAAGGCCCCCGGCTGCAAGGCAGGCGGAGGCCAATTTATTCGTAGGCGATTTCGCGCCCGGCCCGGACGAATGTCCCGTGCCACCGAATGACCCGGCGGCCTGTGCGGCTGCAGCGGGTGGGAGAAGGCCTCCACTTGCGTACCGGATTCGCGCATCTTGACGGTCCACCATGCTTCAAAGTGGCATCACCGAATGCGCGATTCCAGTCGGTCTGTGAAAAGCTTAGCAGTATGAGCACCCCTGAAACCAATCCGACAGCTACCTCCTCCGACACCGACCACGTTCGCGACATCGCCGACGTTGCCGCAGTCGAGATCATCACGACGGCTGCCGTCCACCTGATGAGCGCCGCGGCAGTCAAGTGCGGCCTCGCGGAAGGGGCGGACGCCGAGGAGCTGAAGGACTTGGACGAGGCCCGCAAACTGATCACGGCGCTGGCCGGCCTCATCACCGCGGCGGCACCCGAGGTAGGAAGCCAGCACGCCGCTCCCCTGCGCGACGGCCTCCGCACGCTGCAGTTGGCCTTCCGCGAAGCGTCCACCATCCAGGATGCGCCCGGGCAGGGTCCGGGAGAGAAGCTGACGGGCCCCGTCAACTAGCCGCACCTCACCAAACCAGTCACCCCGAAGGGCCGACCGCACCGCGGTCGGCCCTTCGCATGCGTCCAAGGACCGGACAAGCGGCCGCGTCACGCGGACGGCCGGTCAGGCGCAACCTTCAGCGAGATCTCCAGCGAGTCCACGGACTCGGCGAACGACTGCTCGCCGGCCAGCGCCGTCTGGATACGGGCAGCGGATTCCCGCGCCGCCGTTTCTGCGGTGCCGGCGGTGAAGGTGATTTCCAACCGCAATTCGGGTCCCGGACCGCCGCCGGCGATAATCCGCCCGTCCGCGGAGCGGCTTGCCACCCCGCTCCCAGGTCCGGCCGAGATCCCGGCGACACCCGGCTCCGCGTCGGCCAGGCGCCTCAAGATCTGCAGGTGTCGGGCATCCCCATAGCTGGGCACCCACTGTTCCTGTCGTGCAAGGGCCCAGACCGCGGGCCGGCGAAGCACAAACGTCACTTCCGCGCCCGGATCCAGGACCAGCAACTGGGCCCCCTCGGCCACGGCGGACAGCGCGGCACGCGCCGCGTAGACGGCGACCGGCCGGGCTTCGGGGTGCCAGGTCCGTAACCGCTCCACCGTCGTGAATGCCGGCAGCGCGGACCGTCCGTCGGGAGCGGTGATGGTCACGAGCGCCATGTCGGCTTCCTTGTCCTCCATTTCGCCGTGTGCGCCGGTTCCGCCGTCCACCAGCGACGCGACGACGGGAACGAAGACCCTTGCCGAGGCAAGGGCGATGTGTACGTCCTCTTCCGCGCCCGAGCCCGAGAGCAGCGCCGCGATCGCAGACTCGTAGGCCGGGTCGGCGGATCCGTCGTCGCCCTCGAATCCGTGCAGCGGATTGCCGGGCCCAGACAGGTCGCGACCGTCCCAGGGACGGCCCGCGGAGTCGGTGGCAGCACCGGCGCGGTCGAGCGCGGCCGCGATGTGGCCGGGCAGGGAACGGCCGGCCGGACCGTCCGTTGACCTGTCGTGCGACACCATGCGCCTGGTTATCGGCTCAGCGCCTGCCGGCGACGTCCAGCGCCTCCGGCAGGGTGAACTTTCCGGCGTACAGTGCCTTGCCGACGATCGCGCCCTCGACGCCGGCGGGCACGAGCTCGCGCAGCACCCGGAGATCGTCGAGGCTGGAGATCCCGCCCGAGGCGACGACAGGCTTGTCGGTGCGCTCGCACATTTGGCGCAGGAGTTCCACATTCGGTCCGCGCAGCGTGCCGTCCTTGGTGACGTCGGTGACGACGTAGCGCGTGCAGCCGGCGTCCTCGAGCCGTGCGAGGACCTCCCAAAGGTCGCCGCCGTCCTTGGTCCATCCCCGGGCGGCCAACGTGGTGCCCCGAACATCGAGGCCGACGGCGATCTTGTCGCCGTGGCGCTCGATGGCGCGGGCGGTCCACTCCGGGTTCTCCAGCGCGGCCGTGCCGAGGTTCACGCGCGCCGCACCGAATTCGAGGGCGCGGTCCAGCGACTCGTCGTCGCGGATGCCGCCCGAGAGCTCGACCTTGATCGTCAGCTGGTCGGCCACCCGGCGCAGGACCTCCGTGTTGTTGCCGCGGCCGAAGGCCGCGTCGAGGTCCACCAGGTGGACCCACTCGGCGCCGTCGTTCTGCCACGCCATCGCCGCTTCGAGCGGATCGCCGTAGCCCGTTTCGCTGCCGGCCTCGCCCTGCACGAGGCGGACGGCCTGACCGTCGGCAACGTCGACGGCGGGGAGGAGTTCGAGGACGGGGACGTCTTGCTTGCTCATGTTCGGCACTTTCGGTTCGGTGGGTGGGGAGGTCGCGGCGGGCGCCCGACGGGGCCCACGGGGGTCAGGAAGCGAGCGTCAGCGCATAGGCGGCGAGGAGCGACAGCCCCGCGAGCACCCAGCACGTGATGGTCCAGGAGACGTGGGCCTTCTGCTGCCGGAGGGACAAGGCGCCGCCGGCCAGAATACCGGCCAGTGCCATGAGCAAAATGCTCCACATCAGAGCGTTCCGAGCCAGTTCTCCAGGAGTTGCGCCCCGGCGTCACCGGACTTCTCCGGGTGGAACTGCACGGCCGACAGGGGGCCGTTCTCGACGCCGGCGATAAACGGGGCGCCGTGCTCGGACCAAGTGACCAGGGGCGGGACCATGGCCGGCTGCAGGACCTCGAAGTCCCACTTCTGCACGGCGTAGGAGTGCACGAAATAGAAACGCTCGTCCTCGATGCCGGCGAAAAGCCGCGAGCCGGGGGGCGCCTTGATGGTGTTCCAGCCCATGTGCGGAACGATCGGAGCCGGCAGCAGCTCCACGGTTCCCGGCCATTCGGCGAGTCCCTTGGTCCGCACCCCGTGCTCCACGCCCTCCTCGAAGAAGACCTGGTGCCCTACGCAGATCCCCATGACGGGCCTGTTGCCGGCGATGCGGCGCCCGATGAGGCGCGCGGCACCGACGTCGTCCAGTGCCTTCATGACGGCGGCGAAGGCGCCGACGCCGGGCACGAGCAGGCCATCCGCCTCCAACACGTCCTCCGGACGGGCACTCAGGGTGACGGACGCGCCCACGCGCTCCAGCGCGCGGACCGCCGAACGGACGTTCCCGGAGCCGTAGTCCAGTACGGTGACCTTCTGGGCACCCATCTACAGTGCGCCCTTCGTGGACGGAATCGCATTGCCGATGCGCGGATCCGGCTCAACTGCCGTGCGCAGTGCGCGGGCCAGCGCCTTGAACTGGGCCTCGACGATGTGGTGGGGATCGCGACCGCCAAGAACCGTCATGTGGAGGCAAATCTGCGCGTGGAGCGTCAGGGATTCAAAGACGTGACGCGTCAGGGACCCCGTGAAGTGCCCGCCGATCAGGTGGTACTCCTGCCCGGCCGGTTCCCCGGAGTGCACCAGGTACGGGCGTCCCGAGATGTCGACGACGGCGTTCGCCAGCGCTTCGTCCAGGGGGACCGTCGCCTCGCCGAACCGGCGGATCCCCGCCTTGTTGCCCAGCGCGGTGCGCAGCGTCTCGCCGATAGTGATGGCGACGTCCTCCACCGTGTGGTGGACGTCGATGTGCGTGTCGCCCGTGGCCTCGACGGTCAGGTCGATCAAGGAGTGCTTAGACAACGCCGTGAGCATGTGGTCGTAGAACGGCACAGTGGTGCTGATATTGGCGACGCCGGTGCCGTCGAGGTTGAGCTCGACCGCGACGGAAGACTCGCTGGTCTTGCGCTCCATGCGGGCCCGGCGGCCGTTGGGCGATTCTGCAGACATACATGATCCTTAGGCATGGGTGGTGGTTGGCGACGCGCCGAAGGCTGGCGTCGCCTGCGGTCAAGTCTACCCGCGGGCATGCGCGGTCTCCTGGCCGAGCAGTTCCTCGAGCCGCGTCAGGAAAGCCGTGGTTTCCGTCTCCGTTCCGGCCGTCACACGCAGGTGGCCGGGAATGCCGACATCCCTGACGAGGACTCCGGCATCCAGCAATCCCTGCCAGATGCGACCGGCATGCTCCAACCCGCCGAAGAAGACGAAGTTCGAGTCGCTGGCAGCTGGGTCCAGTCCCATGCGCTTGAGTTCGTCCACGATCCGGTCGCGCTGCGTCTTGATGTCCTCGACGGTCCCCAGAAGCACATCCACATGCTTGAGTGCCGCGTTGGCGGTCGCTTGGGTCACCGCGGACAGGTGGTAGGGCAGCCTCACCAGGCGAAGCGCATCGGCGATTTCCGGCGCGGCCGCCAGATAGCCGACCCTTGCGCCCGCGAGCGCGAAGGCCTTGCTCATGGTGCGCGAGACGATGAGCCGGTCGCGGTCCGGCAACAGGTCGAGCGCAGAACGGGTGCCGGAGAGGGAGAACTCCGCGTAGGCCTCGTCGACAATGACGATCGCATCATTGGCCTCGCCGGCGTCGTAGACGGCTTCGACGACATCCAGTCCCAGTGCGGTTCCTGTCGGGTTGTTCGGCGAACAGAGGAAAACGATGTTCGCCCCGGAGGCCGCGACCTGCTCCGCCGCCGACTCGGCCGAAAGGCCGAAGTCGTCGGCGCGGACTCCTGCCGCGTAAGCGGTGTCCGTGCCGCTGGCCAGAAGCGGATACATGGAGTACGTGGGGGGGAACCCCATCGCGGTCCGTCCCGGGCCACCGAAAGCCTGGAGAATGTGCTGCAGCACTTCGTTCGAGCCGTTGCCGGCCCAAATGTTGGACGGGTCGAGGTCGTGCCCGAGATAGGCCGCCAACCGTTCGCGGAGTTCCGTGAACTCCCGGTCGGGATAGCGGTTCAGGCCCGACGCGCACGCTGCCACGTCCGCGGCGATCGCCGCACTGACCTCGGGGGGGACGGGATGCGTGTTCTCGTTCACGTTGAGCAGGATCGGCACGTCCAGCTGGGGCGCACCGTAGGGCTCGAGGCCCCTCAGATTGTCCCGCAGCGGTAGTTTGGCCAGGCGTCGAAGCTGATCACTCACCGGACGATTCTAGTGCCGTCTTCACGGAGGGCTCCAATCCGCGACCCCGCGCCGGTCACAAACGGGCACTGCCGGGCGGGCCGGACCAGTGGCGCAGATCGGGAGGTGCGGTCGGGACCGCGCGGTGTTGGCGTCTAGCCGCCGGTCGGGACGAACAGTTCCTGACCCGGAACGAGCTTGGAACCCGCCAGGTTGTTCAGTTCGGCGATTTCGGAGATGACCTCGCGTGGATCGCGATTGGGTGCGAATTCGGCCGCGAGCCCCCAGAGGGTCTCCCCCTCGGAGACCGTCACCGTGTCGGCTAGCACGGGGGTCGCTTCGCCGGTACCCGCGGCCATCACGGGAGCCGTGAATACACCAAGGAGCACCAGCAAGGCCGTGGCTCCCAGGAGCACGGGGAGTCCGATGAGCAGGAAACGCCCGCGACGTGTGAGCCGCACCGATGCCTGCGTGGACCGGACCGCGTGGACTGGCGCGTTCGCCTCGGGGCGGGCCGGGGGAACAAAAGCTGCGGGAAGCACTATCTGAGCCATGACTTGCCTTTCATGTTGCTTCGCCCGCTGATTTCGCGGGAGGTTCCAATCCGTTCGGGTTCGGGGCAGGCTTTCGTCTCTTCGAAACTCCTGTTCGAACTTATCTTCGAATTTGTTCTGTTCCATTTTTAGCATCCCTGGACGACGATTGTCGAGACACGATCGAACAAACCTTTGAAAGCGGGTTCCGTTCCACTAGCGTTGGCGGAAAGGAAGCCAGTGGGATTGAGTTCACCACCGGGCACCGACAGGTTGGGCGGGCATCCGGCAACGCAGGGACGAGAGGCACGGGGCAGGGCATGAGCACAATGGAGAATCGGGCGCCGCGGCGGACACCGAAGAGCCTGACCATCAGGCAGAAGAAGATCCTCGAAACCATCCAGCGCGCGGTGGCCGATCACGGATACCCGCCGTCGATGCGGGAGATCGGCGACACAGTGGGCCTTGCCAGTCTCTCGAGCGTGACCCACCAACTCGCACAGCTCGAGAAGCTGGGCTACATACGCAGGGACCCCCGGCGTCCCCGTGCCATGGAGATTCTGATGCCCCTGACGTTGAGCGACGGCGAAGTGTCCGCGGAATCCGCCGAGTCGAACCTGATGGCCATCAACGGAATGCCGGTGGCGGAACTGAGCACGTCGTCGGACACCGCAATGGTGCCCCTGGTGGGTCGGATCGCGGCCGGCGGACCGATCCTTGCGGACCAGACGGTGGAGGACGTCATGCCGCTTCCGCGCCAACTCGTGGGCCATGGTGAGCTGTTCATGCTCAAGGTCAGCGGGGACTCGATGGTCGAAGCGGCCATCTGCGACGGTGACTGGGTGGTGGTGCGCCGCCAGCAGAACGCCGAGAACGGCGACATCGTCGCCGCCCTGCTGGACGACGAGGCCACGGTCAAGACGTTCCGGCAGCGCGACGGGCACACGTGGCTCCTGCCGCAAAACCGCCAGTACGAGCCGATCCTGGGCGACCACGCGACCATCATGGGAAAGGTCGTCTCGGTGATGCGTTCGCTCTAGCGGTTGCCCGGCGCCGCCCGCACGCACCTAGGAACCGGCAAGCCGCTCCAACGCGCCCAGCACAGTCTTCTTGTCCGTCGTTGCCCACATCGGAGGCAACGAGGCGCGGAGAAAGCCGCCATACCGCTCTGTGGCCAGCCGCGAATCGAGGACCGCCACCACTCCCCGGTCGGAGGTGGAGCGGATCAGTCGTCCCGCCCCTTGGGCGAGACGAACGGCGGCGTGGCTTGCCGAGACTGCCATGAAGCCGTTTCCGCCGTGACGGGCCACGTCCCTGCTCCGGGCGGTGGCTAGCGGGTCGTCGGGGCGCGGGAACGGAATGCGGTCGATCACCACGAGGCGGCATGCCGGGCCGGGCACGTCAACCCCCTGCCACAGGGTCATGGTTCCGAAGAGGCAGGTGTCCCTTTCCTCGCCGAACCGCTTGACGAGGGCGGCCATACCCGATTCGCCCTGGCAGAGGATCTCTTGGTCAACCAACGGACGCAAAGCCTCCGCGGCCTCCTCCGCTGCCCGACGGGACGAGAACAACGCGAGCGTCCCCCCGCCCGCGGCGCGAATGAGATCCCCGAGTTCGGCAAGCGTCTCCGACGACACGCTCCGTGACGGCTTCGGCAGGTGCTTGGCGACGTACAACATGCCTTGGCGGGGATAGTCGAAAGGGCTTCCGACGTCGACTCCGGTCCAGCTGGGGGCACCTTCGCCCAGCAGGCCGAGCGAACCGGCAACCGGTTCGAAGGCCGCGCCAATCGCGAGTGTCGCCGACGTCAGGATGACCGTCCTTCCGTCGAACAATCCCTCCCGCAGACGGCCCGCGACGGATAGCGGGGCGACGTTCAGGGTCGCCGGAGTGGATTCGTCCGGTTGGGTGAACCCCTGTCCGGGAGTGAACGTCCCGGAACGCGATGCCCACAGGACCTCGCGGGAATCCTGGGCCGATTCGAAGCGGTCGCACTGCTCGGCGAGGTACTGGAGTTGCGAACGCGCCATCTGCCTGCCGCCGTCGACGGACTCGTTCCCCGCGGGTTTGGAGTCCGAGAGCGCCACCCGCGCGGCCTCGCGGATTTGACGCACCGCGGCGGCCTGCTCCTCGTTCAACCCAGAGGGCATCAAACCGGTGGGGTGCCCCTCGAGTGCGCGTTGTAGCGCCTTGCCCGCCTGGTTGAGGGCCTCGACGCTAACCGCGCAGTGTTTGCGCGCGGCGGACACGGCCGCGCCCACCAGGGCGACGGACAGCGGACGGGTCACGGAATTCGTCACGCGGTCTTGGAGTTCGTGGGCCTCGTCAATGATCACCGTGTCGAAGTCCGGCAAAACGGCCAGTCCCTCGAACGCGGCAATCGCCAACATGGCATGGTTTGTAATCACGATGTCAGCCTCGGCTGCGTTCTTGCGGGCAAGTTCGCTGAAGCACTCCTCGGCCATGGGGCACTTCTGCGCCCCCAGACAGTCCATGGCCGTTACCGAAACCTGGTGCCAGGCGCGGTCGCCCACTCCCGGAGTCAGGTCGTCGCGGTCGCCGGATTCGGTTTCCTCGGCCCATTCGCGCAAACGCACGACTTCCTGGCCCAGTGCGCTACTGGGGCCCGCCCCCGCGGTCAGCGGCCTGGCCGCTCCGTCCTCGCCGAGGGCGAAGACCGCCCCGTCGTCCTCATCGGGATATCCGCCGCCAAGCTTGTACTTGCACACGTAGTTTGAGCGTCCCTTTGCCAACGCAACGTTCACAGGTCGCGGCAGGTGCGGACGCAGGTGCTCCAGCAACCGGGGCACGTCGCGGCCCACGATTTGCGCCTGCAGGGCGAGCGTGGCCGTGGAGACCACGACCGGCTTGTCCGCTTCCAGCGCATGGGCGATCGCGGGAACCAGATACGCGAGCGACTTGCCGGTGCCGGTCCCCGCCTGCACCAGCAGATGCCTGCCCGAGTCGAGGGATTCGCACACCTTCTGTGCCATTTCGTGCTGGCCAGCGCGGTTCTGTCCCCCCATGCCCTCGACTGCCACGTCGAGGAGCGCAATGACGTCCTCGACCTCAGCCATGTACGGTGAACCGCTCCAATTCGGACGCCAGGCCCTCGCGGACCTTCACGACCATCCGTGTACCGTCCCCGACGTGTTCGGTCTCGAGGATCTCTGCATCGGAGCCGTGGAGCCGGTTGACGATGTCCCCGCGGTCGTAGGGGATCAACAGCTCGAGCCGCAGACTCGGCCTGGGTATCGAGTCGCTGATCAGCTGCAGCAACTCGTCGATGCCGTCGCCCGTCCGGGCGGAGACGACGACGTGGCGCGGCTCGCGCTGCCGGATCCGTTCCAACACGAACGGGTCCGCCACGTCCGCCTTGTTCAGGACGATGATCTCCGGGACGTTCTGCGCATCGACTTCCGTGAAGACCTGGCGGACGGCATGGATCTGCCCCTCCGGATCCGGATGCGACGCGTCGACCACGTGCAGGATCAGGTCCGCGTCCGCGACCTCCTCCAACGAGGAGCGGAACGCTTCCACGAGTTGGGTCGGCAGGCTCCGGACAAAACCCACGGTGTCAACCAGGGTGTAGCCCAGTCCGTCCGCCGTTTCCGTCTTGCGGACCGTCGGGTCCAGTGTCGCGAACAATGCGTTCTCGACGAGGACCCCCGCGTCCGTTAGCCGGTTCAACAGGGAGGACTTGCCGGCGTTGGTGTAGCCTGCTATGGCCACCGAGGGAACAGTGTTGCGCTTGCGGTTGGCGCGCTTGGTTTCGCGGGCGGGTTTCATCGCGGCGATCTCGCGACGCAGCTTAGACATGCGCGTGCGGATTCGACGGCGGTCGAGTTCGATCTTCGTTTCACCCGGTCCGCGCGACCCGATGCCTCCGCCGGCCGCGCCAACGCGGCCGCCAGCCTGGCGGGACATGGACTCGCCCCAGCCGCGTAGCCTGGGCAACAGGTACTCCAGTTGTGCCAGTTCGACTTGGGCCTTGCCTTCGCGGCTCTGTGCGTGCTGTGCAAAGATGTCCAGGATCAGGGCCGTCCGGTCGATCACCTTCACCTTGATGATGTCCTCCAGGCCGCGGCGCTGCGACGGGGACAGCTCCGAGTCCACTACCACCGTGTCCGCACCGGTGGCCGAAACGATGTCCTTGAGTTCCATGGCCTTGCCCGACCCCAGATACGTGCCCGGGTCCGGCTTGAGTCGCCGCTGGATCAGGCCGTCCAGAACCTCGGAACCCGCGGTCTCCGCGAGGGCGGCCAGCTCGCGCAGCGAGTTTTCGGCCTCGATTGCCGTGCCCTCCGTCCAGATGCCGGCCAGCACGACCCGCTCGAGCCTCAGCTGCCGGTATTCAACCTCGCTGACGTCCTCCAGCTCCGTGGACAGTCCCGCAACACGGCGGAGCGCCCGCCGTTCCTCGAGGTCGCGCTGTTCGCCGTCGGAGTCCGAGTGCTCGCGGCCGTGGCCGCCACCCAAAGCCTGTGCCCGACCACCCGCCAGAGCGCGCTCGGCGCCAGATGGGGCGGTCCCCGCGGATTTCTTCGCGGCCGCGTTGTCCGCGGCTAGGATTCGGTCGATGACGGACTGGATCTCGTCGTCGTTCAGACCGCGGTCGTGCGGGTTGGGCTGGTTCAAGTTGGTCATGTTCCCCTTTGGCGGATGGTTGCTATCAGGATAGTCCCCGGAGCCGTCGTTTAGCCCCGGTTCCCCGGTGGGCGAACGACGCGGGGCCCGCATCCGTGGTTCGGCTCGGACGCGGATTACCAGCAATCCGTCGGCTGCGGTTAACCTGCCTCCATGGGCTCCGACCATTATTTCAGCGCACAACCGTCCACCCCGCTCAAGCGCAAGACCATCCGGGTGCCCCTCGGAGGGGCCGAACGAACGATGGTGACCTCCGGCGGGATCTTCAGTCCCGACGGCGTGGACAAGGGGACGGCGGTTCTCCTGGCGGGCGCTCCCGCCCCCGCCGAACAAGGCGCGCTGTTGGACATCGGATGCGGATGGGGCCCCATAGCCTTGACCCTTGCGATGAGATCGCCCGGCGCGACCGTCTACGCCGTTGACGTCAACGAACGAAGCATCGAACTCACGCGTGAGAATGCCCGCATCCTGAACGTGGACAACGTGGTCGCGGGAAAGCCGGAGTCGGTTCCCGGGGCTCTGGAGTTCGCCACGATTTGGTCCAATCCCCCGATCCGGGTGGGTAAGGAGGCGCTCCACGAGATCCTGCTCCAGTGGCTTCCGCGGCTGTCTCCGGGCGGCGAGGCCTGGCTCGTGGTGCAGAAGAACCTCGGATCGGATTCGCTGCAAACCTGGCTGGGCGAACAGCTGTCGGAGGGTTGGACGGTGGAGCGGGCCTCGACCGCGAAGTCGTTTCGGCTGCTTCGCGTGGTCCGTCCCCGCTAGCCACAGATCCCAGGTGCCGCGCGGGACTAGGCGAGCGTGCCCCGCGCGACGATGGCCGCCGGCCCACTGAGCTCCACGTGTTCGCGGCCGTCGACCCCGGTCATGAACCGGACTGCCACCACGCCCCCGGGCACCTGCACGTCCCAGCGGTCCGCTGACGTTCCACCCGCCCAGTGGCGTGTGGCCACCACGGCGGCGCAGGCGCCCGTTCCACAGGACTGCGTTTCCCCGACGCCACGCTCGTGGACCCGCATCCGGATGCGGCCGACGCCGCGTTCTACGAGGGGCTCGGACGGCACCACGTACTCGACGTTGGTTCCATGCTCGGGAACGGGGTCCACCCGCGGGGCACGGTGCAGTTCCGCGTGTTCGAGTTCGCTGGCCTCCGACAGCGCGACCACCGTGTGCGGATTGCCCATGCTGATGCTCAACGCCGGCCGGGCAACGTCCAGTCCGTCGGTCTCCACGACCGAGTCGAGAGCCCGTTCCTCGGCCTCCGTTGGGGACGCGAACGCCCACGGCCCCATGTCCACCGCGTAGCCGTCCGCCGACCGGGCGACCACCTTGACGCCGGCCCTGGTCCCGATGGTCAGGGTCTCGCCCTCTTCCAGCGCCACCAGGCCCTCCTCGATCAGGAAGTGAACGAAGACGCGCACGCCGTTCCCGCACATCTCCGACAGCGAGCCGTCCCCGTTGTGGTAGTCCATGAACCACTCGGCACGCGGGTCGGCCGCCACGAGGGCGCGTCCCTCGGGCAGGGACTCGGAGCGCACCGCGCGGATGAGCCCGTCGCCGCCGATACCCAGGTGGCGGTCGCAGATCGCGGCGACCGCCTCGGGCGCCAGAAAGCGCTCACCCCCGGGATCTGCGACAAGGACGAAGTCGTTACCGGTGCCGTGCCCCTTGGAAAAGGCCAGGCCGGACAACTCATTGAAGTTCCGCGTGGCGCGCTCTGTGCTCATGCCTCCAAGCCTAGTGCGCGCCTTGCCCCCGGCGAATCCGCCGTAACGGTGCTACGGCGACTCGCCCAGGATCCCCAGCGACGCGTCCAGCAACCCGGGATCGGCGGCATCCATCCAGCGCACGCGGTGGTCGGCGCGGAACCACGTGACCTGCCGTCGGGCGAATTGACGCGTGGCAACGACAGTTCGATCGGCTGCCTCGTCAACGGTTGCCAACCCGTCGACCACGTCGAGGAACTGCGCGTAGCCGATGGCGCGACAGGCAGTCTTGCCGGTGCGCAGCCCCCTGCCGTCGAGGTCGCGCACTTCGTCCAAAAGTCCCTTGGTTACCATGGCCTGCACACGCTCCCGCAGCCGTTCGTGCAGGCGGGGCCGTTCCAAATCCAAGGCCAGCTGGACGGCTGGTCGGGAATACGTCCGGTCCGGCATGAACGATCCGAACGTCCTTCCCGTGAGTTCATGGACCTCCAATGCCCGAACGATCCGCCGGGCGTCGGTCAGACGCTCGGCCGACGCCGGATCGACATCCCGTAGGCGCACAAGAAGGGCCCCGACGCCGTATGCGGCCCCTTCCTCTTCGATGCGGCGGCGGACCCGGGCATCGGTCGGGGGAAACTCAAGCACGTCCAGCGCGGCGCGGACATAGAGTCCGGAGCCGCCGACGAGGATCGGAACGCGTCCGCGGGACTCGATCTCGTCGAACGCGGCCCTGGCCTGGGCCTGGAACCGCGCGACGCTCGCCTCCTCCCGGACATCGAGGATGTCCAGCAGATGGTGCGTGACCCCGCGGCGTTCCTCCGGGGCCACCTTGGCCGTGCCGATGTCCATGCCCCGGTAGAACTGCAACGCGTCGCCATTGACCACCTCGCCGTCGAGGCGCAGGGCGAGCTCGATCGCGAGGTCCGATTTTCCGGTGCCGGTGGGACCCACGATGGCCACCACCGGTCGCCTCGCGGCAGAAGCCACGTTAGGCGCGCGGCGGCAGCACCGGCATGCCCAGGCTGACGCCGCCACCTCCGGTGCCACCCACCGCCGGTACGCCGCACGTCTCGGCCTGTGCCCTGTCCCACGCGTCGCCTGCCCGCGACCGCCGAAGCTGGTACTCCGCTGGCTCCCCGGGATCCGCGATCAGGTGGAAGGAGGCGGCGGAGGTGACCGGGACCGTCACGAGATCGCCGGGCCGTGGATGTTCGGCACCCTCTGGAACGGTGAAGTGCACGAGACGCTGGTCGCGCGAGCGCCCCGACAAACGGTGGGTTTCATTCGACTTCCGGCCGGCCTGCGCCGTGACCATGATCTCGACGCGGCGGCCGACCTGCAGGGAGTTCTCCTCCGCGCAGATGCGGTCCTGGAGGGCCGTGAGTCGTTCGTACCGCTCCTGGACGACCGACTTGGGTAGCTGGTCCGGCAGTTCGGCCGCGGGGGTACCGGGACGTTTGGAGTACTGGAAGGTGAATGCGCTGGCGAACCGAGAACGTTCGACGACGTCGAGCGTGGCCTGGAAATCCTCCTCGGTCTCGCCCGGGAAGCCGACGATGATGTCCGTCGTGATGGCGGCGTGCGGGATACGCTCCCGGACCCGGTCGAGGATACCGAGGAATTTCGTGGATCTGTAGGAACGCCGCATGTCCTTGAGTACCTTGTCGGACCCCGACTGCAGCGGCATGTGCAGCTGGGGCATCACGTTCGGGGTATCGGCCATCGCCTCTATCACGTCGTCGGTGAAGGCCGCCGGGTGCGGGCTGGTGAACCGCACGCGCTCCAGCCCGGGGATGTTTCCGCAGGCCCGCAGGAGCTTGCCGAAAGCCAGACGGTCCCCGAACTCGACACCGTACGAGTTCACGTTCTGTCCGAGGAGGGTGACCTCGATGGCGCCGTCGGCAACGAGCGCCTCCACCTCAGCCAGGATGTCCCCGGGCCGCCGGTCGCGCTCCTTGCCGCGCAGGCTGGGGACGATGCAGAACGTGCAGGTGTTGTTGCAGCCGACCGAGATCGACACCCAGCCGGAATACACGGAATCGCGCTTGGTGGGCAGGGTGGAAGGGAAGACGTCGAGCGACTCCAGGATCTCCAGCTGAGCCTCGTTGTTGTGCCGCGCCCGCTCGAGCAGGGCCGGCAACGACCCGACATTGTGGGTGCCGAACACGACGTCGACCCACGGAGCTTTCTCGAGGATTGTTTCCCGGTCCTTTTGGGCCAGACACCCCCCCACGGCGATCTGCATCCCCGGTCGGCGCCCCTTGATGGGAGCCAAGCGGCCGAGGTTGCCGTAAAGCTTGTTGTCCGCGTTTTCGCGCACCGCGCAGGTGTTGAAGACGATGACGTCGGCCACGCCGTGTCCCTCCTCGGCCGGTACAAGACCCGAGGTCTCCAGGAGCCCGGCGAGACGCTCGGAATCGTGGACGTTCATCTGGCAGCCGAAAGTGCGCACCTCATAGGTGCGCCCGGCGTCGCCGCTAGCCTGGATCTGGGGACTGGGGATGGTGAGACTCACCGTTCAAGGGTACCGAACCCGGAGGCAGCGTCCGGACCGTCACCGGCCGCGAACAGACCCCGTGGACATCGTCTAGGAGCCGCCGTGCTCGTCCCACGCCTCGTTGGCTACTCGGAAGGCCATCGATGGGCCGTATCCCTTGCGGCCGAGCATCCCCACGATGCGCCGCACTGCCTTGTCGCGGTCCGCCGAGGGCGGCACGGAACGCAGCTTACGTTGGGCCAGGTCCCGCGCGGACGCCAACTCGTCTTCGACGGTGAGTTGCTCAAGCGCCCGGTCCGCTAATTCCGGAGCGATGCCCTTTTCGCGCAATTCCCTGCGGAGCGCGCTGGCGGCTAGGCCACGGGAGTGCGCGCGGCTCCGTACCCACGCCTGCGCGAAAGCCTCGTCGTCGACCAGCTGCAGCTCCTCGAACCGGTCCAGCACCGCGCCGGCGGCGGCGGCGGGGATGTCCCGCCGCGCGAGTTTCTCCTCGAGCTGCCTGCGGCTCTTCGCCGAGCCGGTCAACTGCCGCAGCACGATGGCGCGTGCGGCGGCTTCCGGATCGGCGTCCCCCGCGTCCCGCCCATTGGACCGACGCTTCGAGACGCTTGCGGCCCCGGGCGACGCATCGGAGGAGTCGGTGGAAGGCGAGCGCTGCCCGCCGGCGTCGTCTCCGGAGCCGGTCAGGCCGCTCCAGTCCGGTGTCCGCACCATGGCTACGAGTCCGAGACTGCCTTCAGCTTCGGATCCTTGACATCGGCCTCGACCGGTGCGCCGATGCCAAGCTTCTCCTTGATCCGGCGCTCCAATTCGTTGGCCAGGTCTGGGTTGTCGGTGAGGAACCTGCGCGCGTTTTCCTTGCCCTGTCCCAACTGGTCCCCGTCGTAGGTGAACCACGCGCCGGACTTCTTCACGAAGCCCTCCTCGACACCCATGTCGATCAGACCGCCCTCGCGGGAAATGCCGTGCCCGTAGACGATGTCGAACTCGGCCTGCTTGAACGGCGGGGCCATCTTGTTCTTGACGATCTTGGCGCGGGTCCGGTTGGCCACCGCGTTGGTGCCTTCCTTCAGTGTCTCGATGCGGCGGACGTCGATGCGAACCGACGCGTAGAACTTCAGTGCCTTGCCGCCCGTCGTCGTCTCCGGGCTGCCGAAGAAGACGCCGATCTTTTCACGTAGCTGGTTGATGAAGATGGCCGTGGTCTTCGTCTGGCTCAGGCGACCTGTGATCTTCCGGAGCGCCTGGCTCATCAGGCGCGCCTGCAGACCGACGTGGCTGTCTCCCATGTCGCCCTCGATCTCGGCGCGCGGAACCAGCGCGGCGACCGAGTCGATGACGATGACGTCCAGCGACCCGGATCCGATCAGCATGTCCATGATCTCCAGGGCCTGCTCGCCCGTGTCGGGCTGCGAGACCAGGAGCGCGTCCGTATCCACGCCGAGCTTCTTCGCGTATTCGGGGTCCAGCGCGTGCTCGGCGTCGATGAACGCGGCGATGCCGCCGTTCTTCTGGGCGTTGGCCACGGCGTGCAATGCGACGGTGGTCTTACCCGAGGACTCCGGACCGTAGATTTCCACGACGCGGCCGCGGGGAAGACCGCCAATGCCGAGCGCGATGTCCAGGGCGATCGAACCCGTGGGGATCACCTCTATCTTGGCGCGGGTGTCATCGCCCAAACGCATCACGGAACCCTTGCCGAATTGCTTGTCGATTTGCGCCAGCGCTGCGTCGAGCGCCTTCTCGCGGTCCATTGCGGCCATTTGCCCACCTCGGTTGTCTCATGGCCTTCCGGCCCGTTGTTCGTCCTTTAACCACGCTATGTGCCGGCCCGGACATTTTGGCCCGGGATGCGTCGGTTGTGGACGGTCGGGGCCGTTGGCCCCGTATTTCATCTCTGTGAGGAGCCTATCGTTATCCGAACAGATATTCGATTCATCTTCCCGGCGTGTCCGTGCCACTTTCAGTCCTTGGGCATCCTGTCGATTCCGAGGCGCCGCACCGGCGGCACGTCTTGCATCTCGCAGACGGCGAGCCACACGGCGCGGGGGTGCGCCCCGGCGGAAAGGGCCTCCTGCGCCGTGCGGCCACCCAGTTCCGCCAAAACCAGATCGCCCGCCAACACGCGGGCGTACGCGGAGCCGAACTCGTCCTCCATCAAACGCCAGAAATCACTGAGTCTCACCCTTGAATTGTCCCACGCGCACGCCACCGCGCCGGGGACCGCCACCTATCATGGTGGTCATGACGCACCACGATGCCCCGGCCTTCGCCGGAGACCGCGACCAGGCCATCCACGACATGGAGGAGCAGTTGAGTTTCCTCTGGCGGCGGGCCCGCGCCAACGGCAACAAGGTGGCCCGCCAGGTCCATCCGGACATGGAACCCGGAGCCTACGGACTTCTCGCCGCCCTACAGCGCAAGGGCAGCCTCCGCCTCACGGATCTGGCGGCGGAGATCGGTGTCGGAAAGCCGTCGGTCAGCCGTCAGGTGACCCTGCTCGAATCCCTGGGCATCGTGCGCAAGACCGCCGACCCGCTGGATGGACGCGCTCAGACCATCAGCCTCACCGAGGAGGGCGCGCGGCAGCTCTCCGCCGCCCAGACCGCACGACGCCATGTGTTCCACGACTTGCTCGCCGATTGGCCGGTCGACGACCTGTCGTCCCTGGCTGCGTTGCTGACGCGGCTGAACCATTCCTACCGGAACGACCCGATGTAGCTCTCGCAGGAACCGTAGCGAACCGCGTATCCGCTACGGGATACGGAAAGGGACCCGTTTCCGGGTCCCTTTCGCGTTGCTGCCGCGCGGCCTGGGCAGTATGGCCGCGAGTGGCGCGCCTAGCGGCTGGAGGCCATCCCCTTCAGGCGGTCCGGCCATTCCTCGGGCATGGACCCGAACTCGCTCGACAGCTCGACAGGGACGGTGTCGGGAATCTCTACGCCCTCGGCCAGCGCGACGCGGTCGCTTACCTGGCGGAGCATCAGGGAAAGCGGGACATCCAAGGCACCGCAAATGGACGAGAGAAGTTCGGAGGATGCTTCCTTCTGGCCGCGTTCGACCTCCGAAAGGTAGCCCAGGGAAACGCGGGCGTTGTGTGACACTTCGCGCAGGGTACGGCCCTGACGCTGACGAACGTCCCGGAGGACGTCGCCAATTTCGTGGCGTAGGACTACCATCTTGGGCTCCTTCTGGTCGCGACGGGCATCTTCTGTCAGTCCCACATCCCGCCAACGGACGACACCGTTCACGGTTACGGGTTGCTTGACCATGTGTATTGCCTTACTCCTTTGGGTCCTTGCGCCGGCTTGACGGTCGGATCGGGTGGCGCCTCGTGCGTTCCCCGATGCTTTTTCCAACTACCGGGGGCCACGTTTTGTTCCCGGGAGACCACCCTATCCATTCGGGGACCACGCCTGCCAGTGATACGACCGCGTTGTGGCTTAATCTTTGCCGAAGGCTAGTTCTCGGAGTTTCCGCAGTGCGGCGTCCCTCGACTGCACCCGGATTCGCTGGCGGTCGCCCTCGAACCGGAATGCCTCGAACCCCGTTCCGTCCGGTCCCGCATATCCGATGAAAACAGTGCCGACGTCTTTGCCGTCGTGGGCCGCGGGGCCGGCAACGCCGGTGGTGGAGACCGCGAAGTCCGCCCCGCAGGCACTGCGCGCGCCGACGGCCATCCGCGCGGCGACCTCGCCGTCGACCGAGCCGACCCGTTCCAACAGATCGGGGTCCACACCGAGGAGCCCCGACTTGACGTCGTTGTGGTAAGCGACGACGCCGCCGCGCAGGACTGCGGAGGATCCGGCGATGTCCGCCAGCGCCGCGGACACGAGTCCGGCGGTGAGGGATTCCGCGGTTGCCACTGTCACGGAGCGTCCGACGGCGGCCTCGACCACCTCCCGCGCCATGGGCAGTCCGGCTGCGGCGGGCTCGGGCAGCGGCCAGCAGCTCGTGGCGCCGGTCGCCTCCGGCGTGCGCTCGGCCACCTACTTGCCCCGCCGCGCGGCCGCGCGCAGGCGGGCGGCCTGGAACACATAGTCGATTCCCGTGTAGAGCGTGATGGCCACGGCAAGCAGCATCACCGCGAGCGCGACGACCTCCAGCCATCCCACGGTGTGTGTCACCGGCAGCAGGTACAGGAACACGGCCAGGGACTGCGTCACCGTCTTCAGCTTGCCCCCGCGCGACGCCGGCATGACCCCGTATCGGATCACCGCGAAACGCAGCAACGTGATCCCCAGTTCACGAACGAGGATGACGACGGTGATCCACCAGGGCAGTTCCCCGAGCAGCGACAGCAGCACCAGAGCCGAGCCGAGCAGGAGCTTGTCCGCGATCGGGTCGGCGATCTTGCCGAAGTTGGTGATCAGGCCCCGGCTGCGGGCCAGGTCGCCGTCGAGCTTGTCCGTGTAGATCGCCGCCGCGAAGACCGCCACGGCGACCCAACGCAGGACGCCGTACCCGGAGTCGTCCGCCAGCAGCGCCCACGCGAAGAACGGGACCATGACGATGCGCAGCGTGGTGAGCACGTTGGCGATGTTCAGCGTCGGGACGGGGTCGGTGCCGCCGTCCTCCTCATGCGATGTCACGGACTCAGGCTACCTTCCGGTGAGGCTCCACGCGTCGTTGGAGCCCCCCTCGTCGCCGTCGTCGGACCCGTCGTGGTAGTCGATCGCCCGCGTGCGGCTATCCAGGTCCTCGCCGACGACGTCGGTTCCGTAGTGGTTGGCGTTGGCGTTCTCGGCCAGCGCGGCCTCCATCGCCGGCGCCTCCCCGGCCGACGCCGGAGCGTCCTCCCCGCGCATCGTCGCCAAGACGCCGGGAAGGTCGTCCGGCTTGACGAGCACGTCGCGCGCCTTGGACCCCTCCGAGGGGCCGACGACGCCGCGCGACTCCAGCAGGTCCATCAGGCGTCCTGCCTTGGCGAACCCGACGCGCAGCTTGCGCTGCAGCATCGACGTCGAACCAAACTGTGTGGTGACCACCAGTTCCGTGGCCTGCAACAGCACCTCGAGGTCGTCGCCGATGTCGTCGTCGATTTCCTTCTTGGCGACCTCTACGGCGACGTCCTTGCGGTACTCCGCCTTCAGCTGTCCCTTGACGTGCTCGACGACGCGGTGGATTTCCGACTCGGTGACCCAGGCGCCTTGGACGCGCATCGGCTTCGAGGCGCCCATCGGCAGGAACAGCGCGTCTCCCTGCCCCAGCAGCTTCTCGGCGCCCGGCTGGTCCAGCACGACCCGAGAGTCGGTGACCGAGGACGTCGCGAACGCCATCCTCGAGGGAACGTTGGCCTTGATGAGGCCCGTCACGACGTCCACGGACGGTCGTTGGGTCGCCAGCACCAGATGGATGCCGGCGGCGCGGGCGAGTTGGGTGATGCGGACGATCGAGTCCTCGACGTCGCGCGGGGCCACCATCATGAGGTCCGCGAGCTCGTCGACGATCACCAGCAGGTACGGGTAGGGCTTCATGACGCGCTTGGAACCCTCGGGAGGTACCGCCTTGCCGTTCCGGACGGCCTTGTTGAAGTCGTCGATGTGCTTGTAGCCGAAGTTCGCGAGGTCGTCGTAGCGCGTGTCCATCTCGCGGACCACCCACTGCAGCGCCTCGGCGGCCTTCTTCGGGTTGGTGATGATCGGGGTGATCAGGTGCGGAACACCCTCGTAGGCGGTGAGTTCGACGCGCTTGGGGTCCACCATGACCATGCGGACCTCGTCCGGGGTCGCGCGCATCAGGATGGACGTGATCATCGAGTTCACGAACGAGGACTTGCCCGCGCCAGTGGCACCAGCGACGAGCAGGTGGGGCATCTTGGCCAGGTTGGCGACGACGAAGCCGCCCTCGACGTCCTTGCCGACGCCCATGACCATGGGGTGCTCGGTCTTCCGCGCCGCGTTGGAGCGCAGGACGTCGCCGAGGGCCACGACCTCCTTGTCGGCGTTCGGGATCTCGATGCCGATGGCGCTCTTGCCCGGGATGGGGCTGAGGATGCGCACGTCCGAGGAAGCGACCGCGTAGGAGATGTTCTTGCTCAGGGCGGTGACGCGCTCCACCTTGGTCCCGGGCGACAACTCGATCTCGTAGCGGGTCACGGTCGGTCCGCGGCTGAAGCCGGTGACCTGGGCCTCGACCTTGAACTGGTCGAGGGTCTCCGTCAGCGCCTTCACGACGGAGTCGTTGGCCTCCGAACGCTCCTTGGCCGGTGGCCCGGACGGGAGGAACTCCGACGCCGGCAGGGTGTAGGCGACGTCGCCAGACAGCTGCAGCTGCTCGGTGCGCTGCGGGATCGGCGTCAGGGGCGCGGGCTGGGCCACGGGATTCGAGGGAACCTTCGGCGCCGACGCCGCCAGGGCGGCCAGGTCGGCCGTGTCGATCGCCTCGGTGACCGGTGCGGGGTCGCCGAGGCCGACGTCGCTCTTGATCTTCTCGATGGCGCGTTCGGACGCCGTGGGACGGCGCACGCCCGGTGGTATCCGTGGCTCGGACGCGGCGTCCTCCGGACGCGCCTCCTCGTCCGCTTCGCGGATGACCGCGTGGTCGTAGGCCTCGTCGCCGGAGAAGGCGCCGCGCGACGCGTCGTCTTCGTCGTCGCGCGTCCGCTTGTCCTTGCCGAAGAGGCTTCCCTTCCGCCGGGCTTTGCGGTCCTCGCGGGACTTGGCCTTGCGCTCCTCGTAGAGGTAGCTCTGGTCGTGCTCGGGACCGTCCCGCGTGTCCCGCCCGGCGTCGTCCGGCTGACCCATGACCCATTCGTATCCCTGGCGCAGGCGTGCCGGGATGTGGCGGAACGGGGTGGCCGTGATGATCATCAGACTCAGGAAGAGCAGGAGGCACATGATCACCAGGGCGCCCCAGCGGCTGATGAGGCCGGAGATGGGCGAGGTCATGAGGAACCCCACGATGCCGCCTCCGGACCACAGCCGGTCGAAGGCATCGGAGAGCGTGGGGACGCCCTCGACGACGTGGGCGATACCGGCTCCGGCCGCCGTGCCCAGCGTCAGGCCGATGCCGACGCGGGTGTTGGCGCGGTCTTCCTCCGGATGGCGGAACAGCCTGAACGCGCCCACCAGGAGAACAAAGGGAAGGATGACGGCCATGTAGCCGAACGTGCCGCCGGCGACGTTGTGCACCGCGGTGCCGTACCAGCCCTGTCCGCGCAGGCCCCACCATTCGACGCTGGCGACGACCGCCGCGATGAGCACCAGGAACAGGCCGGTGCCGTCCCGGCGCAGGTCGTGGTCCGGATTGACGTCCCGCCCCAGCTTGCGGAAGGCGCCGGCCACGATGCGCGCGATCCCCATCCAGAGACCACGCACGGCGCGCAGCGGAAACGGCAGGTCGTGTTCGGGAACCTGTTGTTGCTGGCGCGTGCGGGCGGTGGGGGTGCGCGCGGCGCCGGCGGACTTGCTGCGCGCCCCTGCTGCGCTGGCCGGTTTGCGGCCAGAGGCCTTCGGCTGGCTGGGGGAAGTACGGGTGGCCATAGTCGCCACGGTACCCGAAATGGGCCTTGAAACCGGGGATCTACACGCCCCTTTGGGCCTCCGGATTTAGGCCTCCAGGACCACCGGCACGATCATCGGCCGACGCCGCAGCTTGCGGCTGACCCATGACCCGATCACCCGGCGAACCACTTGCTGGAGCTGGTGCGTGGTGTGCGTCGGGTTGTTGACCACAGCCTCCTCCAGCGCGGCGGCGATCTTCGGCTTGATGTCGTCGAAGACGGAGTCGTCCTCCGCCACGCCGCGGGCGTGGATGTCGGGCCCCGAAACGATCTTCCCGGTCTGCCTGTTGACCACGCTGATCACCGAGATGAATCCCTCTTCGCCCAGGGTCCTGCGGTCCTTGAGGTCGTCGTCGGTGACGCCGCCGACGCTGGAGCCGTCCACGTAGACGAATCCGCAGTCGATCCGTCCCACGGCCCGTGCGACTCCCCCGCGCAGGTCGACCACGGACCCGTCCTCCGTCAGCAGCACGTTGGCCGCGGGGACTCCCGTCTGTTCGGCGAGGCGGCCGTTGGCGATCAGGTGCCGCGTCTCACCGTGCACCGGCATGGCGTTCTTCGGCCTGATGATGTTGTAGCAGTAGAGCAACTCGCCGGCGGAGGCGTGCCCGGAGACGTGCACCTTGGCGTTGCCCTTGTGCACCACCTCCGCACCGCGGCGCATGAGTCCGTTGATGATGCGGAACACCGCGTTCTCGTTTCCGGGGATCAACGAAGACGCCAGGATAACGGTGTCGCCCCGGCCCACGTTGATCCGGTGGTCGCCGTTGGCCATGCGGGACAGGGCCGCCATCGGTTCCCCTTGGGAGCCCGTGGACATCAGCACCACCTTGTGGTCCGGGAGCTTGTCCACCTCCTTGAGGTCCACGAGGATGTTGTCCGGGACGGTGAGGAAGCCGAGCTTGGCGGCGATCGCCATGTTCCGCACCATGGAGCGGCCGACGAAAGCGACCTTGCGCTGGTGGAGGTGGGCCGCGTCCAGAACCTGCTGCACGCGATGGACGTGGGACGAGAAGGAAGCGACGATCAGCCGCTTCTCGGCCACGCCGAAAAGCCGCTCCAGCACGGGACCTATTTCCTTCTCGGCGGTGGTGAAGCCCGGCACGTCGGCGTTGGTGGAGTCGGACATGAACAGGTCGACGCCTTCCTCGCCCAAACGCGCGAAGGCGCGCAGGTCGGTGATGCGACCGTCGAGGGGCAACTGGTCCATCTTGAAGTCGCCGGTGTGCAGGACGTTGCCCGCAACTGTACGGATGAAGACGGCCAGCGCGTCGGGGATCGAGTGGTTCACGGCGACGAATTCGCACTCGAACGGCCCCAGCTTCTCCACCTGGCCCTCGGCCACCGTGAGGGTGAACGGACGGATCCGGTGTTCCTGCAGCTTGGCCTCGATCAGGGCGAGCGTCAGCCTGGAGCCGATGAGCGGGATGTCCGCCTTGAGTCGCAATAGGTACGGTACGGCACCGATGTGGTCCTCGTGCCCGTGCGTCAGGACGACGCCTACGACGTCGTCCAAGCGGTCCCGGATGTAGCCGAAGTCCGGCAGGATCAGGTCGACGCCGGGCTGGAATTCCTCGGGGAACAGCACTCCGCAGTCAACGATCAGCAACTTGCCGGCGATCTCGAACACGGCCATGTTGCGCCCGATCTCGCCGAGTCCCCCGAGCGGCACAATCCGCAGTGTGCCCTCCGGCAGGGGCGGTGGAGCGTTCAGTCGCGTCCCGTCCGCGGGGTCCACAGGGGTTTCGGTCATGCGGTGGCTACTTTCCTAGATGGCCCAGCCGGCCTCCGCCAGATCGGCGCGGATCGGCGCGAGATCCGCCTCCGTCGGTGCCACGAGGGGCAGCCGGACGAGGGCGTTCGGCAGGACGCCCTGCCAATGGAGAATGGTTTTGGCGGCGACGGCTCCCTGGATGTGGGACATGACGGCGCGTTGCACGGGGTCCAGGGCGAAGTGGGCGGCGCGGGCCGTCGCGAGGTCGCCTGCGCGGACGGCATCGACCAGCTCGCGGTATTTGGCGGTTGCCACGTGTGCCGTCACCGAGACCAGGCCGACGGCGCCCGCCGCCATCAGCGGCAGCGTCAGTCCGTCGTCGCCCGAGTAGACGTCCAGGTCGGTGTTGGCCAGCACGCGCGTGGTTTCCTGGAAGTTCGCCTTGGCGTCCTTCAACGCAACGATCCGGGGGTGCTCCGCGAGCCGCATCAGCGTCTCGGTCTCGATGACGATCCCGGCCCGTCCGGGGATGTCGTACACCATCACGGGCAGGTCAACGGCGTCGGCGATCGCCTCGACGTGCGCCTGGACGCCCGCTTGGCTCGGCTTGTTGTAGTAGGGCGCGGTCACGAGCAGGCCGTCGATGGGCAGCTCCGCTGCCCTGCGCGAAAGCGCGATCGAATGACGCGTGTCGTTCGTCGTCGAACCTGCCAGGACCTTGGCCCGGCCGCCGACGGCGTCGGCCACGACGCGGAACATCTCCAGGTTCTCGTGGTCCGCCAGCGTCGACGTCTCGCCCGTGGTGCCGGTGACGACCAGGCCGTCGCAGCCATCGTCGACCAGCTTGGACGCCAAGCGCGCGGCGGCGTCGTAGTCGACGTCCCCGTTGTCCTTGAAGGGGGTAACCATGGCGGTCAGCAGGGTACCGAACGTGTAGTCGTTCCGGGCGGCGGCGGGTGCGGAGGCTGGCATGGATACAACGTTACACTTTCCGCGAACGAGGGATCCCCGCGGCACCGCCCGTAGGCTGGCAACATGACGAAAAGCACGCCCGGGCGAGGCCCCGCCAAGACGCGGCTCGCCGGGATCGATGCGGCCAGGGGACTCGCCCTCCTGGGCATGATGGCCACCCACATCATCCCGCTGTCCAAGGACGTGACGGACGATTCCGCGGGAGCGGCCCTCGCCGCCGCCGAGCCCACGTGGGCGGCGCTCTGGTTCGCGGGCAAGGCGTCGGCGCTGTTTGCCGTGCTGGCCGGCGTCGGGCTGGCGTTGCTCACCGGCGCGGCGCGGCCGTTGTCCGGCGACCGTCTCGCCGCGACCCGCCGCGGCGTGGTGGTCCGCGCGCTGGCGATTGCCACCCTGGGACTTGTGGGCGGCTCGCTGGACACCCACGTGGCGGTCATCCTCGTCCACTACGGGCTGTTGTTCCTGTTCGCGATCCCGTTCCTGGGGCTTCCCGCACGGCGGCTCGCCTGGTGGGCCGGCGGGTGGTTGCTCTTGTCGCCGGGCCTCCTGTTCCTCGCGCGGCCGCCCGTCTCCGCCGCGCTCACGCCCGCGGACGTCGGCGGCTCCCCGGTCTTCATGGACCTGTTCCGGCCGGCCACCCTGGCGGCGGACCTCTTGGTCACGGGCTACTACCCGGTCCTCGTGTGGACCGGCTTCGTTCTGCTGGGCCTGTTCGTCGGGCGCTGCGACGTTTCGCGCCCACCAGTGGCCCTGGCGTTCGCCACGGCCGGCGCGGCCGTCGCGGCGGGTGCCCGGGCGCTATCCGTGGCGCTTTTGGCCCGTCCGGACGCCGAAGCTGCCCTGACGTCGGGTACGGGCCGGGGCTCCGACGCGCTGGGGGTCTCGCTGCGGACGGGGCAGGGGCTGGCCGGCGTGGAATCGACGCCCTGGTGGTTCGCGCTGTCCGCCCCCCACACCGGAGCGCCGCTGGACATCCTGCACGTGGCGGGAACGGCGGTGGCCGTCCTGGGGATCTGCCAATTGGCCGCGACGGCGCTGAAGTCCCTGCTCGGCGGGGCGGGCGAGATGCTCCTGTGGCCCATTGCCGGAGCGGGGGCGGCGACGCTCACCCTCTACCTGGGGCATCTGGTCGGGTTGGACCTGCTCAGCGGTGCGACCGCGGACAGGCCCCGGCTCGGTGTCTACCTGTGGTACGCCGGGGCCGCGCTGCTGGTGGGCATCGCCCTGAAGTGGGCGGCCGTCCGGGGACCGCTGGAGTCGATGGTGCATACGATGGCCGCCGGAGCGGCCGGCGACACCGCGCGCCGGTAGGCGGTCCCGCGGAGCCGGCTCCCGGCCGCCCGCGGGGTGGCCCCCGGCCCAGGCGGCCGGGAGCGTGGCTGGCTCTAGCCCGCCGGGGGGCGGGCGGGCCTGCCGATGCGCGATTCGGGCGAGGCGACGAACAACGCAACGGCGGCCCGCATCGTGTGCCGCGCCCGCTTGCGGTCCCCCGCCACGTCGTAGGCCAGTGCCAGTCGGTGCAGGCTGCGCCAGCTGTCCGGGTTCCGTTCGGCCTCGTCCCTGTACTGGGCGAAGTCCTCGTCGGCCGCGGCCCTGACGATGCGGCCCGACGGCGTCCGCGGCAGCTCGTCGACGGGCAGCAGTCCCTCGGCCTCCAGAATGCGGGCCATCCGCTGGGTGCGGGCGCCGAACAACAACTCGCGGACCAGGATCCACACCCCGATGAGCGGCAGCACAAACGCCGCCACCCCGATGCCCTTGGCGAGCGGCTCCGGCGCGGAAAGGTAGGCGATCGAGGACGAGAACGACGCGAAAAGGTACAGCACGAAAAGCGCGATGATCGCGCCCACCCACAGCTTGGTCTTCACCCGCGCTACGCCCCCAGGTCCAAGTAGCCGTCGAGTCCGTAGGTCAATCCGGGGCGGTCGGCAACGGTTCGCAGGCCCAGGAGGACTCCCGGCATGAAGGACGCGCGGTCGAAGGAGTCGTGGCGCAGGGTCAACTGCTCCCCCGGTCCCCCGAAGAGCACCTCCTGGTGTGCGACCAGGCCGCGTAGCCGGACCGAGTGCACACGCACCCCGTCGACGTCGGCGCCCCTTGCGCCCTCGAGGCCGGAGGCCGTGGCATCCGGGCTCCCCGCGACGCCGGCCGCCGCCCGCGAGGCCGCGATCAGTTCCGCGGTGCGCACCGCCGTCCCGGAGGGCGCGTCCACCTTGTCCGGGTGGTGCAGCTCGATCACCTCGACCGATTCGAAGTAGCGGGCCGCGCGCGCGGCGAAGGCGGTGGCCAGCACCGAGCCCAGTGCGAAGTTCGGGGCGATGAGCACGCCGGTGCCGGGCCGGGTGGCCAGCAGCTCCTCGAGCGAGGCGCGCCGCGCCTCGGTCCAACCGGTCGTTCCGACCACCGCGTGGAGCGAATGCTCGACGGCGAAGCGGACGTTGGCCTCGGTGCTTTCCGGGACGGTGAGGTCGAGGACGTGGGTGGCGCCGGCGTCGAGCACGGCACCGAGCGGGTCCTTCCGGCCGAGCGCGGCGACGAGGCGGAGGTCCGGGGCGGCTTCGACGGCGCGCACGGCTTCGGCACCCATGCGCCCGGAGGCGCCAAGGACTGCAACGGAAAGGGGTGGGGTCATGCCCCTAGGCTATCCCGGTCAGGCGATGCCGACCCATTCCGTGTCGCCGTCGTCGAAATGCTGTTCCTTCCACACGGGCACGCCGTGCTTGACGGCTTCGACCAGGTCGCGGCAGGCGTCGAAGGCCTCGGCCCGGTGCGCCGAGGCGGCCGCGGCCACCAGCGCGGAGTCCCCCACCACGAGGTCTCCGATGCGGTGGAACGCCCAGAGCCGCGTTCCGGGATGGCGGTCGGCCACCTCGGCGGCGAGTTCGAGCATCCGCTGCGGCGCGCTGGGGTGCGCGCTGTAGGCAAGCCGCTCCACGCCGCGCCCGCCGTCGTGGTTGCGCACGACGCCGCCGAACGTGACGACGGCACCGGTCTCGGCGGTCTCGACGGCCTGCCACGCGGTCTCCACGTCGATCGGATCGGCGCTCACGCCGGCCGCGACCACGATTCCGGGCGCCGGGGTTCCGGCGCGTGCCTCAATGTCCATGTCCGCCCTCCAGTTGTTCGCACAGGTGTCCGATGATCGGATCCAGCACGCCGAGCGCGTCCATCACGCCGCCCGGGGACCCCGGCAGGTTGGCGACGAATGTCCCGTTGGACGTGCCCGCGTATCCGCGGCTCAGGTCCGCGTGCGGAGTCTTTGCCCTGCCCGCGGCGCGGATGGCCTCCATGATGCCGGGCAGGTGCCGGTCCAGGAGCGGAAGCGTCATCTCCGGCGTCGCGTCCGTGGGGCTGAGCCCGGTGCCGCCGCTGGTCAGCACGACGCGCGGCCCGGTGAGGAGGATCGCCCGGAGAGCGGCACCGACCGGCTCCCCGTCCGGCACGACGATCGCCTCGCCGGTTTTCAGCCCGTGCTCGGCGAGCCAGTCGCGGATCACCGGTCCGGTGCGGTCCTCGTAGACGCCCGTGGCCGCACGCGTCGAGGCGATCAGCACGGCGGCTCGGCGCGGCGCGGCACCCGGCTCGCGGGCGCTCATGCGTCGGCTCCCGGGACGCGGGAGTCGTCCAGGGACCAGTCGCCGCTCTTGCCGCCGGACTTGGCAAGCACCCGGATGCCGCCGATCACCGCGTGCTTGTCCACCGCCTTGACCATGTCGTAGAGGGCCAGCGCCGCGACCGAAGCCGCGGTGAGCGCCTCCATCTCCACGCCCGTGACTCCCCGGGTCTTCACGGCCGCCACGATCCGCACGGATCCGGCGGCGGCATCCGGCTCGAAGTCCACCGTCACCTTCGACAGGGGCAGCGGGTGACACAGGGGTATCAGGTCCGGCGTCTTCTTGGCCCCCATGATTCCCGCGACGCGGGCCACCGCCAGCGCGTCGCCCTTGGGCAGCGTGCCGTCGGCAATGAGGACGACGACGTCGGGCCGGGTGGTCAGCACCGCCTCGGCGGTCGCCTGGCGCGAGGTCTCGGCCTTCGCCGAAACGTCGACCATGTGCGCCGTGCCGTCCGCCCGCACATGGCTCAGCTCCCGTGCCGCGTCCCCGCTCATGATTCGTCTCCCATCAACATGGTTTCAACCGTAGCGCCCGCCGCGACCTCCGTGGTTTCGCCCGGGATCAGGATCAGCGCGTTCGAACGGGCGAGGGCATGCACCAGGTGGGACTCCATTCCGCCCACGGTCGCCACGCGCCCGGACTCCGGGGAGTAGACGCCCCGCCGCGCCTGGACCTTGCCGTTCGGGGATCCCGCCAACGAATGCGCCAGCGTTGCGTCGACGCTTCGGCGATGCGGCAAACCGATCAGGGGTGCGAAGGCCGGGCGGAGGAACAGCTCGAAGCTGACGAAGCTGCTGACGGGGTTGCCGGGAAAGGCCACCACGGGAACCGGGCGCACCCCCGGCAGCTCCAGCAGGCCGGATCCCTGGGGCCCCCCGGGCTGCAACGCCACGGAGCCGAAGGTCACCCCGTGCGCGGCGAGGGCCAGCCGGACCACTTCGTAGGCGCCCTTGCTGATGCCGCCGCTGGTCAGCACCAACTGGAATCCGGGCCCGTCCGCGGCGCCGAGCTCCGCCGCCAACGAAGAGACGAAGCCGGCCACGTCGTCGGCGCTGATTCCGGCCGGGCGCACTTCCCATCCTGCCTGTTCCAAGCAGGCACGAAGCAGCGTGGTGTTCGCGTCGTGGATCTGCCCCGGCTTCAGTTCGGAGCCGGGCGCGGCGACCTCGTCGCCCGTGGAAATCAGGAGCGCGAGCGGACGGCGAACGACGTCGAGCTCCGCGACGCCCAGTGCCGCGGCAAGTCCCAGTTGAGCCGGTCCCAACCGGGTCCCCCCGGCCAGCGCCGCCGTTCCCGCGGCGATGTCGCTGCCCGCCCGGCGCACGAAGCGCCCCGCGGGGTGCGAGGCGGGAAGCCGGACCGTTGCCGCGCCGTCGTACGGTGATCCGCCGCCAACGAAGTCGGGGAAAACGGGCGGATCGGCGGCCTCGACGGGAACGACGGCGTCCGCGCCCGCGGGCAGCATGGACCCGGTCATCACGGGGGCCGCCGCGCCCGGCGGCAGCGCGGGCGCGGCGGCCCCCGCGGGGATCGGCCGCGCGACCGCCAGCGGCCCGCCCGGGGCGAGATCGGCGGTCCGCACCGCGAAGCCGTCCATCTGGGAATTGTCGAAGGGCGGCAGGTTCCGCGGGGCGGACAGCTCGACGGCGAGGGTGCGGCCGCGCGCGTCGGCCAGCGGCACTGATTCCGTCCCGAGCGAGGAAAGCGGACCGGAGAGCAGGACCCGCAGCGTTTCGCGGTGCTCGTCGACGGTGCGCCGGAAGGTGGGCTCCATGAAACCATCCTACGGCGGCGCCCTTTGACGCCGGTGGCGGAATGCCTGGCCGGGACGCGGCTTTCACTGTCCCCGCCCCGCACGGTGCACTACGCTCGATCCCATGGAACAGAGCCCCGAAACCCCACGATCTGGCGTCGCCGCGGCGGTGTCGCTGGGCATGCCGGGCCTACCGAAGGCCCTGCAGGCCGCACCGGAAGGCGACATGCGGCTCGTGGACCGCTTCGGCCGCGTCGCCACCGACCTGCGCGTGTCGCTCATCGACAAGTGCAACCTGCGCTGCACCTATTGCATGCCGGCCGACGGCCTCGCCTGGCTGCCCAAGGAACGGCTCCTGACGGCCGCGGAGATCCGGCGAATCGTCCGGATCGGAGTGGACACGCTCGGCGTCAGGGAACTACGGCTGACCGGTGGCGAACCGCTGGTGCGGCACGACTTGGTGGACATCATCGCCGGACTCCGCGAGGACCACCCGGACCTTCCGATTTCGATGACCAGCAACGGCGTCGGCCTCGCCGAGAAGGCGGCCGCACTGGCCGCCGCCGGGCTCAGCCGCATCAACGTCTCGCTGGACACGCTCCATGCGGAGTCATTCGAGCGGCTGGCCCGCCGCAACTTCCTGTCCCGGGTCATCGAGGGCATCGACGCAGCCGCCGCCGCCGGGTTGGCGCCGCTGAAGATCAACGCCGTCCTGATGCGCGGAATCAACGACGTCGAGGCGCCCGAGCTGCTGGCTTGGTCTTTGGAGAACGGATACGAACTCCGGTTCATCGAACAAATGCCCCTGGACGCCGACCACGGCTGGCGCAAGGACAACATGGTCACGGCGGAGGAGACCCGCGAATTGCTTCGCCGCGACTATGTGCTGACCGTCGACGGCGCCGACCGCGACGGCGCCCCCGCCGAGAAGTACACGGTCGCCGCCAAGTCCGATCCCGGCGTCGTGCTGGGCACGGTGGGGATCATCGCCTCGGTGACCGAGCCGTTCTGCGCCGACTGCCGCCGGACCCGCATCACGGCCGAGGGCAAGGTCATGAGCTGCCTGTTCTCGCGCGAGGAGACGGACCTGACCGCGCTGTTGCGCTCCGGCGCCAGCGACACGGAGGTCGCGGACCGCTGGCGCGCCGCCATGTGGGCGAAGCCGCGGGCCCACGGCATGGACCACGTGGGCCTCGGGGCCGACGACTTCGTTCAGCCCGACCGCTCCATGAGCGCGATCGGAGGCTAGATGCGGATCCGGTACTTCGCCGCCGCGGCGGCCGCCGCGGGCGTGCGCGACGAAACAGTGCACCTCGCGCGCATCGCGGCCGACGGCGGCACGCTGGACGCGCTCGTTCGCCATCTGGCGGCCGAGCACCCGGCCCCGTCGGCGCGCAACGCGCCGACGCTGGCCCGGGTGCTCGAACGCTCCAGCCTTCTGGTCAACGGGGTGTCGGCGAAGAACGCGCGGAAGCCGCTCGCGGACTCCGACGAGGTCGACGTCCTGCCCCCCTTCGCCGGCGGATAGCCGACGCTACATCTTGTGGCTTGAGCCGAGCACGTTGCCGGCCTTCCACTCTTCCCAACCCGGGCGTTCGGCCATGAACGCCTCGATCTCCTCCTTGGAGGCCTCCAGCTTGGGGTCGTGCTTGAGGTAGTGCCGGGTTTCCCGGGCCACCATGCCCGAGAGCAGCAGCAGGCCGATCAGGTTCGGCAGGGCCATGAGGCCGTTCATCATGTCGGAGAAGTTCCAGACGACGGCGAGCTCGACGGTGCAGCCGATGTACACCACCAGCGAGAACAGCATCCGGAACGGCATGACGGCGCGGCGTCCGAGCAGGCGCTCGACGTTGCGTTCGCCGTAGTAGGACCAGCCGAGAATGGTGGAGAAGGCGAACATCACCAGGCCGATGGTGACGATCCAGTGACCCCATTCGCCCGGCAACCCACTCGTGAACGCCTCGCCGGTCATCAGTGCCGCCGAGATCTGTTCGCCGGATGCGTCCGTCTGGTTCCAGACCCCGGTGGTGATGATCACCAGGCCGGTGCAGGTCACGACGATGATCGTGTCGATGAACGTCTGCGTCATCGAGACCAGACCCTGGCGCACCGGGTGTGTGGTCTGCGCGGCGGCGGCCGCGATGGCCGCCGAGCCCATGCCGGACTCGTTGGAGAATATGCCGCGGGCCACGCCGTACTGCACGGCGATGATGATCGCGGAGCCGGCGAACCCGCCGACGGCCGAGGTCCCGGTGAACGCGTCGGTGAAGATCAGTCCGATGGCGGCCGGCATCCCCGTGATGTTGGAGATCAGGATGTAGATCGCGCCCGCCACGTAGAAGATGATCATGACCGGCACGAACGCGGCGGTGACCCGGCCGATCGATTTGATGCCACCGACCAGCACGATTATCGCGCCGACAGTCAGGACCAGCCCGGTCAGCCAGGTGGGGATGGAGAAGCTGTTCTCCAGGTTGCTGGAGATCGAGTTGCCCTGGGTCATGTTGCCGATGCCGAAGCAGGCGATGACCGCGAAGACCGCGAAGGACAGGCCCAGGATCTTGCCCAACGGACCCGGGATGCCCCGCTCGAGGTAGTACTGCGGACCGCCGGACTTCTCCCCCGCCGCATCGGTGCCGCGGTAGCGGACGCCGAGGTACGCCTCGGTGTACTTGGACGCCATGCCGAGCAGGCCGGTGACCCACATCCAGAACAGGGCACCGGGACCGCCGATGCCGATGGCGGTGGCGACGCCCACGATGTTGCCGGTGCCGACGGTCGCGGCCAGTGCCGTGGTCAGCGCCTGGAACTGCGAGATGTCCCCCTCGGCCCCGGGGTCCTTGCGCCGGAGGATGCCCAGCCTCAGCGCTGCGCCGAGCTTCAGGAATTGCAGGCCCCCCAGCCTGATGGTCAGGTACAGTCCGGTGCCCAACAGGAGCGGGATCAGCAGGAACGGTCCCCAGACCACGCTGCTGATGTCGCCCAAGATGGTGGCGGGTGTTTCCATGTCTTATTTCACCCAAAGCCTCTCGGTGCGGTGCTGGTATCGTGGCCGCGTTCGCGGCTCCTCCAGCATCGACCCAAACACCTTTACCGACCGACTTCGTGACGGCAAACACGGAGCTGTTACATACCGAAATCGGCCGGACTGTCGAACGGGCCGACCACCGTGACGGTTCGCGGACGTCCGGCCAGTTCGCGGGCCAGTTCCCGGACCTGGTCCGCGGTGACCGCCTTGATCCGGGCGAGCGAATCGTCGATGTCGTGGAATACGCCGGTGACCAGTTCGGCCCGCCCCAGCCGGGACATGCGCGAGCCCGGGTCCTCCAGCGCCAGGACCATGCCGCCGGATAGCTGGCCCACGGCCTTGCGGAGCTCCTCGTCGCTGATGCCGTGCTCGGCCAGCTGGTCGAGTTCGTGGCCGAGCAGCCGGATGACCTGCCCGGTCTTGGCCGGCGAGCACCCGGCGTACATGCCGAAGTAGCCGGCGTCCGAGTAGGCCGCGGAGAAGGAATACGTCGAATACACCAGGCCGCGCTTCTCGCGGATCTCCTGGAAGAGCCTGGAGGACATTCCGCCCCCCAGCACGGCGTTCAGGACGCTCATGGTGTAACGGCGCGCGTCGGTCGCCACGATACCGGGACAGCCCATGATGATGTTGGTCTGCTCCACGGGGCGGCGGACGACGTCGACCGTGTGCTGTCCGCGGATGGCGGCGGGCTCCGTGGCGCGCCGCGGCTCGGGGCTCGCGCCCTCCTCGAGGCTCCACCCGGCCGTGACGAGGGCGTCCATGACCTGCCGGCAGACGTCGTCGTGGTCCAGGGACCCCGCTGCGGTGACCACCAGCTCGCTGGGCTTGTAGTACCGCGCGTAGTGGTCCACGACGGAGGCGCGGGGAACGGCCATGATGGCCTCGGGGGTGCCGCCGATGGGGCGCCCCAGGGGGTGCTCCCCCAGCACGGCGGCGACAAACTTTTCGTGGGCGACATCGCCGGGGTCGTCGCCGTCCATGGCGATCTCCTCGAGGATGACGTCGCGTTCCTGCTCGAGCTCGTCCGGGTCGAGCACCGCGGAGGTGACCATGTCGGCAATGACGTCGATGGCCAGCGCGAGGTCCGAATCGAGAACACGCGCGAAATAGCAGGTGTTTTCCTTCGCGGTGGCCGCGTTGGATTCGCCGCCGACCTCGTCGAAGGCCGAGGCGATCTCCAGCGCCGTGCGGCGGCTGGTGCCCTTGAACAGCAGGTGCTCCAGGAAGTGGGTCGAGCCGTGTTGGCCATCGGCCTCGTCGCGCGAACCGACACCGATCCAGAATCCGATCGTGGCGGAGCGTTGTCCGGGCATGGCCTCGGTCAGGACCCGGACCCCGCCGGGGAGGACGGAGCGGCGCACCAGCGCCCCTCCGGCCTCCCCGTGCAGGATCGTGGGGTCCCCGGCCTCGATGGGGGCGTGCGCTCCGATTTCGGGCGCACGCCTGCCCACCGGGGCCGGGGACATTCCCGAGCCGTTGAGCGGCAGAGGAATCATTGCCATCGTTGGTTGCTTACCTACTCCGCGGCGTCCACGGAGACGGCGGCTTCCTCGGCGACAACCGGGGCGAGCGAGAGCTTTCCGCGGTCGTCGACCTTGGTGATTTCCACCTGGAGCTTCTGGCCCACGGACACGACGTCCTCGACGTCGTCCACGCGCTTGCCCCCGGAGAGCTTGCGCAGCTCCGAGATGTGCAACAGGCCGTCCTTGCCCGGGGTGAGCGAAACGAACGCACCGAAGGTGGTCAGCTTCACGATGGTTCCGAGGTAGCGCTCGCCGACCTCCGGCACCATCGGGTTGGCGATGGCGTTGATCGCCGAGCGGGCGGCCTCCGCGGATTCGCCGTTGGTCGCGCCGATCAGGACCGTGCCGTCGTCCTCGATCGAGATGTCGGCGCCGGTGTCCTCCTGGATCTGGTTGATCATCTTGCCCTTCGGGCCGATGACCTCGCCGATCTTGTCCACCGGGATCTTCACGGAGATGATGCGCGGGGCGAACTCGGAGAGTTCGTCCGGCGTGTCGATCGCCGAGTTGATGACGGAGAGGATGTGCAGGCGCGCCTCGCGGGCCTGCTTCAGGGCCGCCGCCAACACGGAGGCCGGGATGCCGTCCAACTTCGTGTCCAGCTGGATCGCCGTGACGAACTCGGAGGTGCCGGCGACCTTGAAGTCCATGTCGCCCATGGCGTCCTCGGCGCCCAGGATGTCGGTCAGCGCCGCGTAGCGGGTCTGGCCGTCTACCTGGTCGGAGACCAGGCCCATGGCGATGCCGGCGACCGGCGCACGCAGCGGCACACCGGCGTTGAGCATCGACAGCGTGGAAGCGCAGACGGAGCCCATCGAGGTGGACCCGTTGGAGCTCAGCGCCTCGGAGACCTGGCGGATCGCGTACGGGAACTCCTCGCGCGACGGCAGCACCGGCACGAGGGCACGCTCCGCGAGGGCGCCGTGGCCGATTTCGCGGCGCTTCGGCGAACCGACGCGGCCGGTCTCGCCGGTGGAGTACGGCGGGAAGTTGTAGTTGTGCATGTAGCGCTTGCGCGTCACCGGCGACAACGAGTCGATCTGCTGCTCCATCTTGAGCATGTTCAGCGTGGTGACACCCATGATCTGGGTTTCGCCGCGCTCGAAGATCGCGGAGCCGTGCACGCGCGGCAGCACCTCGACCTCGGCCGTGAGCTGACGGATGTCCGTCAGGCCGCGACCGTCGATACGGATCTGGTCCTTGAGGATGCGCTGGCGCACCACCTGCTTGGTGACCGCGCCGAAGGCCTTGGAGATTTCGCCGGCACGCGCCTCGAACTCCTTGCCCTCGCCGGCCAACTGCGCCACGACCTCGTCGCGGTAGGCGCCGGAGGCGTTGTCGCGGTCCTGCTTGTCCGCGATGGCGAAGATCTCGGTCAGCTTGGCCGTGGCCAGCGACTCGACCGCGGCGAACGCGTCGTCCTCGTAGTCCTTGAAGACCGGGAACTCGACGGTGGGCTTGGCGGCGCGGCCGGCCAGGTCCGACTGCGCGTCGCACAGCACCTTGATGAACGGCTTGGCGGCCTCGAGGCCCTCGGCGACGACCTCTTCGGTCGGTGCCGTGGCGCCGCGCTCCTTGATGAGCGTCCACGAGTTGTCCGTGGCCTCGGCCTCGACCATCATGATCGCGACGTCGTCGCCGGCGATGCGGCCAGCGACAACCATCGAGAACACGGCGTTCTCCAGCTGGGAGTGCTTCGGGAAGGCGACCCACTGGGCACCGTTGCCGTCGTCGACCAGTGCGACGCGGACGCCGCCGATCGGGCCGGAGAACGGCAGGCCGGAAAGCTGGGTGGACATCGAGGAGGCGTTGATCGCCACGACGTCGTAGAGGTCGTCCGGGTTGATGGACAGGATCGTCACGACGACCTGCACCTCGTTGCGCAGACCCTTGACGAAGGCCGGGCGCAGCGGGCGGTCCATCAGGCGGCAGGCCAGGATGGCCTCCGTGGACGGACGTCCCTCGCGGCGGAAGAAGCTGCCCGGGATGCGGCCGGCGGCGTACATGCGCTCTTCCACGTCCACGGTCAGCGGGAAGAAGTCAAAGCCCTCGCGGGGGTGCTTTCCCGCGGTGGTGGCGGAAAGCATCGAGGTGTCGTCGTCGATGGAAACGAGCGACGCGCCGGCGGCCTGCTGGGCAAGGCGGCCGGTCTCGAAGCGGATGGTGCGCTGACCGTAGCGGCCGTTGTCGATAACGGCTTCGGCGAACTGGATTTCGGGACCCTCCATGGAGAGTCACCTCCGTTTCTTTGGTTGCGGAGGCAACCGGCATCTTCTCCGGGTCGACCGGAGGCTGCACCCGGTCTTCGATCGAGGCCCACGGGCGCCCCGGCGTCATGCCGGATTCCCGTGGACCACTACCGAGGACCGCGAATGCGTGTGATGCGGATTGGCTCCTGGTGTTTTGCTGATTCGGCGGCGGGCGTGTTGCCTCCACCGGGGGCGAGGCGTCCCCCCGCCGGATTCACCGGCCGGAGGGGCGCCCCAGGGGTCGTGCTAGCGGCGCAGACCGATGCGCTCGATGAGCGCGCGGTAGCGTCCGATGTCGGTGTCCTTCAGGTAGCCGAGCATACGACGACGACGTCCGACGAGGGCCATGAGGCCACGGCGGGTGTGATGGTCGTGCTTGTGCGACTTGAGGTGTTCCGTCAGATCGAGGATGCGACGGGACATCACGGCAATCTGGACCTCCGGCGAACCGGTGTCGCCTTCGTGCGTGGCGTAGGCCTTGATGATTTCCGTTTTTACAGCGGCGTCGAGGGCCACATGAACTCCTAGAGTTGTACCGCGAACAAAGAACAACCGTTGCCGGAAGGATGCCACGCAACCGCGGACTGCAGCGGGCACCGTCGTCAAGTCTAGCACCGGGAGCCGTGCCGGCTGCCACCGTCCGCCGTCCGCTAGAGCCTGACGGAGCGCCAGGCATGGGTGCGGTACGGCAGTCCCAACGGCTCGTCCGGATGGTGTCCGAGGTGCTCGAGGAGATACCAGCGCAGGTTGGCCTCGACCTTCTCCCGGACGGTCTCGGCGGCCCGCAGGTAATAGCTGCGGCTGCGGGCCAGTCCCAGCAGGTCCTCGGGAACCACCGACTGCTCCCACTGGATGTGCAGGGGCTCGGGTTCCGTGAATTCGGGTCCGATGCGGGGGCGGAACCCGGGGCGGTGGACGTCGCCCGCGTGCATGATGCGGCTCAGCCGGTGGACCCACGGCACGGTGACGTCCAATTGGTTCCAGACCAGCGACAGGTTACCCGAGGGACGCAGGAGCCGTGCTGCCTCCGTCGACGCCTGCTCCGGGTCGACCCAATGCCAGGCCTGCGCACACAACACGACGTCGAAGGCCGCCGCAGCCAGCCCGGTGGCCTCGGCGGTGGCCTCCACGGTCTCAACCCCGGGGAGTTTGCGCCGCAGCCGGCCCAGCATGTCCGCGGACGGATCGACGGCCGTGGCGGCCAACCCGCGGGCCGCCACGAGTTCCGTGAGGATGCCCGTGCCGGCTCCGATGTCCACGGCGTCGCGGGCTCCGTCCGGCAGCATGAAGTCGACCGCCGCTTCCGGATAGGAGGGCCGCACCGCGTCGTAGTGTTGGGCGCCGGCGCGGAACGCGGCGCCGAACTCGCGGCGCGCGGCCTCGCCGATCTCCGGGGCCCGTCCGGGGAGGTTCGGGACGGTGCCGCCGGCGGGGCGTGCCTCAGTCACCGGCGAGTACGGCGCGCGCGTGGACGACGTCGTCGCGCATCTGGTCGACCAGGGCCTCTACCCCGCGGTAGGCCACCATGGGACGAAGCCGGGCGACGAACTCCACGACCACCTGCTGGCCGTACAGGTCGAAGTCCTCCACCGATTCGGCCGGGCGGTCGATCACGTGCGCCTCCACCTGGCGGCTCACGCCCTCGAACGTCGGGTTCGATCCCACGGAGATGGCGGCGGGCCAGCGGACCTCCGCCTCATCCACGAGCCATCCGGCGTAGACCCCGTCGGCCGGGATGATGCCGGAGGCGTCCGTGGAGAGGTTGGCGGTGGGAAACCCGAGCTCGCGTCCGCGCGCCGCGCCGTGTACGACCTCGCCGCGCATCCGGTGTGGACGCCCGAGGATGTCGCCTGCCAGGCGCACGTCGCCGTTCACGAGTGCCTCGCGGATCCAGGTGGAGGACCAGCGGCGATCCTCTCCGATGTCGTCGATGCCGATGACCTCGAACCCGTGCCGCACCCCCAACTCGAGCATCGTGGCGAAATCGCCTTCATTCGCGCGGCCGAATCTGACGTCGTGTCCGACGACCACGGCCTTGGCCCCCAGCCGGTCCACGATCAGGTCCTTCACGAACTCCTCGGCGGAGGCCTGCGCGAATTCGAGGGTGTAACGAACCATCAGCAGGGCGTCGATGCCCGTGGCCGCGAGGGAGTCGATGCGGTCCTCGACGCCCATGATGAGCGGCGGACACGTCTCCGGCCGGTGGACCTGCGCCGGGTGGGGGTTGAAACTGATGGCGACGGCGGATGCCTGGTGCCCCCGCGCCTCGGCGACCAGTGTTCCGAGCACTGCCCGGTGGCCGCGGTGAACGCCGTCGAAATTGCCGATGGTGACCACCGACGGTCCGTAACCCGCGGGCACTGCCTCCAGGCCTTTCCAGTAGTGCACTGCGCTCCTTCGTGGGTCGGACATGCGGGGCGGCGGTCAGACGCCTGTTTCATTATGGCCGATCGGGGCCCGCGGACACATTCGGCGCCCCGCCACCGGCGGTTTTCCGTCAGTGGCGCACCGGGCGGTGGCGGAAGAGCCACCACAACCCGACCACGGGCAGGACGAGCGGTATGTAGCCGTATCCGGACCCGAACCCGGACCACACGGAGGCGTGCGCGAAGTGGCCGGGGATCGTGAGCGACAGGACCCCGACCACCACGACGCCGATCAACTCGACCGACACGGCGGCCACGGACCAGGCCCACGTCCTCCGGCCGCTGCCGGCGAGCGTAACGGTCGCCAGGATGTACACCAGGCCGGAGAAGAGGCTGAGCGTGTAGGCCAGCGGGGCCTCGTCGAACTCGGCCAGGATCTGGTAGACGGCGCGGACCGTCGCCGCGAGCGCCAGGATCCCGTAGACGGCCACGATGATTCGCCCCAGCCCCGTGCCGCGGGTCGCCTCCCCCGGCCCGCCGGTCTGTTCCGGCCTGCCCCGGGAGGCCGCGGAGATGATTCTCCTGCTCATGCCGGGCCCCCTCCGTCCCAAATCTGTTCCATGCGGTAAAGCATCACGAAGACCGTGGCCCCCGCGGCCGCGAGCACCACGTTGGACCACCGCGACCTGTCCGAGACCGCCCAGACGAACGCCAGGATCGGGAGCAGCAGGGCGGTCGCCACGTACCCCCAGAACTCCCAGGGCGCGCCCGCAAGCGCCTCTCCCTGGGCCTGCCGGACGGCCGCGGCAATGCCGTAGACCACCAGAAACAGCTCGACGGCGGCAACGCCGAGAATCGCGTAGTCGTCCGGGTGGTCGCGGATGATCGCCGCAACCACGCCGAGGACCACCGACAGGGCGCAGACAACGGCCCCGGCAATGAAGAGGCCGTCGACAATCACGGTGTGGAACCTTTCGTGGGTGGGGGGTGGCGTAGGACGTGCGCGGGCGGCCGGGATCAGGCGGTTGCGAAGACGATCTCGGGCTTCGCGGCGTCGCCCTTGTTCTTCAGGAGGGCGACCAGTCCCCCGCCCGGCGCGAACGCCGCCGTGACGGCCGGGTCCGGATTCGGCGCGACGCGTCGGCCGAAGGAGAGCTCGGTGGTCTCCTCCGTCGTCAGCTCCCGGTTCGGGAACAACGCGCGGGCGGCGTCGTCCAGCGGAAGCATGACGAGGTCCTCGGCCAACTGCTCCATGGTGCGCGCCCGGTCGATCCCGTACGGGCCCACCTCGGTGCGGCGTAGCGCGGTCAGGTGGCCGCCGACACCGAGCACTTCGCCGAGGTCTCGCGCCAGGGCCCGGATGTAGGTGCCGGAGGAACACCCGACCGTGACGTCGACGTCGAGCACCTTGCCGGCGCGCTCGCGGCGTATGTCGTGCACCTCGAAGCGGGACACGGTCACGGGCCGGGCGGCCAGCGACACGTCCTCGCCCTTGCGGACCCGCGCATAGGAGCGTACGCCGTCGACCTTGATGGCACTGACGCTCGAGGGAACCTGCGAGATGTCGCCGGTGAGGCCCGCGACGCCGGCGGCGATCATGTCCTCGGTGACGGCGGCGGCGATGCGTGCCTGCAGGATCTCGCCCTCCGCGTCGTCCGTGACGGTGCTTTCCCCCAGGCGGATGGTCGCCTCGTACGTCTTGGCCGCGCCCACGATGTAGGTGAGCAGCCGCGTCGCCTTGTTGACGCCTACGACCAGCACCCCGGTCGCCATGGGGTCGAGCGTTCCGGCATGGCCGACCTTCCGCGTTCCCGCGAGCCGCCGGGTCCGGCCAACCACGTCGTGGCTGGTCCACCCCTGCGGCTTGTCGACGATGACCAGACCGGAGCCTGCGCTTTCCGGCGTGCTGCCGCGACCTGTTTTCACGCACCCCAGTATAGGTGCACCGGCCACTCCACCCGTCGACGCGGGGTTCGCGGTCCGGAAAACAACGAAGTCCGGCCCCGGGGCTGTCCCCGGGGCCGGACTTCGGCGTTGATTCGGGCTACGCCCGTACGTCGCCGTCCGCGGCTTCGCCGTCGGAGTCGAGGTCGTCGTCCTCGTCCCGCTTGTACGGGTCGGCCTCGCCCGCGTGGCGGGCTCCCTGTGCGAGGGCCGCCACCTCGGCGTCGCGTTCCTTGGCGGCCCGAAGGACCTCCTCGAGGTGCGAGGCGTTGACCGGAATCTCGTCGGCGACGAACTCCAGGTCCGGAGTCAGCCGAACGGTCACGTTGCGGCCGACCTCCTTGCGAAGCACGCCCTTGGCTTTAGCCAGCGCCGCACGGGCGCCTTCCTTGGCCTCGTCGTCACCGAAGACGGTGTAGTAGATGGTCGCGTGCTGCAGGTCGTTGGTCACACGTGCGTCGGTGACGGTGACGCCCTCGACGCGCGGGTCCTTCACGACCTTGCCCAGAGACTGGGCGACGACGACCTTGATGCGTTGCGCGAGCCTGGCCGCGCGGGCCGGATCGGCCATGGTCCCTCCTTAGGGAATGTCTGTTTTTCGAAAACTACCAGTGACGACGACGGCGGACACCACCGTGGCGGTGTCCGCCGTCGTCGGCGCACTCGGACCGTTAGACGCGCGGCTTCTCGCGCATCTCGTACGTCTCGATGAAGTCGCCTTCCTTGACGTCGTTGAACGATCCCAGGCCGATGCCGCACTCGAAGTCCGTGCGGACCTCGGTGGCGTCGTCCTTGAAGCGCTTCAGCGAGTCAACGGTGAGACCCTCGCCGATGACCTTGCCGTCGCGGGTGACGCGCGCCTTGGCGTTGCGTCGGATGACCCCGGTCCGGACGATCGAGCCGGCGATGTTGCCGAACTTGGACGAGCGGAAGACCTCGCGGACCTCCGCCGATCCGAGCTGGACCTCTTCGTACTCGGGCTTCAGCATGCCCTTCAGCGCCAGCTCGATGTCATCGATGGCTCCGTAGATGACCGAGTAGAAGCGCATGTCGACGCCCTCCTTGTCGGCCAGGTCGGCAACGCGTTCGGCCGGCTTGACGTTGAATCCGATGATGATCGCGTTGTCCACGGTCGCCAGGTTGACGTCGTTCTGGGTGATGGCGCCGACGCCGCGGTGGATGACCCGCAGCTGCACGCCCTCGCCGACGTCGATCTTGAGCAGGGAGTCCTCGAGGGCCTCCACGGCACCGGAAACGTCGCCCTTGAGGATGAGGTTGAGGGTGTCGATCTTGCCGTCGGCGACGGCCTGGTCGAAGTCCTCGAGCGTGATGCGCTTGCGGCGCTTGGCGAGCTGGGCGTTGCGGTCCGCCGCCTCGCGCTTTTCGGCGATCTGACGCGCGGTGCGCTCGTCGGAGGTGACCAGGAACGTGTCGCCGGCACGGGGCACCGTCGACAGGCCCAGGACCTGGACCGGACGCGACGGCCCGGCGACCTCGAGGGTTTCGCCCTTCTCGTTGAACATCGCACGGACGCGGCCGTGCGCCTGGCCGGCGACGATCGTGTCACCGACGTTCAGCGTTCCGGACTGCACCAGGACGGTCGCGACGGCGCCGCGGCCCTTGTCCAGATTGGCCTCGATCGCGATGCCGCGGGCGTCCTTGTTCGGGTTGGCCCGCATGTCCAGCGCCGCGTCCGCGGTGAGCAGGACGGCGTCGAGCAACTCGTCGATGCCCTCGTTCCGCAGCGCGGAAACGTGGACGAACATGGTGTCGCCGCCGTACTCCTCGGGAACCAATCCGTATTCGGTGAGCTGGCCCTTGACCTTGTCCGGGTTCGCGCCCTCCTTGTCGATCTTGTTCACCGCGACGACGATCGGCACGTTGGCCGCCTGGGCGTGGTTGAGCGCCTCGACGGTCTGCGGCATCACGCCGTCGTCCGCCGCGACAACCAGAACCGCGATGTCGGTGACCTTCGCGCCACGGGCACGCATGGCGGTGAACGCCTCGTGGCCCGGGGTGTCGATGAAGGTGATGGCGCGGTCGGTGGACTCGTGTTCGTGCTGGACCTGGTAGGCACCGATGTGCTGGGTGATGCCGCCGGCCTCGCCCTCGATGACGTTGGTCTTGCGGATCGCGTCGAGCAGGCGGGTCTTACCGTGGTCGACGTGGCCCATGACGGTCACGACCGGCGGACGGGACATCAGTTCGTCGTCGTCCTCGTCCTCGAGCTCCTGGTCGAGGTCGATGTCGAAGGAGCCGAGCAGCTCGCGCTCCTCGTCCTCCGGCGACACGACCTGGACCTTGTAGCCGAGTTCGACACCGAGCACGTCGAACGTCGCCTCGTCCAGTGACTGGGTGGCAGTGGCCATCTCGCCCAGGTGGAACAGAACGGTGACGAGCGCCGCGGGGTTCGCCTCGATCTTGTCGGCGAAGTCCGTGATGGACGCGCCGCGACGCAGGCGGATGACGGTTTCGCCGTTGCCGCGCGGAACGCTCACGCCGCCCAGCGACGGAGCGCTCATCTGCTCGAGCTCCTGGCGCTTCGCGCGCTTGGACTTGCGCTGCTTGCCTCGGCCGGCGCCTCCCTTGCCGAAGGCGCCCTGCGTGCCGCCGCGGCCGCGGCCTGCGCCGCCCTTGAAGCCGCCACCGCCGGCCGGGGCTCCACCCGGGGCGCCGCCCGGACGTCCCGGGGCGCCGCCGCGACCGGGGGCACCGGGACGTCCGCCGGCGGGGGCCGCCGGGCGCTCGGTGCGGTTGGGCATCATGCCCGGAGTCGGACGCGGACCACCCGGACGGGGGCCGCCCGTGCCGGCGCCGGCAGGGCGCGGACTGCCCGGACGCGGGGCTCCGGCGCGCGGGGCCCCGCCCTGGCCGGCCGGCGGACGGGGACCGCCGGTGCCGGCGGCACCCGGACGCGGGGCGCCGCCGCGCATGCCCTGCTGCGAGGAGAACGGGTTGTTGCCCGGGCGGGGAGCGCCCGGACGGGCGCCGGGACGCGGCGCTCCGGGACGGGGCCCGCCGGGGCGATCTTCGCCGCGCATGCCCTGCTGCGAGGAGAAGGGGTTGTTGCCCGGGCGCGGGGCGCCGGGCTTGCCACCGGGCGCCGGACGGGATCCGGGCCGCGGAGCCTGGGAACGCTGTTCGCCTGATTCCCGTGCCTCCGGCTGTGCCGCCAGCGCCTCGGGAGATGCCGCGGCGGGCTTGCTGTCCGGCTGCGCAGGGGTCGCCTGCGACGCGGCAGCCGCGGGGGCGGCCGGTGCGGCGGGGGCCGGAGCCGCGGGGGCGGCCGGTGCGGCGGGGGCCGGAGCCGCGGGGGCGGCCGGCGAAGCCGCTGGCGTCGCGGGTGCTGGTTTGCCTGCCGGCTTCTGGCTGGCGGGCGAAGCGCCAGCGGACGAGCCGCTGGCGGGGAAGGCGTTGCGGAGTTTCCTCACGACCGGCGCCTCGATGGTCGAAGATGCGGAGCGGACGAATTCGCCCAGTTCCTGCAGTTTCGCAACTGCGTCCTTCGAAGTGATGCCGAGCTCTTTGGCGAGCTCGTGTACGCGGACCTTGGCCACATTTCTCCTGTCTCGGTCCGCCCCGCACTCACTTCTGCCAGGTACGAACCCTCGTTTTATTGCTTGCGCGGCCGCCGTCATCGGACGGCAGGCCGAATGCTGCACTTAGCTGCTGAGTCATAGCTAGGCGCTCATCGCTTGACACTCATCGGGTTTCCATCAGTTTTCTGACCCGCTTTCAGGTTGGACGGTTGCGTCGGCGCCATCCCCGTTCGGGGAGGTGCCCAGTGCCGCCAGCACCGCCTCGAGCGTCACGGCGTCCACCGGGACCCTGAAGGCCCTGGAAAACGCCCTTCGCTTCACGGCGAGGGCTGAACACTCCGGCGACGGGTGCAACCACGCACCCCTGCCGGACCTGCGACGAGCGGGATCCGGAACCACGGCATTCGAGCCGTCTTCCGCCACCGCCCATCGCAACAGCTGGTCCTGTGTTCCGGTTTCCCGGCATCCGATGCACGTCCGCCGCGGCCCGTCTTGCGCGCTCACGTTCGGAATAACTCCTGCTACCGGCTACCGGTCCGGATACGGACCATTGGCAAGTCTACCGCGTTTCGGCCTTCCCGGTGCGCAGCGGAAACACCGGTGGGCGGCCTCCACCGGAGACCGCCCACCGGGCGCCTACCGCGCCGTGGTCCTTTGGGACGCCGCCTACTCCGACGTCGCGGCGTCCGAGACGATGTCGATGCGCCAGCCGGTGAGCTTGGCCGCCAGGCGGGCGTTTTGCCCTTCCTTGCCGATGGCCAGCGAGAGCTGGTAGTCGGGAACCACCACGCGCGCCTGCCGGATCGCGGCGTCGACGATGGTCACGGAGTTGACCCGCGACGGCGACAGCGCGCTGGCGATGAACTTCGCCGGATCCTCGTTGTAGTCGACGATGTCGATCTTCTCGTCGTTGAGCTCGTTCATGACCGCCCGGACCCGTGAGCCCATCTCGCCGATGCAAGCTCCCTTGGCGTTGATGCCCGGCACGCGTCCACGGACCGCGATCTTCGAACGGTGGCCGGCCTCGCGGGCCAGGGAGACGATCTCCACGGACTTGTCCGCGATCTCGGGAACCTCCATTTCGAAGAGCTTTTTCACGAGGTTCGGATGCGAGCGGGAGAGGGTGATGGAGGGGCCCTTCGTGCCCTTGTGCACGTCGGTGACATAGGCACGGATGCGGGAGCCATGCGTGTATTTCTCGCCCGGCACCTGCTCCGGCGGCGGCAGCACGGCCTCCACCGTCCCCAAGTTCACCTGGATCATGTAGGGGTTCGAGCCCTGCTGGATCTGCCCGGAAACCAGCTCGCCCTCCTTGCCCCGGAACTGCCCGAGGATGTTGTCGTCCTCCGCGTCGCGCAGCCGCTGGAGGATGATCTGGCGGGCCGTGCTCGCGGCGATACGGCCGAATCCGGTCGGCGTGTCGTCGTATTCCGCGACGTCCCCGCCCTCGTCGTCGACCTCAGTGGCCCAAATGGTCACGTGGCCGCTCTTGCGGTCGATCTCGGCCCGTGCCTTCTCGATGGCTCCCGGAGACTTGTGGTAGGCCATCACCAGCGCTTGTTCAATGGTCGGAATCAGCAGCTCGAGTGGAATCTCGCGCTCGCGTTCCAGCAGGCGAAGCGCACTCATGTCGATATCCATGTCAGGCCCCCTCTTCCTCGTCGTCGATGTCCAGCGGTTCCGCGTCCGGGTCCCCCGGACGGGTGAATTCTACGTCGACCGTACCGCGGCGGATCCGGCCGTACTCCAGCGTCGCGGGCTCGCCCTGCTTGGGCTTCATGCCCTTCTTAACGGTCAGGTCCGGAACGACGACGATCGCGTCGTCCGTGGCCTCCACCAGGCGGCCCGAGATGTTCTCCTCGCCCATGAGGTTGACCTTGACCAGCCGTCCCACATTGCGGCGCCAGTGCCGCGGTTCAGTGAGGGGGCGGCCGACTCCGAAGGAGGAAACCTCCAGGTCGTAGGGCCGCCCGTCATCCCCCGGGTCCCGGTCCATGGCCTCGGAGAGCGAGCGCGAGACCTCCGCAATCGCGTCGAGGTCGACGCTGCCGGTTCCCTCCCGGAGATCGACCACCACGTGGACGGTCCGGTTCTCCCCCGCGGCGCGCACCTCCACGTCCTCCAGATGGAGGTCGTGGGAGGCAACCGTGGGTTCCAGGTACTCCTTGAGGCGGCTGGCCTCGAGCTGGGTGTCTACTGGCTGGCCGGGCATTTTTTCCTCCCACGTGATGATGTTGTGCAAACAAGAGTATCGACTTTATCGGGAAATCGTTTCCGCATCCCTCCCGCGTCGCGCGCACGGGGGCGGCGGCGACGCTGCGGACACGGGCGGAAGGGCCCCACCGGGCCGGCCGCGTGGGATGATCGAGGGGATGTCCCACACCGCCGCACCCCCGCCCCGCCGACACCCGGCCAGACGCGCGCTGATCTGGCTGCGCCGCGCCGTCGGACTGCTGCTGGTGGCCGTTGTGGTCGTCGGCATGGGGACCACGGGCGGCCCGTCCCCCCGGGCCATTCCGGACGTTGCGCCGGAGGTTCCGGATGCCGAACCGGTACCGGATCCTTCCGTCGAGGCGGGCCTCGCAGAGCTGTTGGCCAGGACCGAGGCGCTGGTGGCCGCGGCCTCCCAGCCGGCGGCCGGAAGAGCCGCGGGGAGCAACCCGCCGGCTGCACGGACCGACGTCGTCGCGTCGTCGCTGGGCACCGTCTCCACCGTGTTGGGACGCCATGTCGATTTGCTCACACCACCGGCGCCGGCCATCGGGGATTTCGGCTCCGAGCCCGGCGGACCGGGCACGGACACGCCCGCGCATCTTGCCGCCGACCTCGCGGAATCCGGCAACCGGCTTCTGGCCGCGTCCGTCCAGGAGCCGTCGCGGCGCTCCCGCGTCCTCCTCGGCGCGGGAATCGAGGAACTGCTCGCGGCCCGCGCCTTGGCGCGGGCCCACGACGGCGTCGTGGCCGAGGCGCCGACTTCCCGGGGCGCCACGGTACAGCAGTGGCGCGACGCGGCCGGAACCTCCATCGCCACCGGTTCCTGTGGAGGAACGGTCTCGCAAACCTTTCCGGAGGCGCCGAAAACCACCCCGAAGACGCTGCCGCGCATGGTCGCGGAGCCTTCCGCGGCTCCGACGCCTGCCGCGTCGATGGCCGCCGACGCGTCCTACCGGCTGTCCTACGCATACAGTCTGGCCGCGGCGCGGTCCGCCGGGAAAGCGTCCGCTTCTGCCGCGCGGGCCTCGGCCGCGCGCGAGGAGCTGGGCGCGCTGCTACAGGGACTGCTTCCGCCGGAATGCCCGCCGCAGCGCCACGCCGCCTACACCGTGCCGACGGACTTCGACGCCGATCCGTCCCGCGCGCTGGGCGCCGGGGAGGCCCAGCTGGCCGCCGCCCTGCTCGACCTCGCCGCGGCGGCCCCCGCGGACCTGCGGCCCCTCGTGGCGGCGGAGGCGTTCGCCGCCGCCGAGGCCGCCGCGGCGCGGGGCGTCCGCCCCGGATTGACCTGAGACCGCCATGGGTTGGGAACCGGAACCGCACGCGCTGCCGGCCAGGCTGCGCTCCAACGCACTGCTCCTTCCCTCGGGACGGGCCTGGCGGGCCGGGCTGGCCGACCACCTGCACCGGGTGATGGCGCGATGGTCCCTCGTTCACGACGCGGACGCGGGCACCTGGTGGGCCAGGCACTCTGCGGTCGTGGTCCCGGTGCTCTCAGAGACCGGCCGGCCCCTGGCCCTCAAGGCGTCCATTCCCGACGACGACCTGCTCACCGAGGCGTGGGCACTCGAAATCTGGGCCGGCGACGGGGCTGTGCGGATGCTGCGGCACGAGGGCTTCGACCTCCTTCTGGAGCGACTGGCGCCCGATGCGGACCTCGGCGCCGTCCCGATGGAGGAGGCGTGCGGGCATTGGGGCGCGTTGATGGCCCGGCTGTCGCTTCCGGCCGATCCGGTGTGGCCGCCGTTTGGACGAACCGATGCCCTGGCCGAACGCTGGAACGACGAGTTTCCCGCGGACTGGGAGGAACTGGGCCGTCCGTTCCCGCGGTCAGTGCTGGAAGCCGCCCTCGACGTGTGCCAGTACCGCGGCGCGGTCTCCCGCCGGGACTCCGACGATTTCCTGGTGCACGCCGACCTGAACTACCACAACGTCCTCGCCCGCCCGTCCGGCGGCTACGCGGCAATCGACCCGCAGGGCATCGTCGGCGACCGCGAGTTCGCCGTCCTGCCGATGCTGCACAACCGGCTGGGCGATCTGCCGCCGAGAAACCAGGCCGCGGCGCTCCGGGGCAGGCTCCGGATCCTGGGATCCGCGGCGGGGATCGACGCCGGCCTGGCCGCCGCGTGGTCCGTGGCCCGGGCGGTCGAGGACACGCTGTGGTTCACGCGCCATGGTCGTGCCCCGGATGCGGAGCGTTCCCTGTGGGTCGCCACGGCGCTGGCGGGACTGGACGTCTCGCACCTGCCCGCGGCAAGCGATCTCAAGCCGCTGGTCCAACCGGGGACAGGCGCCGGGCGCTAGCCGTTTCCGAGGATGTTCTCCTGGAGGACGTCGTAGCCGAGGCGCAGGATCAGCACGCCGACGACGGCGAGGAACACCACCCTGATGAAGCGGCTGCCCTTGCTCACCGCCATGCGCGCCCCGATGTACCCGCCGACCATGTTGGCGACGCCGAGAACGAGACCGAGTCCCCAGAGGAGGTGCCCGCTGGGCAGGAAGAACGCGAGCGCCCCGAGGTTGGTCGCCATGTTCACGATCTTCGCCTTGGCACTGGAGGACAGGAAGTTGTATCCGAGGAACACCACCATGGCGATGACGAGGAACGAGCCGGTGCCCGGGCCGATGAGTCCGTCGTAGAAGCCGATCACCAGTCCGATCACACCGGCCGCTGCATAGTGCCGGCCTCCCTGATGACGCAGGGACGTCAGTTCGCCGACGGTGGGCCGGAACGCGGTGAACAGCGCGACGGCGACCAGCGCGGCCACGATGATGGGCTTGAACACCGACGCCGGAAGCACGGTGGCCACGATCGCCCCCGCGAAGCTGCCGGCCAGGGCCACTGCGGCCATGGGCAGCGCGGTCCGCAGGTCCGGGTGCGCCCTGCGGTAGTAGGTCACGGCGCTGGTGGTCGTCCCGAACACGGAGCCCAGCTTGTTGGTGGCGAGCGCCTGGACGGGCGTGATGCCCGGAACGAGCAGCAGGACGGGCAGCTGCAGGAGCCCACCGCCGCCCACGACCGCGTCGATCCATCCGGCGGCCAGGCCGGCCAGGAGGATCAGCAGGAGGGTTCCGGCCTGGATGTTCTCCAGGCCGGCCCCCTCCAGCGTCGCGAACCAGTCCGGCAACTGGTGCCTAGCCGCGGACGGCGGAGACGAGGTAGCCGACGACGTCGGCGACGGCCACGTTCTCGGCGGTTCCGCTGGCGCGGTCCTTGACCTCGATGAGCCCCTCCGCCAAACCGCGTCCGACGACGGCGATGGTCGGCACGCCGATCAGCTCGGCGTCTCCGAACTTGACCCCGGCGGAGACCTTCGGACGATCGTCGAAAATCACCTCGATGCCCTGGGCCTCGAGCTCGGCGGCGATGCGCTCGGCCTCGGCGAAGAGGTCCTCGCCCTTGCCCGTGACCATGAGGTGGACATCGGCAGGGGCGACGTTGCGCGGCCACATGAGGCCGCGCCCGTCGTGGTAGGACTCGGCGAGGGCCGCGACGGCACGCGTGACGCCGATCCCGTACGAGCCCATGGTGACGACCGCGAGCTTTCCGTTCCGGTCCAACACCTTCAGGTCCAGTGCCTCCGCGTACTTCCGGCCGAGCTGGAAGATGTGGCCCATTTCGATGCCGCGGGCGGTCTCCAGCGGACCGGAGCCGTCGGGGGCCGGATCGCCTGCGCGGACGTCCACGGCCTCGATGATGCCGTCCCAGCCGAAGTCGCGCCCGGCGACCAGGCCAAACACGTGCTTGCCTTGCTCGTTGGCCCCGGTGATCCAGCTGGTGCCCGGCACCACGCGCGGATCGACCAGAAACGTGATCCCGGTGGATGCCTCGGCGCCGAGCACTGCGTTCTCCAGACCCTGACCCGGTCCGATGTAGCCCTTGACGAGTCCGGGGTGCTTCCGCAGGTCGTCCTCTGTGGCGGCCTCGATACCGACCTCGCCGCCCATCGGAAGGTGCGTGGCGATGTTCGCCTCCACGCGTTTCAGGTCCACCGCGCGGTCCCCGGGCACCCCGACGACCACCAGGTGGCGCTCGCCCGTAGGCAGGATGGCCGCCAGCACGACGTTCTTGAGCGTGTCGGCGGCAGTCCACGCGCCGCCGTCGCGCGGTGCCAGGACGTTGGCGGCGGCGACCAGCGTGTCGATGGTCGGCGTGTCCGGGGTGTCCAGGACTTCGCAGGCCGGAAGGCCGGCGTGGTCGATGGCATCGGGGACGACGGTGGTGACGGCTTCGACGTTGGCGTAGTAGCCGCCCGGCGAACGGACGAACGTGTCCTCCCCGACCTCGGTCGGATGGAGGAACTCCTCGGACTTCGAGCCGCCCATCGCTCCGGCGGTGGCGAAGACCGGCAGGACCTCCAGGCCCAGCCGCGCGAAGATCTTCAGGTACGCCGCGCGGTGCGCCTGGTAGGCCTCCTCGAGGCCGTCGTCGTCGATGTCGAAGGAGTAGGAATCCTTCATGATGAACTCGCGGCCGCGCAGCAGGCCGGCGCGCGGTCGGGCCTCGTCGCGGTACTTGTTCTGGATCTGGTAGAGGTACGCCGGCAGGTCCTTGTACGAGTTGTACAGGTCCTTCACGAGCAGCGTGAACATCTCCTCGTGCGTCGGAGCCAGGAGGTAGTCCGCGCCCTTGCGGTCCTGGAGGCGGAACAGCCCCTCGCCGTACTCGGTCCAGCGGTTGGTGGCCTCGTAGGGCTCGCGCGGAAGCAGCGCCGGGAAGTGCACCTCCTGGCCGCCGATGGCGTTCATTTCCTCGCGGACGATGCCCTCCACCTTGGCCAGGACGCGCAGTCCCAGCGGGAGCCACGTGTAGATGCCGGGGGCGGCACGGCGGATGTAGCCGGCGCGCACCAGCAGCTTGTGGCTGGCGACCTCGGCGTCGACGGGGTCTTCGCGAAGCGTGCGCAGGAAAAGGGTGGAGAGTCGAAGGACCACGCGTGATGTCCGTTTCCGCGGCCTCGGGCCGCAATCGGTGGAGTGTTTCCCGAAGGGAACGCAGACCAATTTACCCGGTTGTGCCCGGCGCGGCCGAATGCGGCTAGAAGAGGATCGTGGCGAATTCGCCGCACTGGCGGAAGCCGACCCTGCGGTAGGTCGCGAGGGCGGCGGCGTTGTAGTCGTTCACGTAGAGGCTGGTGACCGGCGCGAGCGACAGCGCGTAGTCCGCGACCGCCGCCATGTAGGGGGCCGCCAGACCCTGTCCCCGGTGGCGCGGCTCCAACCATACGCCCTGGATCTGGGTGGCGCGGGTCGAGGCGGTGCCCAGTTCGGCCTTGAACAGGACCTCGCCGTCGCCGTCGAGTTCCACCAGGGAGTGGCCCTGGCGGATGAGTGAGCGGACCCGCGAACGGTAGTAGGCTCCCCCGCCGGCCAGCGGCGAATACCCCAACTCCTCCTCGAACATCTTGGCGCATGCCGGCAGGACCGCCTCGTAGTCGGTCTCGACCGTGGTCCGCAGGCCGTCGGCCCGGGCGATCCCCGCCACCCGGTCCAACACCATCAGCGGTTGGTGCGCACGGATGTCGAAGGCTCGTTGGGGCCCGTCCTGCAGCCGCGACCACAGGGAGAGGACGGCCTCGGACATGCCAAAGACGGACGAGTAGCGGCGGCCCAGCGGCAGGACGGCGTCGGCGAATTCGACGGCCGCCTCCGCGGAGGCCTCGATGGGCACCAGGTTGGCCCCGACCCAGCAGGCGGAGTCGAGGCGAGCGCCATCGAACCGGCCGATCACGGTTCCGCCGCTGGACGTCGGTGCCGCCGATCCGGTCGCCTCGAGTTGGGCTTCCATGAAGACGTTGGCGACGGGATCCCGCGACACGAGCTCGGCCAGGGTCGTAGTATCCGCGTGGCCCAGGACCCGGACGTTGGCCGTGAGCTGGTCGCCCTCGGCCGCGATCCGCTTAGTGGACGGGAACCACGGTGCCACCCTGGAAAGAATCTTCGCCACCGCGTCCCCGTTCCGCCGCGTGTTTCGCCGCCTGGATCCAGTCTCTCAAGAAGTCGGGCCAGCGGGACAGCCCCGGCGCAAAATGACTCCGCGGGTCGTTTTTTACCGCGCTAGGAGACGCTGACGGTCGGTTGCGCCGCGGAACCGTCCTCCGGGGCCTCCATGCCTTCGGCGATCCGCATGGCCTCCTCGATCAGCGTCTCGACGATCTGGTCTTCGGGTACGGTCTTGATGACCTCGCCCTTGACGAAAATCTGGCCCTTGCCGTTGCCGGAAGCAACGCCAAGGTCTGCCTCGCGGGCCTCTCCCGGACCGTTGACGACGCAACCCATGACGGCCACGCGCAACGGCACCTCCATGCCCTCCAGGCCGGCGGTCACCTGGTCCGCCAGCGTGTAGACGTCCACCTGGGCGCGTCCGCAGGAGGGGCAGGAGACGATTTCGAGCTTGCGGGGTCGCAGGTTCAGCGACTGCAGGATCTGGTTGCCGACCTTGATTTCCTCCACGGGAGGGGCGGAGAGCGAGACGCGGATCGTGTCGCCGATGCCCTGCGCCAGCAGCGCGCCGAACGCCGTCGCGGATTTGATGGTGCCCTGGAACGCCGGTCCCGCCTCGGTCACACCGAGGTGCAGCGGCCAGTCGCCGCGCTCGGCCAGCAGTTGGTAAGCCCGCACCATGACCACCGGGTCGTTGTGCTTGACCGAGATCTTGAAGTCGTGGAAGTCGTGCTCCTCGAACAGGGAGGCCTCCCACACCGCCGACTCGACCAGGGCCTCCGGCGTCGCTTTTCCGTACTTCTCCAACAGGCGCGGATCGAGGGAACCGGCGTTGACGCCGATGCGGATAGAGGTGCCGGCGGCCTTAGCGGCGTCGGCGATCTGCTTGACCTGGTCGTCGAACTTGCGGATGTTGCCCGGGTTGACGCGCACGGCGGCGCAACCGGCGTCGATCGCGGCGAAGACGTACTTCGGCTGGAAGTGGATGTCGGCGATCACGGGGATCTGCGACTTCTTCGCGATGATCGGCAGGGCCTCGGCGTCGTCCGAGGTCGGGCAGGCGACCCGGACGATGTCGCAGCCGGAGGCCGTCAGCTCGGCGATCTGCTGCAGGGTGGCGTTGATGTCCGTCGTCTGCGTCGTGGTCATCGACTGCACGCTGATCGGCGAATCCGATCCGACGCCGACGGAACCGACCTTGATCTGGCGCGTCTTGCGCCGCGGAACGATGGTGGGCGGCGGTGCGGCGGGCATTCCGAGGCTGACCGGGGTCAAGGCTTCCTCCAGGTGTGGTGGTGCGTTGGGTTCGGCCCCCAGTATCCCACTGTCGTCGGATGCCGGGGCCCGGGCGGGGTCAGGCGTGGTGGGAGAGTTCGCCCGTCACGGGCACCCACGCGGTAGCACGCAGCGCCGATACGAGGCCTTCCGCGTTGAACGGATCGTCCTTGAGCGACGCCAACAGCTCGGACTCGGAGCCGGCGCCGAAGATGAGCAGCGCGCCGGTGCCGTCGGCGTACGGTCCGGAGGCGACGAGCCACACGCCCGTGTCCGCGTCCGGGTCCCGCTTCAGCGAGGAGAGGAACGAGCGGTGCCCAGGACGGTGCTCGTCGCGGGCCGCTTCGGTACCGGCGGCATAGACGTATTCGACTGCGAAGATGGTCATGCTTCAACACTAGCGGCTACTGGTAGGAGACGAACCACGGCTTCGGTGTGACCTCCGTGAAGGTTTCGACGGGAGTGAAGGTCGGCGAGTCCTCGTCGACGAAGTTTTTCCAGGCCATCCGGATGCCGGGCGGAAGGTCCCGGCGCAGCGCGTTCCAGGTCTCGAGCTTCTGGCCGGGCGTGCCGTGCCCGTCCGCGTGCAGGACCAGCGCCAGTTCCGGGTACCCCGTGTCCAGGGATCCGCGATCGGCAATCATCCGCAGCTGGAACTGGTGGAGGACGACGACCTTCTGCGGCAGCGCGTGCTCGCGCGTCAGCCCGGCGAGCCAGGCGTTCACCTCGTTCAGCTCGGCCGCGTCGACCGTCCCGATCTGGACCATGTGCCGCTGGTTCGGACCCAGCCGCCATTCCGGGTCGTAGGCCAGCCCGACGTGGGGCAGCCGCAGGAACTCCTCGTAGTGCTTGGCCTGGGTGAGGAAATCGTTGCGGCCCGGCTGCAGATCCAGCACCACGTAGACGCCGGCCTCCCCCGCGGCCTCGATCCAGGGCCGCAGGACCTCGACGTCCGTGTAGCGCGAGTAGTTTCCGTCCGCGCCCGGGGCGGCGGAGGCCACGGTCGCGATGATCTCGAATGCCGGCTGGACGGGTTCGGCGCTGTGCGGCTGGTACTCGGCCGCGAGTGCCTTGACGCGCGTGATTGCCGCGTCGACGCCCTGCTCGCCCAGCATTCCCAGCGCGGACGTTTCCGGATGCCCGTAGAGCGCCACCATCCGGCGCCCCGGGAAGACGAGCTGCCCGCCCCCCGGAAGCTCGGATCCGCCCGCGGCCGTGGCCGCCAGAGCCTCGAAATCGCCGGCCGATCCGAGGCCGGGTCCGACGCCGTACACCGCGGCCTTTGCGTGGTCCGCGAAGAACGCCAGGTCATCCGCGCCGTCCCTGGGGTCGGCCGAGTCGAGTGCGTGGACGCCGGCCCCGGCGGAGCGCGCGGTGGCCAGGGCCGCGGCGTAGGTCGTCGCCGCCCTTCCTTCCCGGTGGACGACGGCGAAGTCCGCGCCACCGGCTGTCGATGCCCGCGCGTCCGGCAGATCCGCGGCGGCCGTGGCCGATCCGTCGACCGTTTCGACTGTCCCGAGCCCGTCGAGCAACCCGTCCCAACCGCTGTCGGGAGTCCCGAAGGTCACCACGGATCCTGCCCCGAGACGCTTGATTTCGTCGCGGACGGCCGCGTGCGGGTCGGCATTGGAGGCGGTTGCGACCAACAGGAGCGGCACGCCCAGCTCGACGGCGCGGTCCGCCGCCCGGCCAGGCACCGCGCCGTGATCCCCATCGGCGTCGCCGTCCGTTTCCCCGCCCGCAGCCCCATCGGCGAGGACGACGACGGCCGGCGCCGAGGCGAACAGGGCCCGGCTGACCGCAACGGCTGCCTCGGCGGGGTCCCCGGCGAGGCGCTCGATGCCGCCCCGGGGGCGCTGCAGTACGGCCGTCGCCGGATCAGCGTCCGCCGACCCGGCGGTGCGCGTCCTGCCGGCACCGGCGGCCCCGGTGCCGGTGGGATCGGAGGTGCATCCGGCAAGTGCGAGCGCCGAGACGGCCAACACCGCCGTGAGCGTCCGTGTGTTGTGGCGCCGCCGCGACCTCCCCGCGTCCCGTTCGCCCTCGCGTGTCCTGTCCGTGTCCAACATCGGCGTACCCCCTGTGGTGCAAATGTGGTGAAAATCCGTCAGAAGATGTTCACCGGTTTGACGATGTCCGCATAGATCAACAATATGCCCATGCCCAACATGAGGGCGGCCACGACGTAGGTGACCGGCAACAGCTTGGCGATGTCCACCGGTCCCGGGTCCCGCAGGCGGAACACCTTGGCGAACCCGCGCCGCAGCGCCTCCCAGAGCGCTCCGGCAATGTGGCCGCCGTCCAGCGGCAACAGGGGAACCAGGTTGAACACGAAGAGGGCGATGTTCAGGCTCGCGACGAGACCGATCAGCGTGGCGAACCGGTTCTCGAGCGGAATCTCCTCCATGGCGCTGACCTCGCCGGCGATGCGTCCCACGCCGACCACCGAGATGGGGCCGTTGGGGTCCCTGGGCGCGTCGGAGAAGGCCGCCCGGGCGACCGCCGCCATGCGCGCCGGCAGGTCCAGCACCACGCCGGCGACGACCCGGACGTTCTCGCCGACGAGTCCGGGGACTTCCCCCACCGGCAGGGTCATCAGGCGCTGTTCGGATCCCATGCCGATGAAGCCCACCCGGACCGTCTGGACGGTCCCGTCGGCCTCCGTCAGCGGGCGGCCGTTGATGTCGAGTTCAGGGCGTTCGGTGAGCAGCGGCTCGATGGTTGCCGTGTGCTCGACGCCGTCCCGCAGATAGGTGATCGGCGCCTGGCGTCCGGCTGCCGCGCGGATCATTTCCGTGAGCTCCATCCAGTCCCGCTCGCCGACGGCGGTGCCGTCGAAGGACGTGACGACGTCGCCCGGCAACAGGCCGGCGGCGTAGGCGGGAGCCTCGGGATCCGAGGGGCGGCAGTCGGTGCCGCCCTGACGCTCGCGCTCGGCCTGTTCCTCGTCGGTAACGACGCACTGGAAGACCTCGGAGACGGTCGTGGTGGCCTGCACCGTCCCGAACCCGGTGACGACGACGGCGATGAGCAGGGTTCCGATCACCAGGTTCATCAGCGGTCCACCCAGCATGATGACGATCCGCTTCCACACCGGAAGCCGGTGGAACATGCGGTCCTCGTCTCCCGGCCGCAACTGCTCGGCGGCGGCCTTGCGCGCGTCGTCGGCGAGCTGCTGGAACATTCCGGTGCTGGATTGCCGCACCTGGCCCTCGCCCGACTTGGCCGGCGGGTACATGCCGATCATGGACACGTAGCCGCCCAGCGGGATGGCCTTGAGTCCGTATTCGGTCTCGCCCCGCCGGGTGGACCACACGGTCTTGCCGAAGCCCACCATGTACTGCGGGACGCGAACGCCGAACAGCTTGGCGGGGACGAGGTGGCCCACCTCGTGCAGGGCGATGGACAGGGCGATGCCCACGGCGACGATCACGACGCCGGCGATGAAAAGCAATACGGTCACAACAATCCCAAACGCTCGTGGGCACTCTTTCGTGCCCAATCCTCGGCCGCCAGCACCGCTTCCAGGGTGGGGTCCGCACCGGCGGCCGCACCGGCGTCGTACTCCGAGACGACGGCCGCCACGCTGTCGACGATGTCCAGGAAGCCGATCCGGCCCGCGTGGAAGGCGGCGACCGCCTCCTCGTTCGCGGCGTTGAAGACGGCCATGTGCGTGCCGGACGCCGCGGCCGCGGCCTTGGCGAGCAGGATGGCCGGGAAGGCCTCCTCGTCCAGCGGCTCGAAGGTCCAGGAGGCCGCGGCGGACCAGTCGCACGGCGTGGACGCGCCGGGCACGCGCGCGGGCCAGGCCATACCCAGCGCGATGGGCAGCCGCATGTCCGGCGGGGAGGCCTGGGCGATTGTCGAGCCGTCGACGAACTCCACCATGGAATGCACCACGGACTGCGGGTGCACCACGGCTTCGATCCGCTCCAGGGGGACGTCGAAGAGCAGGTGCGCCTCGATGACTTCGAGGGCCTTGTTGACCATTGTCGCCGAATTGGTGCTGACCACCTTGCCCATGTCCCAGGTGGGGTGGGCCAGCGCCTCGGCCGGCGTGACGCCGGCCAGCTCCGCGCGGGGACGTCCGCGGAACGGCCCCCCGGAGGCCGTGACCACCAGGCGCGCGACCTCCTCCGGGCGGCCCGAGCGCAGGGCCTGCGCGAGCGCGGAGTGCTCCGAGTCGACGGGCACCAGCTGGCCGGGCGCCGCGAGGTCCTTGACCAGGGCGCCGCCGACGATCAGCGACTCCTTGTTGGCGAGCGCCAGCAGGTGTCCGGCCCGCAGCGCGGCAAGCGTCGGCGCCAGTCCGATGGAACCGGTGATGCCGTTCAGCACGACGTCGGCGTCCTCCCACGCGGCGATGGCCGAGGCGGCGTCGGGGCCGGCGAAGAGTTCTGGCGCGTAGTCCGGGACGCCCGCCGCCGCCGCGCGAGCGGTGATGGCCGCGCGCAGCGCGTCGACGTCCGGGTGGGCGGCGCCGACCGCCGCGGCGCGCGTGGCGACGGCCTGCCCGGCCAGCAACGGCAGGTTGGAGCCACCGGCGAGCGCGGCGACGCTGAACCTGTCCGGGGACTTGGCCGCGACGTCGAGGCCCTGCGTGCCGATGGATCCCGTGGACCCGAGGAAGACCACCCGGCGCGGACCGGTGTCCGCGGGGGGCGTGAAGTGGCGAAGTGTGGGAGTCACGCCGCCATTCTCCCAGACCCCGGGGCGGTCCGCCTCACGCGCCCGGCTGCTCGAAGGGGTGGTGGAGCATCCAGCGGATCCGCGCGGACACGGCGGGGTTCCGGGCCGGGGCGTTGCAATGGAACATTTCCGGATCGGCGAGGGACCGCCGGGTCCCCTCCGCGACCGTGGCGTCGTCCCACGCGTTGGCGCCGCCGGCGGTTCCGGCCGCGAATTCGACGGCCACGGTTCGTCCCAGGTGTTCCGCCAGCAGGAGCGCCACGAGGACCCCTTCGGCGCGGTGGCGGTTGACGACGGTGGCGGGAGGGAACCCCGTGGATTCCCACCCGCCGGCGTGGTACGTCCGCTCCCATGCCCGCATCCGGCGTTCCAGGTCCTCGGGCATCCCGAGTTCGGCGTACCCGACCGCGTCCCAGGCCCATACGGGGCTTTCGCCGTGGTCCACGAACAGCCGGACGTAGGGCACCGACTCGATGGTCGTGTAGGTCGAATCCAGGCCTTCGTCTTCCATCCGGCAAGTCTCGCAGACCCACCCGCCGCCCGCGGAGGGGAGCGCTCCTACGCCTTGACCGCCAGCACGGGGCAGTCGGCGTCGAGGATGATCCGCTGCGCGTCCGAACCCAGGATGAGCTTCCCCACGGGCGTCCGCCGCCGGATGCCGACGACGACCAGCTCGGCCCCCGTTTCCTCCGCGGCGTCCAGCACGTCCTCGGAGGCCAGTTGCGACGAGGTGAAGTGCCGGACCTCGAAGTCCACGCCGCCGGCCCGCAGCGCGGCGTCGAGCTCCTCCATCGCCGTCGCGTGGGCGTAGTTCGGGTCCACGTGCCGGTCCGCCCGCGTGGTGTTGAGCACCAGCAGGCGCGCGCCACGGCGCCGGCACTCCCCGATGGCGGCCGCCAGGGCCGCGAGGCCGATCTTGCTGGGCACGTACCCGAGCACCACCGTCCTGCCGGTCGGCGTCCGCCGCGCCGCGCTCATGCCGCCATCTCGAGGGTTTCGGATTCCATGGCCTTCTGCTTCCTTTTGATCCAGTACGACGCCGCGAACAGCAGAGCAAGCGCCGTGTAGACGAACCACGTGAACGGTGTGGAGACTAGCGCGGTGAGGTCGTTCTGCGAGATCTGCAGCGACCGGCGCAGCTGGACCTCGAACATCGGGCCGAGGATCATCGCCACCACCATGGGCGCCACCGGGTAGCCGTAGCGCCTCATGAAGAACCCGAGGATGCCCACCGCCAGCAGGATCACGAGGTCCATGGTCGCGAAGTTCACCGAGTACGCGCCGAGTCCCGCGAACACGAGGATCCCCGAGTAGAGGTACGGCCGCGGGATCTGCAGGATCTTCACCCACAGTCCCACCAGCGGAAGGTTGAGCACCAGCAGCATCACGTTGCCTATGTACAGGCTGGCGATGAGCGCCCACACCAGGGCGGCGTTCGTCTCCATCAGGAGCGGTCCTGGCTGGATCTGGTAGCGCTGGAAGGCGGTGAGCATCATGGCGGCGGTCGCCGTCGTGGGGATGCCCAACGTCAGCAGCGGCACCAGGACGCCGGCGGCGGCCGCGTTGTTGGCCGCCTCGGGACCGGCGACGCCCTCGATGGCGCCACGGCCGAACTCCTTGCGGTTCTTGCCCTTGGCCAGTTTCCGCTCGGCCGCGTAGGACAGGAAGGTGGAGACGTCCGCTCCGCCGGCCGGCACGGTGCCGATCGGGAAGCCGATGAACGTGCCGCGCAGCCACGGCTTCCAGGAGCGGCCCCAGTCGTCGCGGGTCATCCAGCCGGCTCCCTTGGCCTTGCCCACGGACATGACCTCCACGGGGCCGCGGCGCAGGCGCCCCGCCACGTAGAGCGCCTCGCCGAGCGCGAACAGGCCGACGGCGACGAGGACGACGTCGATTCCGTCCGCGAGGCCCGGAATGCCCATCGTGTAGCGCTGTTGGGCCGTGGTGTCGTCCACGCCGACGAGCCCGATGAACAGGCCGAGCGTCAGCGAGGCCATGCCGCGCAGGACCGACGCCCCGAGCAGCGCGCCGATGGTTAGGAACGCGACGATCATCAGGGCCACGAAGTCCACGGGCCCCAGGTTGATGGCGTATTCCACGATGATCGGCGCCAGGAACGTCAGCAGCACGGTGGCGATGGTTCCGGCGACGAAGGATCCGACGGCGGCCGTCGCCAGCGCGGCGGCGCCGCGTCCCGCCTTGGCCATCTTGTTGCCCTCGAGCGCGGTGACGATCGAGGCGGATTCGCCGGGTGTGTTGAGCAGGATGGACGTTGTCGATCCTCCGTACATGCCGCCGTAGTAGATGCCCGCGAAGACGATCAGGGCGGCGGTGGGTTCCAGCGAGTACGTGATCGGCATCAGCAGCGCCACGGTCATGGCGGGGCCGATGCCGGGCAGGACGCCGACGGCGGTGCCCACGAAGACGCCGAACAGCGCGTACAGCAGGAAAATGGGCTGCGCTGCGGTGGCGAAGCCCTCCAGGAGCAGGTTCAGGTTATCCATTGAGGATGTCGATTCCTTCCAACAGCGGGCCCGGGGGCAGTGAGACGCCCAGCAGGCCGCCGAAGAGGTACTGCAGGAGCAGTGAGAGGACGACGGCGATCAACACCGAGCGCCAGAAGGGCTTGGCTCCCAGCGTCCACGCGCCCCCCGCGAACAGCACGGCCGCCGCGACCGGCCATCCGGCCGGCCCGATCAGCAGGATGTGCACGACGACGAAGCCCACGAGCTTGCCGATCGTCAACCAGTCGATCGACGCGTCGGCGTCGACGTCCTCGCCCTCCTCGGCGGCGCCGAGGCGGCCGCGGAGCGCCTGGAAGACCAGTCCCGCCCCCACGGCCGCCAGCGCCCCGCTCACGATGTACGGGAACGCGCGCGGGCCCATTCCGGTCTCCAGCTCGGGGACCTCGATGGCCCCGGCGAGCATGAACCCGGCGATGCCGAGGACGACGAAGACCAGCGCGAAGAGCACCTCACCGAGATTCTTCTGCGTGGTCTCCACGGCTACTTGACCAGACCGATGTCGGACAGCGTGGTCTTGACCTTGGCGATGTCCTCCGTGAGGAACTCGTCGAACTCGTCCCCGGCAAGGAACGCGTCGTCCCAGTTGTTGGTCTCCAAGGTGTTCTTCCAGTCTTCGGTGCCGTGCATGGAGGTCACCAGTTCGGTAAGCTTGTCCGCCTGCGCCTCGTCGATGTTTCCGGAGGCGACGACGCCGCGCCAGTTGGTGAGGACAACGTCGATGCCCTGTTCCGTCAGTGGCGCGACACCCGGGAGCGCCGGCGCCTCGGCCTCGCCGGACACCGCCAGGGCGCGGACCTTGCCCGCCTTGACCTGCTCGGCGTACTCCCCGACGCCGGAGATGCCGGCCTGGACCTTGTTGCCCAGGAGCGCGGCCAGGGACTCGCCGCCGCCCGAGTATCCGATGTAGTTCAGCTGGTCGGGCGAAATGCCCTGCTGCTGGAGGATCTGTCCCATCAGGATGTGGTCCGCGCCGCCGGCGGAGCCGCCGGTGACGGCGACGCCCTTGCCCTTGGCCTCGATGTCCGCGACCAGGTCCGCCGTGGTCTGGTAGGGGCTGTCGGCGGGCACGACGAGAACCAGCGGCTCCTCCGTCAGGCGGGCGATCGGCGTCGTGTCCTCGATGCGGCTCTCCGACTTGTTCGTCTCCACGGAGCCGACCAGCACGTAGCCCATGACCATCAGCGTGTTCGGGTCCTTCTCCGTGGCCAGCTTCGCCAGGCCGTTGGTGCCGCCGGCGCCACCGACGTTCTGCACCTGCGCCGAACCGACCAGGTCGTTTTCCTGCAGGTCCTTCTGCATCGAGCGTCCGGTCTGGTCCCAGCCGCCGCCCGGGTTGGCCGGGACGATGATGTTCAGCTTGTCGACCTGGCCGTCCGCCGAAGCCGCCTCGTCGGCGGAGCCGCCGCAGGCGGACAGCGCGAGAACGACGGCGGCCGCGGTGACGGCCAGGGCGGTGCGGCGGGCGGCGGGGGTGATGGCGTTGTTCATGGATCTTCCTCGATCTGTGGGTGCGTCATGCCGGAGTGACGATCGTCACTCCGAACTTCGATTCACACTAGGAAGCTCTCCGACCGGGCGGAAGCATGTGGTGATACTGGAGGTATTGGTCGTATTGGTCGCACCGAGGACGCCCGGGAAGACGCGCCGTGAGCTGTGTCACGTGACAGAATCGTTCGGTGCTCCGAACCGTTACCCTCCGCAGCCAGCTGCTGCTGCTCCAGGTCGCCATCATGCTTCTGGTGATCGGCGTGGCAGGCGTCGTCGCCGCCACGCTGCAGGCCGAAGGCATCCGCGAGGCCCACCGGGAACGCATGGTCGGCGTCGCCGGGTCCGTCGCGCGCCTTCCCTCGGTCGTGGAGGCGTACGACGATGCCGACCCGGCCCAGGCGATCCAACCCATCGCCGAGCTGATCCGGCAGGCCACCAACGTCACCTACGTCGTCGTGACCGACGCCGACGGGATCCGCTACTCCCACCCCGTCCCCGGCCGCATCGGCGAACGCGTGTCCACCGACCCCTCGGTGCCGTTGTCCGGAGAAACCTTCGTCGGAACGGAAACCGGCACACTCGGTTCCTCGTGGCGCGTGAAGGTTCCGGTCCGCGGCGACCGGGAGGAGATCATCGGCAGCGTGTCCGTCGGCATCCTGGAAAGCGAGATCACCGACGACCTGATGGAGGCCCTGCCCGTGCTCGCGGCCTGGCTGGCCGTGGCCGCAGTCGTCGGCGGGGCCGGGGCCTTCTACGTGTCGCGGCTCGTCTGGTTGCGGATCCACCGACAGGAACCGGAGCAGATCGCCGAGCTCCTCACCGCCCGCGACGCCATGCTGCACGGCATCGGCGAAGGCGTGGTGGCAACGGACTCGACCGGACGGGTGACCCTGGTCAACGACGAAGCCACGCGCCTGCTGGGGCTCGGCGGTGACGCCGCCGGACGCCCCGCCCGCGACATCCTCGAGGCGTCCGTGGCCCGCGTCCTGGACGACGCCGACGGCTCGGCGGAACTGGTCCTCGCCGGCGAGCGCGTACTCGTCGCGAAGGCCACGGCCGGCGTCGTGGGCGGCCGGAGCGTCGGCGGCATGCTCATCCTGCGCGACCACACCGAACTGCACCGGGCCCTCGGCGAGCTCACCGGCGAGCGCGACACCACGCAGGCGCTCCGCGCGCAGGCGCACGAGCATTCGAACCGCATGCACGTCATCTCCGGGCTGCTCGAGCTGGGACAGACGGAGCAGGCCGTCGACTTCATCGGACGGATGGACGCCGGCGGCGCGTTGTGGGGCAACGGCGCCCTCGCCGGCATCACCGATCCCGAGGTCACGGCGCTGCTCCTGGCGAAGACGGTGATCGGGCGCGAGAAGGACATCGAGGTGGCGGTGGACCCGGAGTCCGCCTACGCGCCGGGGGATGCCCGCATGACGGCGGACCTGGTGACGATTCTGGGCAACCTCGTGGACAACGCGCTGGAGGCGGTGGGCCACGACGGTCGCATCGAGGTGCTGGTCGCGTCGGACGACGACGGCGCCGTGGTCGTCGAGGTGCACGACGACGGGCCCGGGATCGCCGCCGGGCTCGGCGGCCCGGTCTGGGGTCTCGGCGTCAGCGGCAAGGCGGAGCGTCCCGGAGCCGCCGGGGGACGCGGCATCGGCCTGGCGCTGGTGCGCCGCGTGGTGGACCGGCGGGCCGGGACCGCAGACGCCGGGGCCTCCGAGATGGGCGGTGCCTGCTTCGCCCTGCGGCTCCCATCCGGCGCGCCCGCGGCGACGCCGTCCCGCAGCAGAACCCCTCCAACGGCGGGAGCACCGACGTGATTCGCGCACTGATCATCGACGACGACCCCGCGGTGGCCGGACTGCACGAGGGTTTCCTCATGGCCCACGGCGGGTTCGAGGTGGTCGGGACGGCGCACACCGGCGAGGACGGGCTCGCCCTGCTGCACGAGCTCCGGCCGGACCTGGTCCTGCTGGACATCCACCTGCCCGGCATCAGCGGGATCGAGGTGCTGCGCCGGCTACGCGGCGCGGACACCCCCGCCGTCGACGTCTTCGCGATCACGGCCTCGCGGGAGCTCGAGACCGTGCGGGCGGCGCTCGCCGGCGGCGTGGTCCAGTACCTCGTCAAGCCGTTCACGGCGCGCGAATTCCGCGGGCGGCTCGACGAGTACGCGGCGCACCGCAGCGACCTCGCCGCGCATCTGGCGACCGAACGGGACCTGGACCAGGCCGCCATCGACCGGCTCCGCGCCAGGAGCGTACCCGCGCGTTCGGCGCCGTCCGCTCCCGCGGCATCCCTGCCCAAGGGGCTCTCCGCGGCGACGCTGGCCGCCGTCGTCGCGGATCTCCGCGACCTGGGGGCCGACACCTCCGCCGCGGAGCTGGCCGCGCGGCTGGGCATGGCCCGGGTGAGTGCGCGCAGGTACCTGGAGCACCTGGTCGCGACGGGGCACGCGCGGCTCGCGCCGCGGTACGGGACCGCCGGCCGGCCGGAGAACCGCTACGCCTGGATCGGCTAGAGGCCGAGTTCGCGCGCGATCAGCATCAGCTGCACCTCCGTGGTGCCCTCGCCCACCTCGAGGATCTTGGAATCCCGGTAGTGGCGGGACACCAGGAACTCGTTCATGAAGCCGTATCCGCCGAAGACCTGCGTGGCGTCGCGGGCGTTGTCCATGGCGGCCTCGCCGGCAACCATCTTCGCGATGGCGGCCTCGGTCTTGAACGGCTTGCCCGCCAGCATCTTCGACGCCGCGCCGTAGTAGGCCAGGCGGGCGGTGTGGGCGCGGGCCTGCATCCTCGCGATCTTGAACTGGATGGCCTGGTAGCTGCCGATGTTGCGGCCGAAGGCGGTGCGCTCCTTCGCGTAGCGGACGGACTCGTCGACACATCCCTGCGCGGCTCCCGTGGCCAACGCCGCGATCGCGATGCGGCCCTCGTCCAGGATGGAGAGGAAGTTCGCGTAGCCGCGCCCGCGCTCCCCCAGGAGGTTCTCCTCCGGGACCCGAACGTCCTTCAGCGTCAACGGATGGGTGTCCGAGGCGTTCCACCCGACCTTGTTGTAGGCCTTCTCGGCGCGGAATCCGGGAGTCCCGGCCGGAACGAGAATCGTGGAAATCTCCTTCTTCACGGACCCGTCCGCGCGCTCGGAGGTCCCCGTGACCGCGGTGACGGTGACGTGCTGGGTGATGTCGGTGCCGGAGTTCGTGATGAATTCCTTGTTGCCGTTGACCACCCACTGCCCGTTCTCCAGCCGCGCGGTGGTCCGGGTGCCTCCGGCGTCGGACCCGGCCTCGGGCTCCGTCAGCCCGAAGCCGGCCAGCGACTTGCCGGAAGCGAGCTCCGGAAGCCACTTCTCCTTCTGCGCCTGCGTGCCGAACCGGTAGACCGGCATGGCGCCCAGGGAGACCCCGGCCTCGAGCGTGATCGCCACGGACTGATCGACCCGGCCCAACTGCTCCAAGGCCAGCGCCAGCGCGAAGTAGTCCCCGCCCATTCCGCCGAATTCCTCCGAGAACGGCAGGCCGAACAGGCCCATCTCGCCCATTTGGGCGACCACCTCGTACGGGAAACTGTGTTCCTCGTCGTGTTTGGCGGAGACCGGGGAAACCACCTGGTCGGCAAAGTCGCGGACGGTGTCCACCAGATCCTGGTATTCGTCCTCGAGCTCAAAATTTGGCATGGCGGGTTTCCTCCGGTGGCGCGAATGACTCGGTTAGTGTTCATTAACCGAAATCGACGTTAGTGTTCGTTAACCGAAATGTCCAGCGAATCATGTGATACCCGCCCCGGCGGGAGACGGGGGTGCCATGACCGCCCGCCAGCCCTTCCCCAGCGGCCGAAGCCAGGCCAAGGCGACCCGCCGCACCACGCTGCTTGCCGAGGCCGCGCGCCTGTTCGCCCTCCACGGCTACCGCGGAGTCTCGATCGAGGACCTCGGCGCCGCCTCCGGCATCAGCGGCCCGGCGGTCTACCGGCATTTCCCGGGCAAGGCCGCCGTGCTGGGAGCGCTGCTGGTGGGCGTCAGCGAGGACCTTTTGGAGGGGGGCCGGCGCGTGGTGTCCGACGGCGGCAACCCCTCCGACACGCTGTGGCGCCTGGTGGGGTTCCACGCGGACTTCGCCCTGGGCAACCCCGACGTCATTCGGGTGCATGACCGCGAGCTGTCCAGCCTCGCGGACGACGACGGGGCGTCCGTCCGCCGTCTCCAACGCGCGTACATCGACGTGTGGGCCGAGCAGTTTCTGGCGTTGCATCCCGCCGAGGACCTGGCCGCGGCCCGCTTCCGCGCGCAGGCCGTGTTCGGACTGATGAACTCCACCCGGCACTCGGCGGCCCGCGGCGAGGGACCCCCCGCGCCACTCAGGGCGCGCCTGACCTCGATGGCGTTCGCGGCCGCGTGCGCCCCGGTAGGGTAGGAAGCGGAACAGTGTTGTTATGAGAGAGGTTTTTGCCGTGAAGCTACGCCCCGTTGAGCCCCAGGACCTGGACTGGTTCTTCGCGCACCAGCAGGATCCCGAGGCCAACCAGATGGCCGCGTTCACGGCGAAAAACCCGGCGGACCGGGGGGTCTTCGACCACCACTGGGGTTTGATCCTCAGCGACCCGGAAATCTCCGTGCGAACCATCGAACACGACGGCAAGGTGGTTGGATCCGTCCTCGCCTACCCGAACGAGGGCTTCCCGGAAATCAGTTTCTGGACCGACAAGGACTATTGGGGCCAGGGCGTCACGACCAGCGCCGTCGACGCCTTCCTGCGCGAATTCGCCCAGCGCCCGATCCGCGCCCGCGTCGTCACCGACAACATCGGCTCCCAAAAGGTACTGGAGCGACGCGGCTTCACGGTCATCGACGAGGTGCAGGGATTCGCCAACGCCCGCGCGGCCGTCGTCAAGGAATTCATCATGGAGCTCTCCTAGCCCCATCCGCCCTAGATCATGGCGATCAGCATGCCCGGATCCGCCAGCATCGTTCCGACGTCCGCCAGGAACCGCGAGCCCTGCTCGCCGTCAACCAGCCGGTGGTCGAAGGACAGGCTCAACGTCATCACCTGGCGCAGCGCGATCCCGTCCAAGTGCTCCCACGGCGTGCGCCGGACCTGGCCAATGGCCAGGATGGCCGCCTCTCCCGGGTTGAGGATCGGCGTTCCCGCATCGATGCCGAAGACGCCCACGTTGGTGATGGAGATGGTGCCGCCCGACAGGTCCGCGGGCGAGGTCTTGCCGGCCCTCGCGGTTTCGGCCAGGGTCGCCAGGGACCGTCCCATGCCCGCGAGATCCAGCGACTGCGCGTCCTTGATGTTGGGAACCGTCAGCCCGCGGGGCGTCGCGGCGGCGATGCCCAGGTTGACGTAGTTCAGCTGGACGATTTCCTGAGCGGCCTCGTCCCACCGCGAGTTCAGCGACGGCGTGCGCTCCAGCGCGAAGCAGACGGCCTTGGACACGATCGTCAACGGGGTGAGCTTGATGCCAGCGAAGAGCCGGTTGGCCCTCAGCCGTTCGAGTAACTCCATGGTCGGCGTCACGTCCACCGTCAGGAACTCGGTGGCGTGCGGGGCCGTGAAGGCGCTGGAGACCATCGCGGCGGCCGTGTGCTTGCGGACGCCACGGATGGCCGTCCGGACCTCCCGCGGCTGGTTGCCCAGCGTCCGCACGTGTGGAGCGTCCTCCGGCGTCGCGCGGCCAGGCGTTCCCGCGACGCGACCGGGTGCCGCCGCACCCCCGCGCTCCGGGCCGACCGCACCGCCGGCGGCGGCGACGTTACCGGACGCCAGGACGTCCTCTCGTGTGATCAGTCCGCGCGGTCCCGTGCCCTCGATCCGGTCCAGTTCGATGCCCAAGTCCCGCGCCAGCTTGCGGACCGGCGGCGTGGAACGGGGGCGATCCGCCGTCGTGCCCCCGGCGGTCGATGCGGGCTCCGCCGCGGCCGCGGCCGCGGGCGCCGGCGCCGGTTCCGGCGTGGACGTCGACGCCACCGCCGTCGCGCGTTGCCTGCGGGCGGGCCTGCCGGACTTCTCGACGGCGGCGCCGTACCCCACCAGGTTCGGCTCCCGCTTCTGTTCCGGTTCCGCGTCCGCGTCGGCGTCCGACGGGGCCTCGCCACCGGGAACCTCGAAGGAAACGATCGGGTTGCCCACCTCCACGACGGTTCCGGGCAATTCGTGGAGCTCGGCGATGGTCCCGGCATACGGCGAGGGAAGCTCGACGACGGCTTTGGCCGTCTCCACGTCGGCGATCACCTGATTGAGCGTGACGACGTCGCCAACTGCCACGTGCCACGCGAGGATTTCCGACTCGGTGAGGCCTTCGCCCAGGTCGGGAAGCTTGAATACCTTCAACACGGCGCTAGCCTTCCAGTGAGCTAAGGGAGTTCGGACGTCCAAGGGCGCGGTCGACGCCGTCGAGGATGCGGTCGAGGTCGGGCAGGTGGTGCATCTCCAGTTTCGAGGCTGGATAGGGGATGTCGAAGCCGGTGACGCGCACCGGCGCGTGTTCCAGGAAGTCGAAGCAGCGTTCGGTGAGACTTGCCGCCAGCTCGGCTCCGAGTCCGCCATGCTGGCCGGCCTCGTGCGTGATCACCAGCCGCCCCGTTCTGCGCAGGGACGCCTCCAGCGGCGCGAAGTCCACCGGGGAGAGCGACCGGAGGTCGATGACCTCCACGGAAACGCCTTCGTCGGCGGCGGCGACCGCCGCGGTGAGCGCCGTTTTGACCAGCGGCCCGTATGCCACGAGCGTGACGTCGTTCCCCGGGGCCGCGACCCGTGCGGAACCCATCGGCAGCGCGGACGCCAGGGAGTCCAGATCGACGTCGCCCTTCTCGTGGTAGCGCCGCTTCGGCTCGAAGTAGACCACCGGGTCGTCGCAGGAGATCGCCTGCTGGATCAGCGTGAACGCATCCTGGGGGTTGGACGGGCTGACCACACGCAGTCCGGCCGTGTGGGCGAAATAGGCCTCCGGCGACTCCGAATGGTGCTCGGGCGATCCGATGCCGCCCCCGAAGGGGATGCGGATGGTCAGCGGCATGTGTACCTGGCCGCGCGTACGGTAATGGAGCTTCGCGATTTGGCTGACGATCTGGTCGAACGCCGGGTAGACGAATCCGTCGAACTGGATCTCGACGACCGGGCGGAAGCCGCGGTAGGCCATACCGATCGCGGTGCCGACGATGCCCGATTCCGCCAACGGCGTGTCGATCACCCGGTGTTCGCCGAAGTCCTTCTGCAGTCCGTCGGTGACGCGAAAGACTCCCCCGAGCTTGCCGATGTCCTCGCCCATCAGGACCACCTTGGGGTCGCCCTCCATGGACTGCCTCAGACCGGTGTTGATGGCCTTCCCAAACGCCATGGCGCTCATCGCGCGTCTCCTTCCGCGGCGGGGGCGCCGGCAAACTGCTCCAGGTACAGGGAATAGTGCTGTTTCTGCCGCTCCAGCCACGTGTTGGGAGTCGCGTACACGTGTTCGAAGACGTCCATCGGTTCGGGGTCGAGCATGGCGATCACGCCCGCGCGGAGTTTCGCGGCAACCTCGTCCGCCCGGCGCGACGCGGCACCGTTGAACTCCTCCGGGTCCAGGCCCAGCGCCGTCAGGTGCGCCTCGAGCCGGTCGATGGGATCCTTGGCCCGCCAGTCCTCGAGTTCGTTGGCGTCGCGGTAGCGCGTCGGGTCGTCGGCGGTCGTGTGCGGACCCATGCGGTATGTGACGGCCTCGATGAATGTCGGGCCGTTGCCGGAGCGTGCCCTATCGAGCGCCTGGCGCGTGGCCGCGAGGCAGGCCAGGACATCGTTCCCGTCGACGCGGATGCCCGGGATGCCGAAACCGGCCGCGCGGTCCACGATCCGGGTGTGCGTCTGCAAAGACACGGGCTCGGAGATGGCCCAGTGGTTGTTCTGGCAGAAGAACACGACCGGAGCCTGGTAGCTGGCCGCGAAGACCAGTGCCTCGTTCACGTCCCCCTGGCTGGTCGCGCCGTCCCCGAAGTAGGTGATCGCGGCCTCCTCGCCGCCGTCGAACTTGATGCCCATGGCGTAGCCGGCGGCGTGCAATGTTTGCGCGCCGATGATGATCTGCGGCGTGGCCATATTCAGCTCGAACGGATCCCAGCCGCTGGCGGCGTTCCCGCGCCAGACACGCAGGATGTCCTCCGCGTCCACTCCCCGGCAGAAGGCGACGCCGTTCTCGCGGTAGGAGGAAAACACGAAGTCGCTCTCGCGCAACGCGCGCCCGGAGCCGATCTGCGCGGCCTCCTGACCGAGCAGCGGGGGCCACAGCGCGAGTTCGCCCTGGCGCTGCAGCGCCGTCGCCTCCGTGTCGATCCGCCGGACGGCGACCATATCCGTGTAGAGGGCCGCCAGCGCGGGCGCGTCGATGTCCTCCACCCACGGGTCGAGGTCCGGGTGGGACGTCCGCTCGCCGGACGGGGAAATCAGTTGCGCCGGACCGCCGCCCCGAACGGTCGAAGCTGCCTCGTGCAGGGACATGTGGTGGGCCCTTGTCTCTCGATTGTTCACCGCCCGCGGCTTGTGGCCGCGAGCGCCGGACGGTACCGCGATACGTCGTCGCGGCTTGATGTGACCCTACTCACAGGAGGATCGACGCACAACCTAGCGCACCGAAACTCATCACTATGCACTATTTCGGGGTATCCGACGGTGCTAAAGTTGCGCACTATGCACGCATTGGATGACACCGACCTTCGACTCCTTGACGCCCTGGCCCTCGACCCCAAGGCCACCGTCCTGTCGCTGGCGCAGCAACTGGGCATCTCGCGGAACACCGTCCAAGCGCGCACGTTGCGCCTCGAGAACCGCGGAGCGTTCCTCCCCTTCGAGCGCAGGGTCAATCCCACCGCGCTCGGATACCCGATCACCAGCTTCGTCCACATCCATGTCCAGCAGCGGCTCCTCGGCGACATCGTCTCGTCGCTGAGCGAGATACCCGAGGTCGTGGAGGCCCACGGCCTCACGGGCAGCGCCGACATACTCGCGCGCGTGGTCGCCCGCGATGCGGAGGACCTGTTCCGTGTCAACGGCACCATCCTGCACATCGACGGCGTCGACCGCGCGGACACGTCCATCTCGATGGCGGAGCTGATTCCGCACCGCATGCGGCCGTTGCTGGCCACCGAAGCGACGCCCCGCTCCGCCTGAGGACCGGTCCGGGGCCGGCCGGAACCCCCGTGTCCACAACGACGGAACCCCCGCGGCGCAAGGTATGCGCCGCGGGGGTTCCGAAGGTGGTGCGCCGGATGGCGCCGTACCGCCCTAGTGGTCGACGGCCTTCTCGGCGCCGACGCCGGTGAGCGAACGGACCTCCATCTCGGCCTGCTTCACCGGATCCTCCGTGCGCTTGTCCAGGACCGTGCCCAGCCAGCCCAGGAGGAACGCGAGCGGGATCGAGACCAGGCCCGGGTTCTTCAGCGGGAAGATCGCGAAGTCAGCCCCCGGGATCATGGCCGTCTCATTGCCGGACATGACCGGCGAGAAGACGATCAGGAGCAGGGCGGAGGCAAGCCCGCCGTACATGGACCAGACCGCGCCCTGGGTGCTGAACTTCTTCCAGAACAGCGAGTACAGGATGGTCGGCAGGTTCGCGGAGGCCGCCACCGCGAAGGCCAGCGCCACCAGGAAGGCAACGTTCTGACCCTGGGCGCCGATGCCGCCTGCGATCGCCAGGATGCCGATCACGATGACCGTGCGGCGGGCGACCTTCACTTCCTTCTCCGGAGTGGTCTTGCCCTTGGCGATGACGTTCGCGTAGATGTCGTGGGCGAACGACGCCGCCGCCGTGATCGTGAGGCCGGCGACCACCGCCAGGATGGTGGCGAAGGCGACCGCCGAAATCACGCCGAGCAGTAGCGATCCGCCGAGTTCGAACGCGAGCAACGGAGCCGCGGAGTTCACGCCGCCCGGGGCCGCGTTGATCCGATCCGCGCCGATCAGCGCTCCGGCGCCGTAGCCGAGGACCAGAGTGAACAGGTAGAACGCGCCGATGAGCCAGATGGCCCACACGACTGACCTGCGGGCCTCTTTGGCGGTCGGAACCGTGTAGAAGCGCATCAGGACGTGCGGAAGTCCGGCGGTGCCGAGAACCAGCGCCAGGCCGAGCGAGAGGAAGTCCAGCTTCGTGATCGAGCTGGCCCCGTACTGCAGGCCCGGGTTCAGGATGGCCTCGGTGCCGGCCGACGCGACGGCGTCGCCCAGCAGCGCGGAGAGGTTGAAGCCGTAGATGGCCAGGACCCACACGGTCATCACGAACGCGCCGGCGATCAGCAGGCAGGCCTTGATGATCTGGACCCAGGTGGTGCCCTTCATCCCGCCGACCAGTACGTAGAGGATCATCAGTCCGCCGACGACGGTGATGACCAGGGACTGCCCGAGTCGGTCGTCGATGCCGAGCAGCAGCGAGACCAGCGCACCGGCTCCGGCCATCTGCGCCAGAAGGTAGAACAGGCAGACGGCGAGTGTGGTGGTCGCCGCGGCGATGCGGATGGGGCGCTGCTTGAGGCGGAACGAGAGCACGTCGGCCATGGTGAACTTGCCCGTGTTGCGCAGGAGCTCGGCGACGAGCAGCAGGGCCACGAGCCAGGCCACGAGGAAACCGATGGAATAGAGGAACCCGTCGTATCCGTTGATGGCGATCGCGCCGACGATGCCCAGGAAGGATGCCGCCGAGAGGTAGTCGCCCGCGATGGCGGTGCCGTTCTGGCCGCCGGTGAAGGAGCGTCCGCCGGCGTAGTAATCCGCCGCCGTCTTGTTGTTCTTGCTGGCGCGCAGCACGACGACGAGCGTCACGCCAACGAACAGCGCGAAGATCAGGATGTTGACTAGGGGGTCGCCGACCTTGGTGGATTCGGCGGCCGCCGCGATTGGGGTGACGTTCACTGGTTTGCCTCCGGGGTGCCGATTTGCGCTTCCAGCCGGTGGCGGATCGCGGTGGCCTTGGGATCGAGCCTGCGGTTCGCGAAGGACACGTACAGCCCCGTGATCACGAACGTGGACACGAACTGCAGCAAGCCCAGCAACAGGCCGATGTTGACGTTGCCGAAGACCTTGATGGACATGAACTCCGGCAGGTACGCGGCCATGAGGACATAAACGAAATACCAGACCAGGAACACGATGGCCATGGGAAATACGAAACTGCGGTGCGTGCGGCGGAGCTCGGTGAACTCTTCGCTGTTCTGGACCTCCGTGAAGTCCTCGATCGGACCGACGTCCGATGGTGGGGTGTTGCCCATGCTTCCTCCTTGTGGGGTGGCACAATCCGCCCGGGCGGCTAGTGACTTGAATCACCATCCTTCATGCGGCGCCCCGCTGTGAAGATCCTCGCGGGCGCGTCGTGCCGAGCGGTGCCCCTCCTGCGACGAACGGTTGGGCCGGGCCGACGAATGGCGCGGCCCCGCCCGCGGTCTACTGTGGTGCCATGATGTCCACCGCCTTGGAAACCACCCTGATCGCGGCCATCGTCATGGTCGCCATCGCAGTGGTCGGTTTCGTCGGCTACCGGATCTTCCGCTCGTCGCGCGATCTGGGAACCGACGCCGACAGGGCCACCTACGAGACGCTGCACACCGTTTCGCGGGCGGCCCCCCACCTCGCCAGCGGCCTGACGCGCGAGGGGGCCGCCGGGGCCAGCCGTCACCTCCGGGGCCTGCTGGCCTGCGACGGGCTGGCCATGACGGACACGACTGCGGTGCTCTCCGAGGACGGCTCCCTCCCGCCGGATCCACTCATGGGACTCGCCGCGAACGCGCTGGCCTCCGGCCGCACCCAACTGCACCACCTCGACGGATGGGACGCCGTGTTCGCGCCGGTCGTCGTCCAGGACCGCACGGTGGGGACGGTCGTCGCGGTGGCGCGCCGGGCGGACGCGGGCCTGCTCCGCGCGACAACGGAGGTGGCGGCCTGGGTGGCGGCCCAGGTCGGCTTGGCGGAACTTGACGAATCGCGGGCGCTGCTCATGGAAGCCGAGGTCCGCGCGCTGCGCGCGCAGATCAGCCCGCACTTCATCTACAACAGCCTCAACGCGATCGCGTCCTTCATCACCACCGACCCCCAGCGGGCTCGCCAGCTCGTGGTGGAATTCGCCGACTTCACCCGCTATTCCTTCCGCCGGCACGGCGACTTCACGACCCTGGCCGAGGAACTGCAGTCGATCGACCGCTACCTCCTGCTGGAGAAGGCCCGCTTCGGCGACCGGATCAGGGTCTCCCTGGCGATCGCCCCGGAGGTCCTCGGCACGGTCATCCCGTTCCTGTCCCTGCAGCCGCTTGTGGAGAACGCGGTGCGGCACGGGCTGGAGGGAAAGGCCGACGGTGGCCTCGTCACCCTCACGGCGCGGGACAGTGGGGAATTCGCGGAGATCACGGTGGAGGACGACGGCGTGGGCATCGACCCCGACGCGCTACGGTCCGTGCTGGCCGGCACGACGGAAGGCGTCCACGTGGGGCTGCGCAACGTCGACGTGCGGCTGCGGCAGGTCTACGGCGACGAGCACGGGCTGGTGATCGAGACGGCGCCCGGCGCCGGCACCCTGATCACGTTGCGGGTGCCGAAATTCCAGCCGGGCAACACCACGGGTCCGCCGCGGGGCGCCAGCCGGCACGCCATAGACTAGGGCGCATGATCAATGTGGTTGTCGCCGACGACGAGCTCCCGGCAGTCGCCGAACTGGCGTATCTGCTCGCGCAAGACGACCGCGTGGGCCAGATCCACCGCGCGACTTCGGGCGCCGAGGCACTCCGCGCACTCGAGGAGTTCCCGGTGGACGCGTTGTTCCTCGACATCCACATGCCCGCCCTCTCCGGCCTGGACATCGCCCGGACCATCTCGCGCTTCAGCCGGCCCCCCGCCGTCGTCTTCGTGACCGCCGACGAGGCGCAGGCCCTCGAGGCGTTCGAGCTGGCCGCCGTCGACTACGTCCTGAAACCGATCCGGCCCGAGCGCCTGGCGGAATCGGTGCGCCGCGTCTGCGAGTTGATGGAGGACGACGGCGCGAAGCCGGAGGTCGTCACCGTGGACCAGGGCGGCGTCACGAAGATGATCCGCCGGGACGACATCCGCTACGTCCAGGCGCAGGGCGACTACGCGCGGCTCCACACGGCCGACGCGAGCTACCTGATCAGGGTGCCGCTCAACGACCTGGAGCAGCAGTGGGCCTCCGCCGGCTATATCCGCATCCACCGCAGCTACCTGGTGGCCATGGAACACATCGACCGGGTCCAGCTGCGGACGGGTCGGGCCTCCGTGGTGGTCGCCGGAACGGAACTTCCCGTCAGCCGCCGCGCACTGCCGTACCTCCGCGAGCGGCTCGCCGCAAACCGGGTCCGCCCGCTGTGATCGGATCGCCGTGACCGCAGACCGCGTTCCGCCGCGCAGGGTCAGGGTCGTGGCCCCGGACGGCGCCGGGCTGCGGCCCTCCCGCCGCGATCCCGCCGATCCCGCCGATCCCGTGGATTCGTTCTACGTGCGCTCGCTCATCCGGTCGCAGCTGCGTCTGGCGCTCTCCGTCGCGATCGGGTTCCTGGTCCTGTTGGTGGGTCTCGCGGTCCTCGTCGGGACATGGCCGGAAATCAACGCCTCGCGGATCGCCACCGTGCCCCTGCCGTGGCTGGTCATGGGTCTGGGCGTCTACCCCATCATCCTGCTCGGCGCGTTCCTGTTCACCCGGGCCGCGCAACGCAACGAGGACCGCTACCGGGACGTGTCCGGCCGATGAACCCGACCACCGCGCTCGCAGCGGTCATCGCCGTCACGGCCGTCACCGTCCTGATCGCCTTCAACGGCCTGCGCATCTCCCGCACCACCGGCGACTTCTACGTGGCCTCGCGCACCGTCAAGCCCTGGTGGAACGCCTCCGCCATCGGCGGCGAGTACCTGTCGGCGGCCAGCTTCCTGGGCGTCGCCGGCCTGATCGTGGTCTCCGGGCAGGACGCACTGTGGTTCCCGATCGGCTACACGGCCGGATACCTGATGCTGCTCCTGTTCGTCGCCGCGCCGCTGCGCCGCTCCGGGGCGTACACCCTGCCCGACTTCGCCCAGATCCGGCTGGGCGGACGCGCGGCGCGGCACGCCACCAGCGTCCTGGTCGTCGTCGTCGGTTGGCTGTACATCGTTCCGCAACTGCACGGGGCGGCACTGACGCTCGGCATCACCACCTCGCTGCCGTCTTGGCTGGGGGCGCTTCTGGTCATGGTGGTCGTGTGCCTGACCGTCCTCGCGGGCGGGATGCGATCCATCACCTTCGTGCAGGCCTTCCAGTTCTGGCTGAAGCTCCTCGCGCTGGCGGTGCCCACCGCCTTCATCCTCATCCACCTGGGGATCGCCGGGGAGTCCCCGACCGCCAACGGGCAGGCCTTCGACGCCCCGGTAGCCCCGATAGAGGACGCCGGCATCTACCGCAACATCTCGTTGATCGTCGCGCTGCTGTTCGGCACGCTGGGTCTGCCGCACGTCCTGGTGCGCTTCTACACCAATCCGGACGGACCCTCCGCCCGGCGGACGACGGCGATCGTCATCGGGCTCCTGAGCCTGTTCTACCTTTTCCCGACCATCCTCGGCGTCCTGGGGCGCACCTACACGCCGGAGCTGGCCGCGGCCGGCAACGCGGACGCGACGATCCTTCTGCTCCCCGGACGGATCGTGGGCGGCACCGCCGGCGAAGCACTCTCGGCCGTCGTGGTCGGCGGCGCCTTCGCTGCCTTCCTGTCCACCACGTCCGGCCTCGTGGTCTCCCTGGCGGGCGTCATCAGCCAGGGGCTGTTCCGCGGCACGGTCCGTGGATTCCGGATCTCGACCGTCATGGCGTGCGTGGTCCCGCTGCTGCTCGCGCTCGGCACAAGCACGTTCGCCCTGGCCGGGGCCATCGGGTCGGTGTTTGCCTTCACCGCCTCGACCATCTGCCCGTTGCTGCTGCTGGGGATCTGGTGGCGGGGGCTGACCGCTCGCGGCGCGGTGGCCGGAATGGCTGCGGGCGCCGTGTCCTGCGGTACGGCGCTGGCGGTCGGCGGCATCCTGCCGGAGACTTCGGGCCTGATCCACGAGCTGTTGTCGCAGCCGGCGGCGTGGACCGTTCCGCTGGCGTTCCTCACCATGTTCACGGTGTCGCGCGCTTCGGGCGGCGGCCAAAGCACGCGAAAACGCGTGGACGCCGTGATGGCCAGCCTCCACGCGCCGGAAACGCCCTAGTCGATCGACGCCATCAGTTCGACGACCCGGTCCAGGAACGCGTCCACCTGGCTTTCCTCGTAGCCGTCCTGCCCCTTGGCCTCGCGGAACACCACGCGGCGGACGGTGTCCACGCTCATGGGGGTGTCGTGTTCGAAGTAGTCCAGCAGCTGCTCGCACAACTCGTCGACGTCCTCGACGTTGTAGCTGGGTGCGCCGCGGCGGGTGGGGCGGCGAAAGCGCTCGCCCGGCGCGCGGTGCAGGCGTCCGCGTAGGATCGCGGACAGGCGGCCGACCTGTTGCAGCCACGCGTCCTCGCCCTCTTCCTCGATCAGCGCATCCCGCTCCCGCTGGGCGAACACGTCCTCGAGGCGGTCGAGCGCGGTGTCCACCTCCCGCGCGTCGTAGCCGCCCTTTTGCGGTTCGAAGGCGGTGCGGCGGACGAGGTGGCTCGTGACGACGCTCTCGTCGTCGCCGGTGCCGTTGAAGGTGGCCCGGGCCCTGGCCAGGAAGTGGTCCACCTGCTTGGTGCTGTAGCCGAATTCCTGTGGAGCCACCCTCTCGAAGGGCGTCTGGGTTGTCTGCGCGTGGTCCTGGCTCAAAGCGATATCCTCAACTCCGGCGTTGTGCACCGATGTAATCATGACGATGGGGCGACCGCCTGGGCACGCCGCTCCCCCATCCTACCTAGTCGTGTGGCAAAGACCCTAGACTGCGCCGGGCAGCAGCAGAACGAACAGGATGTAGGCGACGGGAGATGCAAAGACGATGGAATCCAGCCGGTCCATGAAACCGCCGTGCCCGGGCAGCAGCGTACTCATGTCCTTGATGCCGAGCTCCCGCTTGACCATCGACTCCGAGAGGTCACCCACCGTGGCCGCCGCCACCGTCGCCATCGCCAGCGGCACGCCGACCCACCACGGCTGGCCGAGCAGCCAGACGCTGGCCAGAACGCCGACGACGACGGCGCCGGCCACGGATCCGGCGAATCCCTCCCAGGACTTCTTCGGACTGATTTTCGGGGCCATGGGATGCTTGCCGAGAAAGGCCCCCACGAGGTAGCCGAACGTGTCGTTCGCGACGACCAGCAACAACAACGTGGCGACCTTGAGCGGCCCGTCCGCCTCGTTGAACAGCAGGATCGAGAAACTGAGCAGGAACGGCACCCAAAGCGCGACGAACACCGACGCGAGGACCGACCGGGTGGCGCCGCCGCCGCCTTCGATGACGCGCCACAGCAGCACCAGCAGCAGCGACCCGGCGAGGGCGAAACCCAACGCCTCGGGGCCGCCGTAATAGGCGGAGAACGGCATGGAGATCGCCCCCACCGCCAGGGGCACGAGCGGAAGGTCCACCTTGGACTCAGCCAGCGCCCGGCCGACCTCCCAGCTGCCCAGGACGCCGAACAGGGTCACGATCACCACGAAGGCCAGCGGGAACAGCAGCAGCCCCGCGAGGACGCCGACCAGCAATACCAGTCCGACGGCGATCGCCGCCGGCAGGTCGCGGCCGGCGCGCGATGTGGGCGCCGCCTGCCTCAGTGACCGCCGGGAGAAGCTGTCGGGGCCGTTAGCCCCCGCCTGCGGCTTCGGCGTGGGCCCCGGGTTGGGCTCCCCCGCGTCGGGCGGCGTGGAGTTGGGCATTAGACTTCCAGCAGCTCGGATTCCTTGCGCTTGAGCAGCTCGTCGATCGAGTCGACGTGCTTCTTGGTCAACGCGTCGAGCTCCTTCTCGCCGCGGGACCCGTCGTCCTCGCCGACGTCGCCGTCCTTCACCATCTTGTCCAGCATGTCCTTGGCCTTGCGGCGGTGGTTCCGGATCGCGACCTTGGCGTCCTCACCCTTGCCCTTGACGATCTTGACGTATTCCTTCCGTCGCTCCTGCGTCAGCTCGGGGATCGTCACGCGGATCAACTTGCCGTCGTTCGACGGGTTGGCACCCACTTCCGAGTCGCTCAGGGCCTTCTCGATGGCGCGGAGGGCGGTGACGTCGTAGGGGGTGATGAGGATGGTGCGGGCGTCCGGCACGCCGAAGGACGCCAGTTGCTGCAGCGGCGTCGGCGAACCGTAGTAGTCAACCATGACCTTCGAATACAGCCCCGGGTTCGCCCGCCCCGTACGGATGGTCGCGAAGTCCTCCTTGGCGGCCTCGATGGTCCGCTCCATCTTCTCGGCCACGTCCTGCAGCGTTTCGTCGATCACTTGCTTCTCCTTAGTCTCCGGGGCCTCGCCGAGGCCGTCCGGCCGGTTCTCCGACTCTCAAAACATCCTATGTCACGGGCACTAGACGGTGACGAAGGTACCCATTTCCTCGCCCAGGATGGCGCGCGTGACGTTGCCCTCGCCCTGCATGCCGAAGACCATCATCTCCAACCCGTTGTCCTTGCACATGGTCATCGCGGTCTGGTCCATCACACGGATGTCCTGGATCAGCGCCTCGTCGTAGGTCAGGCGGTCCAGCTTCACGGCGTTGGGGTCCTTCTTCGGATCGGCCGTGTAGACGCCGTCCACGCCGCTCTTGGCCATCAGCACGACGTCGGCGCGCACCTCGAGCGCACGCTGGGCCGCGACCGTGTCGGTGGAGAAGTACGGAAGTCCGGCGCCGGCGCCGAAGATCACGACGCGGTCCTTCTCGAGGTGGCGGATGGCGCGGCGGGGGATGTAGGCCTCGGCGACCTGGGCCATGCTGATCGCGGACTGGACGCGCGTTTCGACGCCGGCCTGCTCGAGGAAGTCCTGCAGGGCCAGGCAGTTCATGACGGTGCCCAGCATGCCCATGTAGTCCGCGCGCGACCGGTCCATCCCCGATTGGGACAGTTCGGCGCCACGGAAGAAGTTGCCGCCGCCGACGACGATGGCCGTCTCGACCTGCCCCACGGTCTTGGCGATCTGCTCGGCGACGCCGCGCACCGTCACGGGGTCGACACCGAGCTTGCCGCCGCCGAACACCTCGCCCGAGAGCTTGAGCAATACGCGGCGACGGGGCGCCCGCTCAAGCGATTCGGGTGCGCGGGACGAATGTTCGGTGGCTACCATGGTGACTCCTCAAACTGGAACGAAAGGGCAGGAAAAAGGGGCGGCCACCCGTGGTGGCCACCCCCTTTGCCTTCGTCGGCGGTCGGATACGCGCCGCCGTCGTGTGTTGCTAGGCTCCTACGCGGAAGCGGGCGAAGGCAGTGGCCTTCACGCCCGCCTCCTCCAGAACCTTACCAACGGACTTCTTTGCGTCTTTCGCGAAGGACTGGTCGACGAGGACGCCCTCCTTGAAGAAGCCAGTGAGGCGTCCCTCGACGATCTTCGTCAGCGCGGCCTCGGGCTTGCCCTCGGCGCGTGCCGTCTCGTCGGCGATGCGACGTTCGTTCTCGACGGTCTCTGCCGGAACCTCGTCGCGCGTCAGGTAGGTCGGTGCCATCGCGGCGGTGTGCACGGCGACGTCGTGCGCGACGGTCGCGGCGGCCTCGTCCGTTCCGTCGACGGCCAGCAGGACGCCGACCTGCGCCGGAAGGTCCTTGGAGGTCTTGTGCAGGTACGCGTCGACGGCTCCACCCTCGACGCGTGCCAGGCGGCGGACGACGACCTTCTCGCCCAGGACCGCACCCTCTTCGGTGACGTAGTCCGCGAGGCTCTTGCCCTCGACGTCGACGGCCAGGAGGCTCTCCAGGTCGGCGGCGGCGGATTCGACCGCGATCCCAAGGACCTTGTCGGCCAGCGCGATGAACTTCTCGTTCTTCGCGACGAAATCCGTCTCGCAGTTGACCTCGACCATGACCCCGACGTTGCCGCCGACGATCTTGGCGGCCACGAGGCCCTCAGCGGTCGAACGGCCTTCTCGCTTCGTGGCGCCCTTGAGGCCCTTGATGCGAATCAGTTCCATGGCCTTGTCGGCGTCGCCGTTGGCCTCGTCGAGTGCCTTCTTGACGTCCATCATGCCAGCGCCGGTGCGCTCGCGAAGGGCCTTGATGTCAGCGGCGGTGTAGTTCGCCATGTGCAACCCCATTCTCAGTGGTTCTTAGTTGTCTAGCCGAACGGCCCGCTTAAGGCGCGTCCGGTCAACCGAGCCGGCGGACCTTGCGGCCCGCCGGTCCGGAAACTCGGATGGTTACTTGGCGTCCTCGGCCGGAGCCTCGGTTGCCGCCTCGGCCGGAGCCTCTTCGGTCTTGGCTTCCTCGGCCGGGGCCTCGGTTGCGGCGGCTTCGGTTGCCGGAGCCTCTTCGGTCTTGGCTTCCTCGGCCGGGGCCTCCGTTGCGGCGGCTTCGGTTGCCGGAGCCTCTTCGGTCTTGGCTTCCTCGGCCGGGGCCTCCGTTGCGGCGGTCTCGGTGGTGCCCTCGAGCAGTTCGCGCTCCCACTCGGCCAGCGGCTCGGCCGCCGCGTCGGTGTTGCCCGACGCCTTGTTGTTGCGGGCGATGAGACCCTCGGCAACGGCGTCGGCGATGACGCGGGTCAGCAGGTTGACGGAGCGGATGGCGTCGTCGTTGCCCGGGATCGGGAAGTCGACCTCATCCGGATCGCAGTTGGTGTCCAGGATGGCGACCACGGGGATGCCAAGCTTCTGGGCCTCGTCAACGGCGAGGTGCTCCTTCTTGGTGTCGACGATCCAGATCAGCGAGGGGGTCTTCGTCAGGTTGCGGATACCGCCCAGGTTGGTCTGCAGCTTGGTGAGCTCGCGGCGGAGCAGCAGCAGTTCCTTCTTGGTGTGGCCCGAGCCGGCGACGTCGTCGAAGTTGATTTCCTCGAGTTCCTTCATGCGCTGGACGCGCTTGGCCACGGTCTGGAAGTTGGTGAGCATGCCGCCGAGCCAACGCTGGTTGACGTAGGGCTGGTTCACGCGGGTCGCCTGGTCGGCGATCGCTTCCTGTGCCTGCTTCTTCGTGCCGACGAACAGCACGGTTCCGCCGTGGGCAACGGTGGCCTTGGTGAACTCGTAGGCGCGGTCGATGTAGGACAGCGACTGCTGGAGGTCGATGATGTAGATGCCGTTGCGCTCAGTGAAGATGAAGCGCTTCATCTTCGGGTTCCAGCGACGGGTCTGGTGGCCAAAGTGGACGCCGCTGTCGAGCAGCTGGCGCATGGTTACGACGGGCATGTCGCAACTCCTTCCGGCAGTAGCGGGCCGGCCCTCGCGGGCCGCGGTAACTGCCTATTGTTTCGGTTGTTGGCGATTCACCCGGGTTGGATGGCGCCCCTGGCATCGTCCGCCGGTTGCCCGGCCCCCGCCACCACCGGATTTCCGGACCGTGGACAGCGTGGTCCACCCCACGGTCCGCCACAGGCGGATGGGGGTGGATGCGCGATGCGCGAAGTCAGCTTCATGTCCGATGGTCCGGGCATGGATCATCGACGCACAGAACTGCGGTTACAAGTGTACTACAGCCCGGGCGCGGTTCCGCCCGTACGGCTCCCCCTCCACAGGGCCTCCTGCGGCGCTGTCCTCCACCGTTGCCGACTGGCGGGTTTCGGCGCCGGCGTCCCGGGACACGATGGATGCCTCAAGCGGAAGGAATCGAAATGGAATGGATCGGCTCGGCACTTCGGACGAGGACTCCCGCCATGACCCGTGCCGTCGCGCTGGCGACGACACTGGTCCTACCGTTGGCCGCGGGGTCCGCCATGGGGCCACCCGCCGCGCCGTCCGGGGGAATCGCTTCGGCGCCCGCACCGGGATGGACCTGGCCCGTGTCCGGCGGGCCCGGCGGCGCGCCGCGGGTGCTCGAGCCGTTCGATCCCCCGCGCGAGCGATGGCTTGCCGGACACCGGGGCGCGGACCTCGAGTCCGGTTCCGGGGCCGAGGTGCTGGCGCCCGCCGGCGGAATCGTCGCCTTCGTGGGAACCGTGGTGGACCGCCCGGTTCTCACGATCGACCATGGGGACGGGCTGGTGTCCAGCTTCGAGCCCGTCACGGCCTCGTTTCCGGCGGGCGCGGCCGTCACGGCGGGCCAGGCCGTCGGGATCGCGGCCACAGGCGGCCATTGCTCGGGGCGGTGCATCCATTGGGGACTCCGGCTGCACGGGGAGTACATCGACCCGCTCAACACCGTCACAGACCGCCGCCCGTCGGTGCTGCTGCCGGTTCCGCGCGACGGACCTTCCGGCTAGGCGGCGGCTCCGTGGCGGCAGGATCCGGTTAGGCGTTCCGCCGCGCGCCGATGGCTCGCTCGTAGACATGCGCCATCGACCGCGTGTGGCGGCTTTGCAACAGCGTCGACGGGTCGAGGGCGTCCGCCGGCCGCGCGCCGTCGGACGGCAAATCGCCCACGGCCGCCCGTATCGCGGCGGCCAATCCGTCGACGGTGTCGTCGGGCGTCAGCCAGTAGGTGGACCCGGCCAGGTCCTCGGCGATCCTGTGGTCGCTGAGGACGGCCGGCGTTCCCAGCGCCGCTGCCTCGAAAACGGTCATGCCCTGGGTTTCGAAACCCTGGGATGTCTGCACCAGGAGGTCCGAGGCGCGCAGGTGGGCGAGCATCTCCCGGTACGGGACGGTGCCGTGGAAGACCACCTTAGCGGGAGAGATGCCTCTGGCGGCCGCTTCGGCCCGACGCCGCTCCGAGCCGTCGCCGAAGATATGGATCTCGGCGTCGATCCCTGATCTGCGCACCGCTTCAAGAAAGGGAAGGAGCCGCTTTTCCGGACTGAAGCGCCCGATCCAAACGAGCCGGTTGCGTCCGGTGCGCGGCGGCTTCGGCGTGGCGAGCAGTTCGGCGGCCACGGAGTCGTCGAGTCCGTTCGGGACCACATCCACTGCGCCGAAGACCCCGCGCTCCTGAAGCAGCCGGGCGAAGTGGCTGGAGGGGGCAGTCACCGCCTGGGCGTTGACGGTGAAGGCGCGCAGGTACTGCCATGCGTCGCGCGCCGCGGGGCCCGGTGTCCGCAGGAAAAGCTTCTGGAGCGCGCCGAACAACCGCTGGACCAGGGATGGCAAGGGCACTGTGGCCTCGAGCCCGACGTCGAGGCGGTTATGCATCGTGTGGACCACGGGGAGGCCGTGTCGCCGCGCGAAGCGGTAGCCGGTCACGGCCTGCCAAAAGTCCGCCTGCACGTGGACCACATCGACCGGCGGCCTTCCGCGCAGCTGGCGTTCCAGGCTGCGGTCCGATATCCGGCCGGGAAGTGTCAGCGCGTACTCCCCCACCCCCAGCGGCAGCGATGGAAGCGGAATCAGCGAAGCGTCCGGCGCCTCGTCCGAGCGCCGGCGCGGCGAAACAATGGTGACGCGGTGGCCTTCGGCCTCAAGGAACTTCCTCTGCAGACGAACGGACGTCTGCATGCCACCGAGCGTCCGGGGATGCTGGTCGACGAACATCGCAATATGCAGCAGCCGCGGCATGCGGCACCTCCTCGCGCAAGACCCTAGAAGCTTCGGTCGCTGCCGGTCGCGCCGTCCGATCGGCAGCCGTTGTAGGGCGAGTGGGGCTTGAACCCACGACCCAGGGATTATGAGTCCCTTGCTCTAACCAACTGAGCTATCGCCCCTCGTTGCCGGCGGAGGGTATTCGCCCCCGACGGCATCTGCCATCCTAGTGGATTTCGCCACTGGCCAGTGTCAGGTGGCGGACAGGAATTCGTCGGCCGTCGCCCCGCGGTACAGGCTCTCGAACGTGTCCATCGTCTTGTCGTGGCTGTGCGCCACTGCCTTCCGGTGACCTTCCTCGCCCATGGCCGCCCGCTGCGAGGGGTCGGCGGCCAGCACGGCGTCGAGGCGGTTGGCGAGCTCCACCGCATCCCCGGGCGTGAACAGGAAGCCGTTCACCCCGTCGTCGACCAGATGGGGAAGCGCCATCGCGTTGGCCAGCAGCACGGGCCGGGACGCCGACAAAGCCTCCAGAGTCACCAGGGACTGAAGTTCGGCCGTGCCGGGCTGGCAGAACACGTCGCAGCGCAAGTAGGCACGCCGGAGCTCGGCATCGTCCACGTGCCCATGGAAGTGGACGCGGTCCGCCACGCCCCGCTCCGCCGCGTGGCGCTCCAGGTGCGCGCGCTGTTCGCCGCCGCCGACGACCTCGAGGTGGGGAGCGGGGACGGTGGCGCTCCGGGCGATTGCGTCGATCAGCACATCGACGTTCTTCTCCACCGCGAGTCTCCCGACGAACAGGACAACCGGCCACTCGCGTTTCTCCACCGATTCGTCCGGCGCCAGTTCGTACAGGCTGGAGTCGATTCCGTTGGACAGGGGCAGGACCTTGCCGAGGCGGGCCTGCTGCTTCATCGCCCGAGCCGCCAACGGCGTCGGGGTGGTGACGACGTCCGCCCTGCCCATGATGTGTCCCATGTCCCGCCACGAGTTCTTGGCGACGACGCGCTTGAACCACTTCGGAAACGGCAGGAAGGGATCGAGGTTCTCCGGCATGAAGTGGTTGGTGGCGATCGTCCGGATGCCCCGTTTTTTCGCTTCGTTGATGGCCGCGTGGCCGACCATGTAATGGCATTGGACGTGCACGACATCTGGACGCACCTCATCCAGGATGCGCCCAACGGCCCGGCTGGCGCTCCAGGGCGTGCAGAGCCGGTAGGACTCGTGCGTGGGAACGGCGTGCGACCTCAGTCGGTGGACCGTCGCCTCCGGAAGCACTTCCGTGGTCTCGGGTCCGGACTCGCTGTTGGCGGCCACGACGTGCACCTCGTGGCCGCGCTTGGCCATGGCCGTCGCGAGCCGGTGGCAGAACACGGACGCCCCGTTGACGTCGGGAGGATAGGTGTCCGCGGCGATCAGGATCTTGAGTGGCTGTTCACCGGTCACGTGGTGGGAACTCCTTGTCATGGGGCATCGTGGTGTCGCCGGCCGTGGAACGACCCCTTAATCGGCCGTATGCACCCACCGGTGGCTACGGGTAGAGGAGGCCCGCCGCCTTCTTGCGGCGCGCTTCCTCTTGCCGTTGCAGGACATCGGGGTGGTGCCGCGACAGGGCGACGACCCCCACGATAGCAATGGTTGCGGCACCGGCCATGGACATCGCCGTCACCGGATGCACGTCGGGTTGGAGTTCCCCGAGGATGCCGATGCCGATCGCGATCCCGACGATCGGATCCACGACGGTCAGCCCGGCGATGACCAGGTCCGGCGGTCCGCTGGAATAGGCGTTCTGCACGAAGTACGTGCCGAGGAGCCCGGCGACGACGACGGCCACCACCAGGTACCAGGAGACGTTTCCCAGAAACAGCCCGTTGGGATCCAGGAGCGAGATCGCCAACGTCCGCACCAGCACCGCCACGAACCCGAAGAGTACCCCCGCGCCCATGATGTAGAAGAAGGCGTTCAACCGGTGGCGGAAGGCCGCGGCGACGCCTCCAAAGGCCACGACGACGACCGCGAGCAGCATGATTGTGGTGGCTTGTTGGCCGGTGCTCACTCCGTGGTTCTCGCGGGTGACATTGATGGCCAGTAGGACGAACCCGATGCTCCCCGCCATGCATGCGGTAATGGCCAGGACCGTCGGGCGGTTGATCCGTATGGATTGTTCGCGCGCGTTGACGACAGTGGTGATGACCAGGGCTATGGCACCGATCGGCTGGACCACGGTCAACGGGGCCGAAGCCAGCGCGTAGACGTTCAGGGACATGCCGATCACCAGCAGGACCAGCCCGAGGACCCATCGCGGGTTCCGCAGCAGCCGCAGCATGCCACGCGAGGTCACGCTGAGGCCTCCGCTGCTGGCGCGAACGGCGCTCCCCTGGCGCTGCGTTCCGAAGGCGAGGAAAAACGCGGCCACAACCGCGCAGGATACCGCTACCCAGACCATTTTTTCCCGGTGCGCAGGGCATTGGCCTTGCGGCGCGCGGCAATAAGGTACCCGATGGCGGCAATGACGTGGAGCAGGCATCCGACGGCGAGCACCGCCGTCGCCACCACGCCTAGTGCCGGGGCGGCGATCCCGTCCACGCGGTCCAGGAGGAGCAGCGGCGTTCCCACCAGCAGGAGGGCGGTTCGGATCTTGCCCAGGTTGCTGACGGGCAGGTTGGGGCTGCCGCCGAAAAGCAGCATGGCGTTGGCGATCAGGACGATGTCGGGGACCACGATTGCGTACACCAGCCACGCGGGCGCTATTCCCGCGATGACGAAAGTCGCGGCCACGGTGATCAGTGCCAGCCTGTCGGCCAAGGGGTCGAGCCACTTGCCGACCGTCGAAACCTGATTGAGGCGACGGGCCAGATAGCCGTCCACCCAATCGGTGGCGCCCAGGACCACCAGTATGACGGTCGCCCAGCCAAAATCCTGGACTGCAACAAGCCAAACGAAGACGGGAACCAGCAGGAACCTGCCGACGGTGATCAGGTTGGGAACGGTCCAGAAGGTGCGGAGCTCACGGTAAACGACGTCGTCGCGCTGCCCGGCGCCGATGAACCTCACCGGTCCCCCCTTCCCTCGGTCACGGCAGTTGGTTGGTTACGGCAGTGGCCCGACGGGCACCTAGCGCCTGACGAGCTGCCTCACGAAGGCAACGAGCGCCACGAGGGACGCCGCCATGACGGCCAGGGGCTGCCATTTCTCCCGGAGCAGCCGTGCCGTGTCGTCGCCGGCCGGAGCCTTCTGCGACAGGCTCGCCGCCGCCTGCCCCTTTTTGGCCTCGGCGAAGGCCGATGCGCGGTGCACACCGTCGCTCGCGCGGGCCTTCATGTCGAGCTTGGGACCTAGGCGGTCACGTACCCGCGTGAGATGCTCGCGACGTTGCTTGGAACGGTGGAGGAGTTCGGCATAGGGAACCGGTGGGTTCTTGTCCTTGTCTTCCTTATCCTTTTTCGGCTTCTCGTCCTTGGGCTTTTCCTCGTCCAGCGTGGACGGATCGAACGACGAACCCTCCTTGAGGATTCCGAGGTCGTGCTTAATGCCGCGCATGGCGTCCTCCGGAACAAGCGGAAGCGCCTTCTTGACGCGGCTGTAGCCGATGAGTCCGAGGATTGCGGCCAACACGAGCAGCAAAGCCGCGACCAGCAGGGCCGCCAACCAGGGATCCACAACCAGCCCGAGGCCCAAGATGCCCGCGACGAGCAGTGCAACGACAAGCAGTGCAACGAACACCAGTGCCACGGCCGCAATGGCGGCGGCGATGCCCACCTGGATGCCCTTCGCCTTCATTTGCTCGATGGCAAGTTGGATCTCGTCGTTCAGCTGTCTGGGAACGAGCCTGCCGGCGACCTTGGCCAATCCCGCCAGGGAAGACGGTCGTCGTTCAGGTGTGCTTCCTGCCATCGTGAGCCTCCATCCTGTTCGGCCCGGGCGGGCCAATGCATTTCAAAACTACCATCATGCCCGGTCAGGGAGGCCCATCCGATCGAGGTGCGGCCACAGTTGCATCGGCGCGCCGGGGGTGGCTACGGCGCAAGCCCGGAACGCGATAGGGCCCCGCCAAGCGGCGGGGCCCTATCCGTGTGCTCCCCCGACTGGACTCGAACCAGTAACCCTTCGATTAACAGTCGAATGCTCTGCCAATTGAGCTACGGGGGAATGAAGCGAGTAAAACTTTAGCAGGGCACGCACGGATCCCGAAATCCGGCGGCCGCACCCTTCTGCCCGCTACCCGCCGCGCCGTCGGTGGCCGGGTGACAGCTTCTCGACACCGGAGACCGCCAGCACCGCGCAGCTGAACCAGATGGCCCCAGCCGGACCCAAGGGGGCCGCCGCCACGCCTGCCAACAGCGGCATGGCCACCTGGCCCAACCGGTTGCCCATGAGCCGCACCGCAAGGGCCGAGCCTCGCCACGACGCGGGAACCGACTGCGAGACCAGGGTCATCGTCAAGGGCTGTCCCAGTCCCAAAAGGAAGCCGCCGACTGCGAGGCAGGCCGCCGCGATCCATACGTGTTCCATCACCAGCGGCGGAATGGCCAGCGCCACGGCCGAACCAAAGAGGCTGACCAGCACCAGTGACTCGCGCCGCCATTTCCGGGCGAGCGCCGGCAGGAAGACACGCGAGAGGATCGTGGCACCACCGCGCACCGCGAGCAGGACGCCGATCCAGAGCGGCGCCACCCCGGCCCGTTCGCCCACCACGGGCAGGAACGCGACCAGAATGTCTATCATGGCCAGAAGCGCCAACCCTGCCAACATGTGCGAGGGCATGCCGGGGACCCGGAGGATCCCGGCTACGCTGGGCGCCCCCTCACGCGGTTTTCCCTCGGCGCGCGCGTCCCGCGCCCGTCGCGCGGCGGCGCCGGGAAGGTGTGGTTTGGCGAGCATCAGGGGAAGCGCCAACAGGGACAGAACGACGCCAAGCCACATGGCGACGTCGATGCCGGCCACGCGCTGCGGATCCCCCAGCGGGGCGGTGCCCACGATGGCCCCGCCGACCAGCGGCCCAATCAACTGTCCGGCGGCGAAGGCCGCGGTGAACCAGCCAAACCCCGCGTCCAGCTCGCTCTCCCGCGAGTGCCGGGCCACGGCGCTTTGCCCGGCGATGGTGTACATGAGGTGCCCGACGCCCAGGATCGCACTGCCGATACCGAGCGCCCAAAGGGAGGACCCAACCGCGAGGATGCCGGCGCCGGCCGACAATAGCAGGGCTCCTCCGGCCAGCAGGATCCGCAAAGACGGCATTCGGTCGCTGACCTTGCCCAGCCACACCGCCAGGAACAGCGGAAGGACGGCGTAGACCGCCGTCACCGCGCCGACGACCGTGGCGTCCGCGCCCAATTCGAGCAGCTTGTAGCTGGTCATGGGCCTGACGAGGTTCAGCGTCGACTGCGTGAGAACCGCGGAACCGATCAGGAGCCATAGCCAACCGAGCCGGCGCCGCTTTCCCCCGGAGTCGGCCAATTAGGCGTTTCCGGCGGCTTTAACCGCTATCGCCGGGACGGACGCGCCGAGGAGGATCTCCTGCGCGTTGGGCCCGAGCAGGAGTTTCCCCACCGGACTGCGTCGCTTGATGTCCACCACGATGGCGGAGACGTCTTCTGTCCGGGCGACCTCCAACAAGTCGCCGGCGGCGGCGACGGCCGCCTGTCCCTCGGGGCTGGAAGTGCGAGCCATCAAGACCGACATCGTGTGTCCTTCCGTCGAGTGGGCGCCAGCCCACGTACTCCGTGCCCGGGCGTCCGTGCCCGGGCGCCGATCGTGCCCGCCACAGCGGTTCGCTACCAGACTAGTCCCCGGTCCGCGGACACGGGGAGTCCCGGAACCGACGCTAGGTTTCGCATGCGGCACTGGTTAGGTTGGTGTCCCTAGACGTTTTCGGATGGTGTGGGGGCGACGGATTAGACGAGGGAACGCGCCCCACGCCGCCAACAGAGAGGCCCCCATGACCCGCTCCACTCCCTACCTGGCCGTGGACACGCGTGTATTGCGGCAGAACATCGCCTCCATGGCCGAGTTCGCGGCCGGTGCCGGTGTCGCGTTGCGTCCGCACGCCAAAACCCACAAGAGCCTCGACGTCGCACGCCTCCAGCTGGAGGCCGGCGCCGTCGGCCTGAGCGTGGCCACCCTCGGCGAAGCCGAAGTGTTCGCCGGCGGAGGGTTCGACGACCTGTTCATCGCGTACCCCCTGTGGGTCGACGAAGCCAAGGGCCGGCGGCTCCGCACGCTGGTCCGGGAGGCACGCGTCGTGGTCGGCGTGGCCACGGAGTCGGGGGCACGCGCCTTGGGATCGGCTCTGGGAGGCGACGCCGGCCTGCTCGGTGTGCGCATCGAGGTGGACAGCGGCCACCACCGCAGCGGAACGGTTCCGGAGGAGGCCAGCCGCATCGCAGCCGCGGCAAGCGAAGCGGGCCTACGGATCGACGGCGTGTTCACGTTCCCGGGCCACGGCTACGGACCCGGCAGGGCTCTGCAAGCCGCGACCGACGAGGCCAGGGCGTTGGGGGCGGCGGCCGCCTCACTGGCCGTTGCCGGCATCGAATGTCCAGTGGTCAGCGGCGGGTCGACACCCACCGCGCGCCGCCACACGCCGGGAGCGGTCAACGAACTCCGCCCGGGCGTCTACGTCTACAACGACGCGCAGCAGATTGAATCCGGCACCTGCACCGAGGAATCTGTGGCACTGACGGTCGCCGCCACCGTCGTCGACGTACGCGGCCACCTGGTGGTCGTTGATGCCGGCAGCAAGGTCCTCGGAGCCGACCGGCCCGACTGGACCACAGGCTACGGACGTGTGGCCGGCCATCCGGCGGCCCGCGTCGTCGCCCTGTCCGAGCACCATGCCACCATCGACTGGCCCGCGACGGACACGGCGGTCCCGCCACCCGGCGCGGCGCTTTCCCTGATTCCGAACCACGTCTGCAACGCGGTGAACCTCGTCGACGATGTCCTCGCCGTCGACAACGGGTACGACGCCGTCTGGGCCATCCATGCGCGCGGCCGTAACTCATAGCGCAGGACGCGCCTAGCCGCCGCCCACGGCGGGGATCACCAGACGCGCGCGGTCCCGGACCCAGTGTGCCCCGGTTTCCCGGTGTTGCGCAGTGGAGGCGAAGCGGTAACGGTAGGCCCAAACGCGGACGAACCGCGGCGCCGCGCCGTCGAACGGGTCGCGGCACAGCAAGCGCAGCGTCGCCGGGTCGGCATCCAGGAGCTTACCGAGGAAGGCGTAAAACCAACGCTGGTGGACCGTACCCAGCGGGAGGAACCACATGAGCCAGTCCAGCCGCAGGTGGTAGGGGGCGAACTGCGCCGGGCGGCGGTCCACGTCGCCTGGCTTTCCCTTGAACTCGTATTCCAGCCATGTGGCCCCCGGGGAGGCTGCGTCGTCGAGTGTTCCCTCGACGACGATCTCGATACGCTCGCGGGTGACCGAGCCGAACGCCCCATAGGCGTTGCCGATTTGCCAACGGTTGAAGCTGGCGTTCATCAACTGGTTCCGGGAGAACAGGTTACGCAGCGCCGGCACGCTGGCGACCACAATAAGCACCGAGCCGGCCACGACGACGATGTTCCACCACACGGGCGCCTCGGACGGCGTGCCGAGATCGGCGGGGACAACGGGAACAACGGCGTGCACCGCCGGATCGCCCACCGCGCAGAACGCCAGGACGATGGTGATCCAGTTCAGCCAGGCGAAGTTTCCGGTGGCGACCAGCCAGAGCTGGGTGAAGATGATGGTCCCCGCAGCGATGGACGCGATCGGCTGCGGCAGGAACAGGAGGAACGGCACCGCCAGCTGGGCCGCGTGGTTGCCCGCCACCTCGGCACGGTGCCACCACTTCGGCATCAGGTGCGCTCGCCGGCTGAGGGGACCCGGCATGGGTTGGGTCTCGTGGTGGTAGTAGAGGGCCGTCAGGTTGCGCCAGGCGGGGTCCCCGCGCCATTTGATCATGCCTGCCCCGAACTCGAGGCGGAACACCAGCCATGCAATGAGGACGAGGATGGGCGCAGGCGGCGGGACCTGCTGCGAGCCGAGGAACCCGACCGTGAATCCGGCCTCGAGCAGGAGCATCTCCCAGCCGAAGCCGTAGAACACCTGGCCGACATTCACGATCGACATGTACAGGCCCCACAGGGCGAGGAATGCCGCGAGCGGAAGCCACGGCGGCCCGAGTTGCGGCAGCCCGGCCACCAGGGCCGAGGCGATCAGGATTCCGAGGGCGCACACCAGGACGAGCTTCCGGTCCGAATAGCCCCAGCGGCTGAATACCGTTGGACCTCGGGCACCTCCGCGATCCAGCAAGGCGGGTACCGGCATCAGCCCGTGCTCGCCCAGAAGGGCACGGAACTGGTTGAGGGTGGAGACGAACGCCACGACGTATAACGCGGCCACACCGCGTTGCAGGATTTCCCGCGCAACCTCGTAGTCGGTGCCCGCCAGCCACTCCACGTGCCCATCGTAGGGCGGGACGGCGTCCGCCGCCATGGGATTCACGCGAGGGCGGCGGTCGCCTCGGGCGGAAACGGCGAAGTCCCCACCCCCTTGCGGGAACGGGGACTTCGAGAGTGGCTCCCCCGACTGGACTCGAACCAGTAACCCTTCGATTAACAGTCGAATGCTCTGCCAATTGAGCTACGGGGGAAGGCAACGGATACGACTATACAAGAGCACGCGAGCGACGCCTAAATCCCACCAATCCGGCGGGTTTATTCCGCCCGCAGAGAGCGGCGGCGCAGCTCCAACTCCATCAGTTCGCGGTTGATCCGTTGGAACGCCGCGGGGTCCGCGGAAGGGTCCATCCGCTGGAGTTGTCCGATCTTCTCCGCCTTGAAGTGGGTGATCTGCAGTTCGAAAAGCCTGTTCATGATGTCCCTGCAGTAGCCCGCCAAGGCATCGTCGGAGTGGGCCGGCAACGGCATAACCGCCAGCTCGGAGACAAAGGACCGCACCGGATCGGGCACTTCCTGGCGGATCGTCTCGACCCAGTGCGCCGGGGTCGCCCCGGCCGCGCCGGCGGCCCGGATGGCATCATGGATGAGGACATGAACGGGGGCGGTGAACCGTGCGTCGTAGAACGCCTGCCATTGCTCGGGCGTGAGCATTCCTGGCTGCTGGAGCACCACCTCCAAGGACTCCCGCTCCATCCGCGCCACCGGGTCCCGGGGATCGGGACGGGCGAGGGATTCGCCCCGTTCCCCCCTATCCCCCGGGGCCGCGTCGTCACCGTGTCCCCCCTGATTTCGCTGCCGCGTGGCTTCGCTCTGCTGCCGGCTTCCGGCGCCGCGCTGTAGCGCTCCGGCGTCGTTCCGGCCGGCGTCGTTCCGGCCGTTGTCGCTCCTACCGTTGTCGCTCCTACCGCCGTCGCTCTTGGCATCGCCGTTCCTGGGGCCGCCACTCCCGCCCGGTTCGCCGGCACCGTCGCGGAGCCGTTTGGCGGCCGCGCCGACGGCGCGGTTGACGTCGTCCATGTCCATGCCCAGCCAGCCGGCCAACTCACGCGCGTAGGCAGGACGCATGGCCGAGTCGCGGATGGCGGCGATGATGGGCGCGGATGCCCGCAGGGCCTGGACGCGGCCCTCCACGGTGTTGAGGTCGAACCGCTTCAGCCCGACCTTGATGGCGAATTCGAACAGCGGACGCTTGGATGCGATCAGTTCGAGCACGGCCTCGGGACCGCGCCGCTGACGCAGCTCGCAGGGATCCGCGCCGCTGGGTTCAACTGACACATACGTCTGCGCGGTGAACCGCTGGTCCTCCTCGAACGCCCGCAGGGCGGCCTTCTGTCCTGCGGCGTCGCCGTCGAACGTGAAAACCACTTCTCCCCCGGTGCCATCGTCCTGGAGCAATCGACGTGCGATCTTGATGTGGTCCGTGCCGAAGGCCGTGCCGCAGGTGGCCACCGCGGTCCCGACGCCGGAGAGGTGGCACGCCATGACGTCCGTGTAACCCTCAACGACGACGATCTGGCGGTTTTTCGTGATTTCCCGTTTGGCCAGGTCCACTCCGTAGAGCACCTGTGATTTCTTATAGAGCTGCGTCTCGGGTGTGTTGAGGTACTTCGGACCCTGGTCGTCCTCGTAGAGCTTGCGCGCTCCGAAACCGATCGTCGCGCCGCTGAGATCCCGAATGGGCCAGATCAAACGACCACGGAAGCGATCGTAGATTCCACGGTTGCCCTCGGAGAACATCCCGGTGAGTTTGAGCTCCTCCTCTTGGAAGCCCTTGTGCCTCAGGTGCTTAAGCAGTGCGTCCCAGCCCTTTGGGGCGTAGCCCACGCCGAAGTGGGCGCACGCGGACTCGTCGAAGCCGCGCTCGGTGAGGAACTTACGACCGGTCTCGGCTTCGGGACTCGCGAGCTGTCCGTGGAAGTATTCCTCCGCGACCTTGTGGGCATCGAGCAGCCGCTGACGGCGTCCGACTTCCTGCCTGTTCGGGCCGTGCCCTCCGTCCTCGTAGCGAAGCTCGAAACCAATCCGTCCCGCCAGGCGTTCGACGGTTTCGCTGAAGGTGGTGTGGTCCATCTTCTGGATGAACGCAATGACGTCGCCGCTTTCGCCGCAACCGAAACAGTGGAAGGTTCCCACTTGCGGCCGGACATGGAAGCTCGGGCTGCGCTCGTCGTGGAAAGGGCATAGACCCTTGAAGGAACCTACGCCGGCGGAGCGCAGCGTGACATAGCCGTCGACGACTTCCTTGATGTCGGTGCGCGAGCGGACCTCATCGATGTCTTCGCGTTTGATCAGGCCGGCCATGGCGTCCAGTCTAGTTGGCGGACGGGACGTTTTGGACGCCCGCAGGCCCCTCGGACGACGTCCAAAATCAGAACAGTTCGCTGCTGAACGAATGCCCTTGAACCAGCGTCGCGTGCCATTCAATGGCGGAGCCATCCGTCAGTGAGGCAACTTGGTCAATGACGACGCGGAGCCGTCCGGCGTCGTCGGCGGCATCCCTCCAGTCGGCGGCGAACATCGGCTCCAGGTAGCGGTCGCCGGTTTCCTCAAGCAGGCCCACGAGGTCGGCCAACACCTCTTGTTGGCGCTGGTAGATCGGCTGCCGTTCCTCGCTGGTCATGACGTAGGCGGTCGCAAGGCCCTTCATGGCGGCGATCTCGTGCTCTGTCTCGACCGGAACCAGCAGTCGCCCGTTGAACCTGGTCAGCCGGTCGGGCCCGAACTCCGCGCGGGTGGCGTCCAAAGCGGATTGGGAGAACCTGCCGATGAATTGGCTGGTCATGTCCTTCAGCGCGGCCATGGCTCGGCGTGACCCGTCGGTGTGGGGCACCCACTCCGGGGTGGCCTCGAGACGCGCCAGAGCGGCGTCGATCGTGTCGTCGGACTCGTCCGGCAGGTACCAGCGGCGCGTGTAATCGACCACTCTCGCCCGTTGGTCCGGATCCCGGATCCAGCGCAGCTGGAATCGGCCCGCAACGATGGCATCCTCAACGTCGTGCACGGAATAGGAGATATCGTCGGCGAGGTCCATGACCTGGGCCTCGATGCACGTCTGGCGAGGCTCGGAGGCGGCCCCGTGCGCCCCGTCGTCGTTGCCGGAGCGAAGCCAGTCGAAGATCGGTCGGTCGTCCTCGTAGACACCGAATTTCTTCGTCGTCTTGCCGTTCTTCATGGGCGCGTCGACGCGTCGCCAGGGGTACTTCGTTGCGGCGTCAAGGGTCGCCCTCGTGAGGTTCAGGCCGGCCGAATCTCCCGTGTGTCGGAACGTCTTGGTTTCGAGCCTGCTGAGCAGGCGCAGGGTCTGGGCGTTGCCCTCGAAGCCTCCGATGTTCTGGGAGAGCTTGTTGAGGGCCTTCTCGCCATTGTGGCCGAATGGAGGGTGCCCAAGGTCGTGCGCAAGGCACGCCGTGTCGACGACATCGCGGTCGCAACCGAGTGTTCCCCCGAGTTCCCTGCCCACCTGCGCGACCTCAAGCGAGTGGGTGAGCCGCGTGCGGACGAAGTCGTCGGAATACGGGGCGACTACTTGCGTCTTCGCGCCCAACCTGCGCAAGGCCGAGGAATGGAGGACGCGCGCCCGGTCGCGCTCGAAACTGGTCCGGTACGCCTTCTTAGGCGGTTCGGGAACCCATCGTTCCTCGTCGTAGGGCGTGTAGCCCGGCGCGAGTCGGGACACCGCGCCGTCGGTCCGCTCCGCGCGGGGATCAGCCACCGGAGACATCCAGCTCCGCCGCCGCGATCATCGACTTGTGGTCCGCGCTCAACTCTCGGCTGTTCAGCCAGCCGTCCGGCAGGGTCGTTCGCTTGGGCGAACCCGCGCGCCCGCGGGGGCCTTCTGCGTCGACTCCCGGGTAGGGCGCATCGGCGTCGAGCTGCGAGAGGAGTTCACGCAGTACCTCGAGACTCGGCACGGAAGCCAGCGCCGCACGCAACTCACCGCCGACCATGTAGCCCTTGAAGTACCAGGCGACGTGCTTGCGGATGTCCCGCAGGGCCTTGCCTTCGTCCGCGAAGTAGTCGACGAGGAGTTCGGCATGGCGGTGGAAGCTGTCGGCCACTTCCTTGAGGCCCGGGCGGAACCGATGGTCCGAGCCCTCGAAAGCGGCTTGGAGGTCACCGAACAGCCACGGGCGACCCTGGCAGCCACGGCCGATAACGACGCCATCGACTCCGGTCTGCTCGACCATGCGCAATGCGTCCTCGGCGCTCCAGATGTCGCCGTTTCCAAGCACGGGAACGTCCGGCAGTGCCTCGCGGAGTTCCGCGATGGCGGCCCAGTCCGCCTTGCCGGAGTAGAACTGGCTGGCCGTGCGTCCGTGCAGTGTCACCGCGGCCACGCCCGCGTCCCGGGCGATCTTGCCTGCCTCGATGAATGTGAGGTGGTCGTCGTCGATACCCTTGCGCATCTTGATCGTCAAGGGAATGTCGCCGCGTGCGGCCTCACGCGTAGCCGCCTGGACGATCGCCGTGAACAGGTCGGTTTTCCAAGGGAGCGCAGACCCTCCTCCGCGGCGGGTTACCTTGGGGACGGGGCAACCGAAGTTGAGATCGATGTGGTCCGCGCGGTCCTCGTCGACCAGCATGCGGACGGCGGCGCCCACGGTTTTGGGATCGACGCCGTAAAGCTGCACAGAACGGACCGATTCGTCCTCATCGTGGGAGATGATGCGCATGGACATGTCGTTGCGCTCCACGAGGGCACGGGAAGTGACCATTTCGGCCACGTAAAGACCGCCGCCGTATTCGCGGCATAGGCGGCGGAAGGCCTTGTTGGTGATGCCCGCCATCGGCGCGAGCACCACGGGCACGTCGACGACGAGCTTGCCCAGCCTCAGGGGCGGCAACTCGAGCTTCGCAGGCGTGTGGGAATCGGAGGAAATAACGGTCACCCCCCCATTGTCTCAAGACGGCGCAAATCGGCGAACAGTAGATGCGGTCGGTGGAAACGTGCCCGCTGGCTGGCGGCACCACCCATCGACACCGCCCCTATTTCTCGAGACCGCCCGGACTTTCAGGGGGACTCGACAATTTCGCGCGGTCTCGCCGAACCGGTGGGGACGGGACAGGGCGGCGGGCGCGCTGCGTCGGGACGGTCGGATCCGCGTCCCACGCAGCGACGCCGGCGGTTCGTTCCTCGCTCGGGCCGGTGGCACCGTCCGGAGCGTTGGGTGCGGCCGCCGTACCGCGGCGGCCCCTGCCATGGCCCACCGCCTTCACGACCGCCACCGCGATCGCCGTCGTCACGGGGATGGCCAACACCAGCCCGATGGAACCGACGAGTGTCCGGACCACTTCCTCGGCCAACTCGCCACTCGTGAACGTATCGAGCAGCGCCCGATCGTACAGACTCACCAGGATCAGGACCGGCAACGCGGCTCCGGCATAGGCGAAGGCGATCGTATACACGGTGGACGCAATATGGTCTCGTCCAATGCGCATGGCCGAGGTGAACAGCTCCCCCGCGGGCCGATGGGGAGACGCCTCGGCCAACTCCCAGACCGCGGACGACTGTGTAATCGTCACGTCGTTCAGCACGCCCAGTCCGGCGACCAGTAGACCACACAGGATGACGCCGGAAAGATTGAGTTGCGGAACCTGGTTGATCAGCGTGTAGGCGTTGTCGTCGCCGACACCGGTGAGGTGGGCGGCGCCGGTCGCCCACGCCGCCAGCAGCGCCGTGACCAGCAGTCCGAACAGCGTTCCCAAGAGCGCCGTCGTGGTGCGCGCGGTGAATCCATGTGCGAAATACAGCACGGCGAACATGATCACGGAGCATCCGACCAGTCCCACCAACAGCGGCGGCTTGCCCTCGACCAGCGCAGGGAGCATGAATGCGGACAACACCGCGTAGGCACCACCCAGCCCCAGCAGGGCCCGGAAGCCGCGCCACCGCGCCACGGCACAGACGACGACGGCGTACAGCGTCGCGAGCAGCAAAATGGGTGCGGTCCTGACGAAATCCACGAAAACGTACGGCGCCGCGGAGCCCGTCACGGCCCCACGCAGGTCCAGGTACCGTACCTGGTCTCCCGCCGACACGCCGTCGGACGCCACGATCTCGGGCGGAACCTCGACGGGGACCGCGCTCCCGCCTGCCGACGGCAGGACATACGACACCTCGCACTGCTGGGCCGTTCCCCCGGCGTCCTCCGTCGCGCCCGCGGACGGGCACTCCTCGAGGACCGTTTTCTGCACGGTACCGGTCGTGAAAACGACGCCGGCGGCCGCCGAGTACGGATCGCCGAGCGTCACGCGGTCCTCGGCCGGACCGGGCCACAACGCGAGGACGCCGACACCGGTCAGCAGCGCCAATGGCAACAGGATCGAGGCGAGGATGATGGTGGCGCGACGCCGGCGAACCGGATCCGCGATGGTCTCTCCGCCGTGCCCGTGGCTGTGCCCCACCCTGCTCCCCTAGTCCGTGCTGACGATGTGCGTGGTGGTGACCACGGTCGCTTGGCCGGCCGCCATCAACGAATCTACGAGGTCGTGGAGCGGGACCATCGCGTCGTCCACCTCGAGCTTGACCGGGTACTGGTGCGCCAACATGGCCAGAAGGTTGACCAGCGCTTCGCGCGCGGAGGCGTCGGACAGCGACGGGTCCCAGCCCATCAGCACGTCCGCCGGGGCGTCGACGCGGTCGGGCTCGTAGCTGACGGCGAACGAGAGGATCTTCCCGCCGAGTTCCTTGGGCTTGTCGCGCAGGACGACGGCGCCCTTGGCCCCCGTCGCGTCGCCGAGCAGCATGGTCTGTGCCCGGCCCAGTGTCATCTCGGATCGGTCCCAGTCGTGCACCGCATTGTAGAAGTCGGCAACCAGCTGCGTGAGCTCGACGGATCCCGTGGCCGATTCCTCGAGCGTGAGGCCCTCCTCGTCGAACGTCGGGAGCTTCAGCCCACCGGGTTCCACCACGACGGCGCGCGAACGCTGAATGGGCTTCTGGCCAACCGCGCCGGTGAAGGCGTGCGCAGCCTCGGCCTCCGCGCCCTCGACGGTGTACCGGGACTTCAGCGCGGTGACGCCCGACGGCGCCGGTTCGGCACGCAGGCGCCGCAGCAGCTCCGTGGCGATTCCCTGGCGGCGGTGGCCGGACGCGACCTCGGCGAAGAACCACAGCCGGTCCGGATGCAGCGAGGATTCGAAGACCGTGGCCGCCGCGACGGGGACGCCGTGGTCGTCGGCCACCAGCGTGCGTGCCCACGGGTCGTCCGAGGAGGGACGCAGCATAGTGCGGTCGATGTGGGCCTGCGGGGTCGAGGGGTCCCCCCAGAGCTGCAGCAGCGCCAGGTCGTCGCCGTCGCGCCATGGGCGGTAGTTCAGGTTGGTCATTCTGCTCCTGTGTAGATCTTGCTGTGGAACGCGCCGGGCCCGCCGATGATCTTCGGCGGGCCCGGCGCCGGTTCCCGTGCTATGCGCCCAGCAGGCGTGCGGCGAGGTAGGACTTGACCTGGTCAAGCGCCACGCGTTCCTGCGACATGGTGTCGCGTTCGCGGATCGTCACCGCATTGTCCTCGAGGGTGTCGAAGTCGACCGTGATGCAGAACGGCGTGCCGATCTCGTCCTGGCGGCGGTACCGACGGCCGATCGCCCCGGCGTCGTCGAAGTCGATGTTCCAGTGCTTGCGCAGCTCGGAGGCCAGCGCCTTGGCCTTGGGCGAGAGCTCCTCGTTGCGGCTCAGCGGCAACACGGCCGCCTTGACCGGAGCCAGACGCGGATCCAGGCGCAGGACGGTGCGCTTGTCGACGCCGCCCTTGGCGTTCGGAGCCTCGTCCTCGGTGTATGCGTCCACGAGGAAGGCCATCATCGAGCGGGTGAGACCGAACGACGGCTCGATGACGTACGGCGTGAAGCGCTCGCCCGAGGCCTGGTTGAAGAAGCTCAACTCGGTGCCGGACCCCTTGCTGTGCGAGCCGAGGTCGTAGTCCGTGCGGTTGGCGACGCCCATGAGCTCGCCCCACTCGGATCCCTGGAAGCCAAACTTGTACTCGAAGTCGATCGTCCCGGCCGAGTAGTGGGCGCGCTCGTCCTCAGGGACGTCGAAGCGTCGCATGTTCTCGGGGTTGATGCCCAGGTCCATGAACCAGGCCCAGCAGATCTCCACCCACTCCTTGAACCATCCCTCGGCGTCCTCGGGCGCGGTGAAGAACTCGATCTCCATCTGCTCGAACTCGCGGGTGCGGAAAATGAAGTTTCCGGGGGTGATTTCGTTGCGGAACGCCTTGCCGATCTGGCCGATGCCGAACGGCGGCTTCTTCCGCGAGACCGTGAGCACGTTGTTGAAGTTCACGAAGATACCCTGCGCCGTCTCGGGGCGGAGGAAGTGCAGTCCGGCCTCGTTGTCCACGGGGCCGAGGAATGTCTTGACCAGCCCGGAGAAGAGCTGGGGTTCGGTCCACGCGCCCTTGGTGCCGCAGTCCGGGCACACGATTTCCGACATGCCCTCCTGCGGGGCGCGCTTCTTCTTGGCCTCGAAGGCCTCGAGCAGGTGGTCCTGACGGTGGCGCTTGTGGCACTTGGTGCACTCGACCAGCGGGTCGGTGAACGTCGCGACGTGGCCGGAGGCCTCCCAGACCGCCTTCGGCAAGATGACGGAGGAATCGAGCCCCACCATGTCCTCGCGCCCGCGGATGAAGGTCTGCCACCATTCCCGCTTGATGTTTTCCTTCAACTCGGTGCCCAGTGGCCCGTAGTCCCACGCGGAGCGGGATCCGCCGTAGATCTCACCCGCCTGGAACACGAATCCGCGCCGCTTGGCGAGGGAAATGACCTGATCGAGCTTGGATTGTGGCGCCATAGATTAATACTCCAAAGGTTCACGTGGCCGCTGGTTGCGGTCCGTAACGGGGGAACAATTCGCATCCAGCCTAGCGCGGGCGGGCGGGCGGGCGCGCATCGGCGGACGCTCAGGCGCGGCCCGTGCGCCCCCTCATGCCGGGCAGGGCGGCGGTGACGACGGCCACGAGCGTGAGCAACGTCCCCAGCACGGTCGCCGTCTCGACGATGGTTCCCGGCGTCGGCACCAGCAGGTCCAGGGCCAGCGATCCGAGGAGCTGTCCCGCGATCATGCACAGACCCGAGAGGAGAACGCCGAGCGTTCTGACCAGCACCGCGCCGACGGCGATGAAGACGACGCCGAATAGCCCGCCCGTGTAGTACCACCATTCGGTCGGCAACGGATGGGAGGGCCCGACGACGGCGGCCTTCACCGCCCACGCGGCGCAGAGCGCGGCGCCCCCGGCCGCGAAGTTCATCAGGGTCGCTGTGATCGGGGTTCCGTAGGTGGCCGCCTGGACGCCGTTCATGGCCTGTTGGAACCCGATGAAGAGCCCGGCGCTGAGCGGCAGCAACACCGGAAGGAGCCAGATGGCCACCTGCGTGGCCTCCATGCGCGGGGACACGGCCCACAGGACGGATCCCACCATCAGGACCGACGCCGCGAGGCGCCAACCGGAAACGGGGCGCCGGCCCCCGGGACCGAAGCCGATGCGGTCCACGAGGAGCCCGCTGAAAGTCTGGCCGGTGACAATGGCCAGGGTGAACAGTGCGATGCCGATCAGCGGCACGGACGTGGTCTGGCCGACCACCAGGTAGGCGCCCAGGACCCCCGCCCCGAGGTACCAGCGGGGAAACTCCCGGCGACCGACCGCCCGGCGCATCGCCCGCCACCCCGCTCGTCCGCGGGGCAGCAACGCCGTCGCGGCTATCAGCACCGTCAGGCCGACGCCGAAGCTGATGCCCGCCGCGCCGATGGGATCCTCCATCGTGAATCCCAGGGCGCCGTTGACCCTGCCCTGGAGGGGAATGATGGTTCCCGCCGCGAGCGCGAGGCCGAGGCCGAGCCACGTGGGGATCGATCCCGCTGCGGGGCGCGCGGAGCCCTGGGAGTGCGGGGCGGTGGGGGCAGGTTTCCGGGTGCTCATCGACTCACCATGTTACGCGGATGCACGCCGGCGGGGCGGCAAACCGGCCGCGTTCGCGCGACGGCGCCAACTGCCGGATGATGGGTCCATGAGCATTCCCGAACCCGCACCCGTTCAGATCCGCGACGAATCCATCCGCCTCGGCCAGCTGCTGAAGCTTTCCTCCCTGGCGGAGGACGGAATCCAGGCCAAGGAATTCGTGGAGAACGGGCTGGTGAAGGTCAACGGCGAGATCGAGACGCGCCGGGGGCGCCAGCTCCGCGCCGGAGACACCGTGGAGGTCAACGGCGAGGTCATCGTCGTCGAACAGGGCTAGTCCCCTAGCCGACGGGGGCCTCGCGGGCGTCGAGGACGGCCCGGCGCAGGAACTCGGAGACGTGGCCCATCTCCGGCTGGGAAATGCTGTGCTGCATGCCCGCGTAGAGCATCTTGGTCAGATGGGTGTTCTCGGTCGCCCAGTCGTGGGTGAACGCGATCTTGTCCTCGGTGATGACCTGGTCCGCCTGGCCCCGACCCCAGAACAGCGGCGTGCCGGCGGCCTTGACCCCGGCGTCGTCAAAGAAGTCGCTGCCCGTGGCGGGCACCGCGAAGCCGGAGAGTCCGACGACGGCGGCGACGTCGCTCGGGCGGTGGCGCAGCGCGCTGGTGGCCACGGCCATGCCCATGGAAAAGCCCAACAACGTCACCGACGAGTGGTTCCCGCGGACGGTGTCGAGCCACGCCCAGACATCGGCCACGGACTTCTCGACCTTGTCCACGGAGAAGTCGGGCTCGTGCATCAGCGGGAACCAGGTGAACCCGGGGCCGAGCGCGTGCGGCGCCCGCACGGAGGCGATCGTGAACGCCTCCGGGAGCAGCGGGGCGAGCCCCATCAGGTCCGCCTCGTTGGACAGATAGCCGTGGAAGGCCACCAGCAGGGGCGTTCCGGCCCGCTCCGATTCGGGACGGGACCAGACAACTACGGGGTTCGAAGACGATTCGCTCATGGTTCCATTGAACCACAGTCAAGGTTGACGCTTCAATCGTTTCGCGTCGGTTGCCCGTACAGCGATCCGCGAAGCCCCCCGTCGAGCTGCTCGATGTCCGTGAGGAACCCGTCGTGCCCCAGCGGAGAAGCGATGTAGCGGACCGCGGGCCGTCCGGGCAGCGCGGCCGCCAGCCGCTCCGACTGCGCCGGCCAGTACAGCCGGTCGCTGTCGACCGCCGCAACGACGAATTCGACGGAGCCGAGCCCCGCGAGAGCCGCATCGACTCCCCCGCGCCCACGGCCGACGTCGTGGCTCATCAGCGACTCCGTCAGCACCAGGTAGCTGTTCGCGTCGAACCGCCCCGACAGCTTCGCCGCCTGGTGGTCGAGGTAGCTCTCGACCTGGTAGCGACCGCGTTCCATGGTCGCCGACCCGAGTGGCTCCTCGCCCGGCTGCGGCCGCCGCCCGAAACGGACGTCGAGTTCCGGTTCGGAGCGGTAGGTGATGTGGGCGATGCGCCGGGCCAACCCGAGCCCGGCGACCGGCGCCGTCCCGCCGTAGTAGTCGCCACCGGCGAAATGGGGGTCAAGGCGGATCGCGGCGGTCTGCGCCTGCGCGAAGGCGATCTGTTCCGCACTCGCCTCGGCCGCGGCGGCGATGACCACGCACGCCCCGACCCGCCCGGGGAACTCGGCGGCCCATTCCAGCGCCCTGGCACCTCCGAGGGAGCCCCCGATCACGCTGTGCCAGCGGGCGACGCCGAGGGCGTCGGCCAAGCGCGCCTCGGCGCGGACGGAATCGCGGACCGTGGTGAACGGGAAGCGCGACCCCCAGGGCGCGCCGTCCGGATCCGGGCTGGACGGCCCGGAGGTCCCGTTGCAACCGCCGACCATGTTGGCGGCCACGACGAAGTAGCGGTCGGTGTCCAACGTCTTGCCGGGCCCGACGAATCCGTCCCACCAGCCGGGTTCGTCAGAGTCCCCGCGGGCGACGTGCGGGTCCCCCGTGAGGGCGTGCTGCAGCAGGACGGCGTTGGACGCGTCGGCGTTCAACCGGCCCCACGTTTCGTATCCGATGACGAGCTCGGGCAGCCAGCCGCCCGTCTCGAAATCGAAGGCGCCGGTGCGCAGGGTCCGCGGAACGCCGTCGGTCCGCGGACCGACGGCGTTCGGAGCGGCGCGCTCCGACGTCGCGTTGAAGTCGAGGGTCACCGGGCCGCCTGCAGGTCCGAGGGCGCGGCCCGGCGGACGGCGTCGAACCCGGCCAACAGGTCGGCGATGATGTCATCGACGTGCTCCAAGCCGACCGACAACCGCACCAGCCCGGGAGTGACCCCGGCGGCGGCCCGCTCGGCCTCGCCCAACTGCGCGTGGGTCGTCGACGCCGGGTGGATGACCAGCGAACGGACGTCGCCGATGTTGGCCACGTTGGAGTGCAGTTCCAGCCCGTCGACGAAGGCCTGTCCCGCTTCCGCGCCGCCCTCCAGGTCGAACGCGACGATCGCGCCGGTGCCGCGCGGTCCGTACTTGCGCCCCCGTTCGAACCACGGGCTCGACGGCAGGCCGGCGAAGGCCACGGAGCGGACGGACTCCCGCGCCTGAAGCCATTCGGCGACCTTCTGCGCGTTGGAGACGTGGCGCTCCATACGCAGGCTCAGCGTTTCCAGGCCCTGGGCGATCAGGAACGCGTTCAGCGGGGCCGCCGCGGAACCGAGGTCCCGCAGCAGTTGGACGCGGGCCTTCAGGATGTAGGCCAGGTTGGCTCCGAGGGCGCCGCCGACGCCGAGGTCGCGGGCGAACACCAACCCGTTGTAGGACTCGTCCGGCGTGTTGAACGTCGGGAACCGCTCGGGGTCCCGCGCGAAGTCGAAGTTGCCGGAGTCCACGATCACACCGGCGATCGCGGTTCCGTGCCCGCCGAGGTACTTGGTGGCCGAGTGCACAACGATGTCCGCGCCCCATTCGATGGGGCGGATCAGGTACGGAGTCGCCAGCGTGTTGTCCACGATGAGCGGGACGCCGGCCTCGTGGGCCGCGGCGGCGAGGCCCTCGATGTCCAGCACGTCCTGACGGGGATTCGAAACCACCTCGCCGAAGAAGGCCTTGGTGTTCGGCCGGACCGCCGCGCGCCAGTGTTCGAGGTTGTCGGGATCCTCGACGAACGTCGTCTCGATGCCCAATCGACGCAGCGTGTGCTTGAACAGGTTCTGCGTCCCGCCGTAGAGGCTCGGGCTGGCCACGATGTGGTCGCCCGACTCGGCGACGTTCAGGATCGCGAAGGTCGTGGCGGCCTGGCCGGAGGCCAGGAGGAGAGCGCCGACGCCGCCCTCGAGGTCGGCGATGCGGTTTTCCACGGCCTCGGCCGTGGGATTGCCGATGCGCGTGTAGATGGGCGCGAGTTCCTGTAGCGCGAACCGCGCCGCCGCGCTCTCCGCGCTCGGGAAGACGAACGACGTCGTCTGGTAGATCGGCAGGGCGCGCGCCCCGGTTGCCGCGTCGGGTGTTTGTCCCGCGTGGATCTGGCGCGTCTCAAAGGACCAGTTGGTGGACATTGTGGTGCTCCTCTTTCGTCTGAGGGGCCGCACCAAACGGAGTTGCCACACGGAGTGTGACGCCGCCCGGAACCGACCCGCGCTTGCCCCGCGCCACGCTTGGCGCCGAGCCCGGTCCTCACCCGGGGCACCCCACCGCGAGTGGAGGGTTGCCGGCCAGCAAACCGGGGTTTCGCGCTGGCACTCATGACCTGTAGAACAGTTTCGCGGATGCCGCCGCGCCCCGCAAGCGACGCCCGGCGAATATGACGGGGTTTGACACAGCCTTCGGCTCAAGTAAGGACAACCTAAGTCGAGACGCACCTCACAAAGTGCCATCATGGGCACATGAGGTTGGACCACGTTTCATACGCTTGCGGACAGGATGGGTTGGCGGCCACCGCCGACCGCATCAAAGACACTCTGGGGATCGAGTCCGTCAAGGGCGGCGTGCATCCCCGGTTCGGCACACGGAATGTCATTTTCCCGTTGCTGAACAACCAATACCTGGAGGTCGTCGAGGTGCTCGCGCACCCGGCCTCTGACAAGGCTCCGTTCGGCCAGGCCGTGCGTGCGCGGTCGGAAATGGGCGGAGGATGGATGGGCTGGTGCGTCGCCGTCGACGACCTGGCCCCCTTCGAGGAGCGGCTCGGCCGGTCCTCGGTTCCCGGGAACCGGAAGTTCCCGGACGGCCAGGAACTGACGTGGCAGCAGATCGGCATCAAGGGGCTCATCGCGGACCCGCAGGTGCCCTACATGTTGCGCTGGGACGACGGAACCGAGAACCTGCACCCGTCTCGCGCGCTGGAGCCGGTGGGGCGGATCTCCCGGATCAGCATCGCCGGCTCCAGGGAGCGGGTGCGCGAATGGCTGGGAACGCCGGAGCAGAGCCCCCTGGAGGGAGTGGACGTCGAGTGGCAGGCGCCCAACGGGACGCCGGGCATCATGTCCGTGACCTTCGAGACCCCCAAGGGATCGATCACGCTGTAGCGGGACGGGACCTTGCGGACAGGACCGCGGGACACGAAGTGCGGGCCGGACATCCGCTGTCCGGCCCGCGCCGCTTAACCGAGGTGAACTGCTTGAGCTAGGTGCCCAGCCCGATCGCCGGTCCGATCAGCGCGTAGCCGACGAACCCGGCCGTATCGAGCAACGCGTGGGCGATGACCAGGGGCATTACCCGGCGGTACTTGAGGTACAACCACCCGAAGACCAGCCCCATCAGGAAGTTCCCCACGAACGGGCCGAAACCCTGGTAGAGGTGGTAGCTTCCGCGCAGGATCGCGCTGGCGACCACCACGGCCCACGGGCCCCACGCCAGACGGCGCAACCTGTCGAAGAGGTAGCCGACGGCCACCGTTTCCTCGAGGAGGCCGTGGCGCACCGCGGACAGCACCAGGACCGGTATGGTCCACCAGTAGGGTTCCAGGGCGGACGGCACGATGGCCGTGGTCGCCCCCAAAGCCCGGCCCGCGGCGTAGACGCCCAGCGTTCCCGCGCCGATCACGGCGAACAGCCCGAAACCCCACCCCAGATCGCGCCAAGGCCTCCGGAAGTCCAGACCCATGGCCCGGAACCCATTGGTTCCCGCTTGGGCAAATAGGAAGAAAACCAGCGCCACGGGGACCAGGGCGAACACGATGTCCAACATTTGGTAAGTCAGGTCGAAGAGGGGACGCTCGCTCAGCGGGTTGTTCATGCTGGTCGTCTGCCCGCCCAGCGGGGCCCGGCTCAACTTGTCCAGGAGGCTGACCGCGGCGTAGACCGCGGACTGTCCGAGGGACAATCCGAGGACCAGTGCGATCTCGAACGCGATCCAGCGGCGGGACGCCGGCGGCCGCGCGCCGGCTTGGCGGCCGGCCGCGGAGGCGGCAAGGGATCCGGTGCTGTCCATGCCAACGATCGTAGCGGGCGGCGGAACAGCGCACAGGGCCCGCCCGGTTTCCCGGACGGACCCTGCCTCGAAGCGCTACTGCAGGGCCGCGGTTAGTTCAGCGCCGCGATGGCGGCGTCGTAGTTCGGCTCCACCGTGATGTCCGAGACGAGTTCGGAGTGCAGGACCGTCCCATCGGTGTCGACGACGACGACCGAGCGTGCGTTCAGTCCCGCCAGCGGGCCGTTGACCATCTTCACGCCGTAGGCCTCGGCGAAGTCGGAGCGGAAGGTGGACGCTGAAACGACGTTCTCCAGGCCCTCCGCACCGCAGAAGCGGCCCAGCGCGAACGGCAGGTCCGCCGAGGCGCAGACCACGGTGGCGTTCTGGAGTCCGCCGGCGAGCTCGTTGAACTTCCGCACGCTGGCGGCGCAGACGCCGGTATCGACGCTGGGGAAGATGTTGAGGACCAGACGGCGGCCGGCCAGGTCGGCGCTGGCGACGTCGGTCAGGTCCGCTCCCGTCAGCGTGAAGTCCGGGGCCGGGGCGCCCTGCGCGGGCAGGTCGCCAATGGTCTGTACGGGAGTTCCCTTGAATGCGGTGTTAGCCATGGCTCCTGTTTATCACGCGGCGGGCCCCGCTCCTGACCGCCGCCGCGCCAGCCGATCGCTAGATCGCACCCGCCGCCAGCGCACCCGCCCGGAAAACGGGGCCGGTGAGCCGCATCCCGGGCCGGTAGGCCAAATGCGAGACGCTGGGTGCGTCGAGCAGCTGCAGGTCCGCGCGCTTTCCCACCTCGAGCGAGCCGACTTCATCCTGCACGCCGAGCGCCAGCGCGCCACCGTATGTTGCCGCGGTGATCGCCTCGCCGATGTCCAGGCGCATCTGCAGCACGGCCGTCGCCACGCAGAACGCCATCGACGTCGTATAGGAAGTACCCGGGTTGCAGTTCGAGGCCAGCGCGATCCGCACCCCGGCGTCCAACAGCTCCCTGCCGGGCGCGAGGGGCTGGCGGGTCGAGAGGTCGCAGGCCGGCAGGCACGTCGCGACGGTGCCGGGGGTGCCGGACCGCGTGGCCGGATCCCATCCACTCCACGATCCGGCGAGCGAGTCGACGTCGGCCGCGTCCAAATAGTTGACGTGGTCCACGCTCTGGGCGCCGAACTCCACGGCCAGGCGCACCCCCGGGCCGGGTCCGAGCTGGTTGCCGTGGACCTTCAGCCCCAACCCCGCCGCCGCACACGCCGCGAGCACCTGCCGCGATTGCGCCTCGTCAAACGCGCCGCGTTCGCAAAAGACGTCGGCGAAGCGCACGTGCGGGAGTACGCCCGCAAGCATCTCCCCGCAGACCAGGTCCGTGTATTCCTGGGCGTCCATGCCGGCCGGCACCAGGTGGGCGCCCAAATAGGTGACCGCGTCGACGACCTCGGCGGCAATCCGGGCATGGCGGGTCTCCTCCGCCACGGTCAGTCCGTATCCGGTCTTCGTTTCGAGGTACGTCGTGCCCCCGGCCACGGCCTCGGCGGCGCGGCGGGCGACAAGGGCGAACAGTTCGTCGTCCGGAGTCGTCGTGGTGGCCGCGGTGGTCACGGCGATCCCCCCGGCGGCATAATCCTGCCCGGCCATCCTGGCGACGAATTCGTCGCCCCGGTCCCCGGCGAAGACCAGGTGGGTGTGCGAGTCAACCCAGCCCGGCAGCGCCGCGCGTCCGTCCGCGTCGAGCACGGTGCCGGCCGCGGGCGCATCCGCGGCCGGCCCGATCCAGGAAATGCGGTCGCCGTCCATGAGGAGTGCGCCATCACGCACTGTGGACTGGGCGGCGTCGGCCGTGAAGATCTCCGACAGGTTGGTGATCAGCGTGGTGCTCATGAAAACTCCGGGTGTTCGGCGAAGAAGGCGGCGTACAGGGCGGCGGGGTCCCCCAGACGGACGTGGATCCCGTCCGTCGCGACCAGTTCCCCGTTGATGTGGACTTCCGCGACGTCGGCTGCCGTGGCCGTCAGGGGCAGTTGGGCCGGCCGCGAACCGATCGTGCGCACGGTGTCTGTGCGCACCAGCAGGTGGTCCCCGTTCTCCCCGAGTCCCAGCGACCGCAGCCCGCCCTCGCGCGCGGCACGGGAGATTTGCGCCGGGGAGAAGCGCCCGCGTTGGCCGCTGCGCAACCGTTCGCCGTGCTCGAGCGAGCGCTGTTCCAGATAGGGATCCAGCACAGCGTGCTGGTCGCTGCCCAGGGACAGGACCGCGCCGGCGTCGGCCAGTTCGCGGGCCGGTCCGATCCCGTCGCCTAGGTCGGCCTCGGTCGTGGGGCAGAAGACGACGCCTGCGCGCGCCGCGCCCAGGTCGACAACGTCGGATTCCGTCAGATGGGTGGCATGCACGGCAGACAGCCGGCCGCCCAACAACCCGGCACTCCCGAGCAACGCCGTGGGCGTCAACCCATGGGCGGCAACGCACGCCTCGTTTTCGGCGGGCTGCTCGGAAAGGTGCACGTGCAAGGGGGTGGCGGGATCCAGACCCGCGGCGATTTCGGCCAGGTCGCCGGCGGAGACGGCGCGCACCGAGTGGATCGCGGCACCCAGGGTCAGCAGGCCGCGACCGGCATCCAGCGTGGCCAACGCGTGTCCGAGCCGCGCGTGGCGCTCCAGCCAGCCGGCGGCGGTGCCGTCGCTGAAGCGCCGCTGCGTCTCGTCCAGGGGCAGCGCCGAACCGTCGGCGGCCAGCCCGCCCTGCAGGTAGCAGGTGTCCAGCAGCACCAGGCGGATGCCCACGGACAGCGCTGCCCGTCCGAGCGCCAGTTCCATGGCGTGTCCGCCGTCGCGGCGGGCGCCGTCCCCGCCGTAGGGTGTGCCGTCCGCTTGGTGGTGCAGATAGTGGAATTCGCCCACCGCGCCGTATCCCGCGGTCGCCATCTCCGCGTAGACCGCGGTGGCCAACTGCTCGTACGCCGCCGGCGTGAGCCGGTGGGCGGCGGCATACATGTGTTCGCGCCAGGTCCAGAACGTGCCCGCTCCCCCGTCCGCGCCCTCGTGGGTTCGCCCGCGCAGGATCCGGTGGAAGGCGTGCGAGTGGGCGTTCACCGGCGCCGGAACGCGGACCGCGGGGCGGCCGGACGCGCCGTTGGCGACACCGCCGGCTACTTCGTCGCTGGCGCTCACAGCAGGTCCTCCAGTGCGTCGGCGAGGGCGAGGACCCCGGCTTCGGCGTCGTCCTCTTCCACAAATTCCTCGGGCGAGTGGCTGATGCCGGAGGGATTGCGCACGTACACCATGCCGGAGGGGACCTCGGCGGCGAGCACTCCAGCGTCGTGCCCCGCTCCCGTGGGAAGCAGCGGCGCCGCCGGTTCGCGGCGCCGGACCGACTGGGCGAGGGATCGGGACAGGCCGGCGTCGAAATGCACGGTGTTGGAGAACGATTCCTCGGTGAGGACGACGCGGCAGCCCTCGAACGCCGCGATCTTCTGCGCCTGGCCGTGGATCGATTCCACCAATCGGGCGGTGATCGCATCGTCCGGGTGCCGCACGTCGAGCCAAAGATCCACACGCGAGGCGATCACGTTGGTGCCGCCGGGGACCGGCTCGAGCCTGCCGACGGTGGCGCGGGCGTTGTCTTGGGCGGCGCCCGTCTTGCGCACTGCCACCACGCATTGGGCGGCGGCGACCATGGGGTCCGCGCGGTCGGCCATGAGCGTGGTGCCCGCGTGGTTGCCTTGACCGGAGAAGGAGAGCCGCCAGCGGCCGTGGCCCAGAATGGTGTCCCCGACCGCGATGGCCGGCCCCCGCCCCGCGTGGTCCGTGTGCTCGGCGGAATTCAGTCCGCGGCCCTGCTCGACGTGCAGCTCGACGAAGTCCCCGATCCGCGCCAAGGTGGCCTCGTCGCGGCCGAAGCGGTCGGGGTCCAACCCGTTGGCCCGTGCGACGTCCGCGAGCGTGTTGCCGTCGGCGTCGCGCAGCCGCAGTGCGCGTGCGGGGTCGATGGCCCCGGTGAGCAGGCGCGATCCCAGGCAGGCCACGCCGAAGCGCGACCCCTCCTCCTCGGGGAAGACCGCGATGGCCATCGCCCGGTGGCGGACCACTGCGCCGGCCGCCTCGCGTTCGGCCAACAGATCGAAGGCGGCCAGCGCGCTGGCAACGCCGAGCGGGCCGTCGAAGGCCCCGCCGCCGGGAACCGAATCCAGGTGGGATCCCGTCACGAGCGCACCGCGGCGCGGGTCCCCGCCGTCCGCGGTTCCGGGCAGGTCCCACCACGCCCAGATGATGCCGTGGGCATCGGTGGAGACCTCGAGCCCGCGAGCGGCGGCCTCGGCCTGGAACCATTCGCGCAGGCCCAGCTCGGCGGAGGAGAAGACCGGGCGGGAGTAGCCGCCGCGCCGCCCGTCGCGCCCGGTGTCCGCGATCGCGGCGAGCAGGGAGTTTACGGTGTTCGTGGGCACGTCCATGTGTCCTATCTGCCGACCATCAGGAAGGCGATGGGGCTGGCGATGAGCAGGGTCAGGGCGACGCGCTGGGCCCAGATGACCACGAGCTGCCAGACCTTCAACGGAATTTGGGTGGCCAGGATGCAGGGCACCAGGGCGGAGAAGAAGATGATCGCCGACACGCAGACCACGCCGATGACCAGGCGCAGGTACTCGGACTCGTGCCCGGCGACCACCGTGGCCGGCAGGAACATCTCGGCGATCCCCACGGCGGAGGCCTTGGCCGCCAGCATCGGGTCGGGCAGGCCGACGGCCCAGGTGATCGGCAGGAACAGGTAGCCCAGCCAGTCGAAGACCGGCGTGAAGCGCGCGAGCAGCAGTCCGATCAGGCCGACCGAGAGGATCGAGGGCAGGATCGCCATGGCCATGAGCAGCCCGTCGCGGAAATTCGTCCAGAGGTTCCGTCCCAGCGAGGGTGCGCCCGCGAGTGTCTTCATCGCCTCGTTCCAGGCGGTGGCCAGGCGGCGGCCGGTGACCTTCTCCTCCGGGGATGCGTCGGAGCCCGGGTGGTATTCGTCAGTGATCCGGCTCAGCGGGGGAAGCCGCACGACGATGGCGGTGACCAGGAAGGTGACCGCGAAGGTGAGGAAGAAGTAGGGCAGCCACAGGTGCATGAGGTCCAGCGTCTTGGCCACGATCAGCATGAACGTCACCGAGACGGTGGAGAACCCGGTGGCGATGATGGAGGATTCCCGGGCGGTGTAGCGTCCGGACTGGTACATCCGGTCGGTGATCAGCAGTCCGAGCGAGTAGCTACCCACGAAGGAGGCAACGGCGTCGACCGCCGAACGTCCCGGCGTGCGCCAGATGGGGCGCATCACGCGCTGGACCATCACGCCCACGAACTCCATCAGTCCGTAGCCCACCAGCAACGCCAGGAAGATGGCCCCGACCGGGACGATCATACCCACGGGGACGACGAGCTTGTCGAACAGGAACGGGCCCAGATCGGGTTCGAAGAGCAGCGCCGGCCCCGCGTTGAGCACCAGCATGGTGCCCGTTGCCAGGCCGAGGATGTTGAGGAACGCGAACACGGTCTTGATTGGCGACTGGCGCCAGCGGCCGGAGGCGAAGGGGTAGATGGTTCCGGCGACGATCAGCCCGAGGGCCACGAATCGCACCGCCTCGCCGAGGCCGGCGATGATCCAACCGACCAGATGGTCGAGCGGGATGGTCTCCTTGCCACCGATGTCGATCGGCACGAAGAACATGAAGACGCCGATGAGGCTGTAGACGAAGAAGCGCCAGGTGCCGCGCGGCTTCACGGCAGTGCGGTCTTGCTCGAGATCGGTGCTGTTGATTTCCGACATGGAACCGGCCCCTCCCTAATTCGCCATCGGGACGCGGACGCCCCGCTCGGCGGCGACCTCGATCGCGCGTTCGTAGCCGGCGTCGACGTGTCGGATGACACCCATGCCGGGGTCGTTGGTCAACAGCGCCTCCAGCTTGGCTGCGGCGAGTTCGGTGCCGTCCGCGACCGAGACCTGTCCGGCGTGGATGGAGCGGCCGATGCCGACACCGCCGCCGTGGTGGATGGAGACCCAGGTGGCTCCGGAGGACGCGGCGGTCAGGGCGTTGAGCAGGGGCCAGTCGGCGATCGCGTCCGAGCCGTCCTTCATGGCCTCGGTCTCGCGGTAGGGGGACGCCACGGAGCCGGAATCGAGGTGGTCGCGGCCGATCACGATCGGCGCGGAGACCTTGCCCTCGGCGACGAGGCGGTTGAACAGCAGCCCGGCCTTGGCGCGGTCGCCGTAGCCGAGCCAGCAGATGCGCGCGGGCAGGCCCTCGAACTCGACGTGCTCGGCCGCGGCGTCCAGCCAGCGGTGGAGGTGCGCGTTCTCCGGGAAGAGTTCTTTAAGGGCCTCGTCGGTGACGCGGATGTCCTCGGGGTCCCCGGAGAGCGCGACCCAGCGGAACGGGCCGAGGCCCTCGCAGAAGAGCGGGCGGATGTACGCCGGGACGAAGCCGGGGAACTCGAAGGCACGCTCGTAGCCGCCCTGGCGGGCCTCGTCGCGAATCGAGTTGCCGTAGTCGAAGACCTCGGCACCGGCATCCTGGAAGCCGACCATGGCCTCGACGTGCGCGGCCATCGACTGCTGGGCCTTCTTGGTGAAGCCGATGGCGTCCGCCTTCGCCTCCGCGTCCCACGCCTCGACCGTGTATTCGACGGGCAGGTAGCTCAGCGGGTCGTGGGCGCTGGTCTGGTCGGTGACGATGTCGATCGCGATCTCGCCGGCCAGCTGGCGGCGGAGGAGCTCGGGGAAGACCTCGGCGGCGTTTCCGACGTAGCCGACGGAGAGTGCGCGGCGCTCGCTCTTGGCGGTCAGGACCTTCCCCAGCGCGGAGTCGAGGTCCGTGTCGACGTCGTCGAGGTAGCGCTTTCCGAGCCGACGGCGGAGCCGGTCCTCGGAGACGTCGACGATCAGGCACGCGCCGCCGTTCAGGGTGACCGCCAGCGGCTGGGCGCCGCCCATTCCGCCGCAGCCGCCGGTGAGCGTCAGCGTGCCGGCGAGCGTGCCGCCGTCGTCCGCGTAGAGCTTCCGCCCGATGGCGGCGAACGTCTCGTAGGTTCCCTGCAGGATGCCTTGGGTGCCGATGTAGATCCAGGACCCGGCGGTCATCTGGCCGTACATCATCAGGCCCTCGGCCTCGAGCTTGCGGAACGCGGGCCAGTTGGCCCAGTCCCCCACGAGGTTGGAGTTGGCGATCAGGACACGCGGGGCCCACTTGTTCGTGGTGAACACGCCGACCGGCTTGCCGGACTGGACCAGCAGCGTCTCGTTGTCCTCGAGGCTCTCCAGCGTGCGCGTGATCGCGTCGTACGCCTCCCAGGAGCGGGCGGCGCGGCCCGTGCCGCCGTAGACCACGAGGTCCTCGGGGCGCTCGGCGACCTCTGGGTCGAGGTTGTTCATCAGCATGCGCAGCGGCGCCTCGGTCTGCCACGACTTGGCGGTCAGGGTGGTGCCGCGCGCGGCCCGGATGACGCGGGAGGGATCGTGCTGGGTGAAGCTCATGGGAATCTGCCTTTCGTGGGCCGCGGCGCGGGGAACGCCGGCGAAGTGGTCGGTGGAATGGGTGGGTCAGGGTGAGGCGAAAAGGGATGCCGCGCTCGAGGCGACCATCGCCCCGAGCCGCGCGGCCGTGCTTTCGTCGGTTCGGTAGCTGGGCGCCACTATGCTCAGCGCCGCCACGACCCGGCTGCCGGCCATCACCGGGGCGGCAACCGCGGTGATGTCTGATTCGACGGCGTCGGCAACGGCGGTGAACGTCCCCGCCTGGACGCGGCCCAACAGGGCCGCTCCGGCCGCGCTGCCCTCGAGCGGGAACGTGCGTCCCACCCAGTTCACGTGGCGAACGGTGTGGGTGCCCTCCTCGATGGCCAAATACAGGCCGTCGCCGTTGTCGGCCGCGACACTCAGGTAGGCCGACTCGCCGCTTTCGGCCACGAGAGCGGCGAGCGTGCGCCGCGACGTCGCGACCAACGACTCGTGGCTGAGCGCCTCGACGCCGAGTTGCACCATCCGGTAGCCCGGGCGGTACAGGCCGTCGTCGCGCCGCGTGGCAAAACCGTTGGCCTCCAGCGTGCGCAAAAGACGCAGCGCGGTGGACGGTGACAGATCCATTTCCTTGGCCGCGTCGGCGAGCTTGACGCCGTCGTGTTCGCAGACGACGCGCAACAGGCCGAGCACGCGGTCCGCGCTGCGGGTGGTCGCGTCGGGCTTCGTTGTGACGTCCATCATGCCTCCATGGTCGAGAATATGTTGCAACCAGTAGAACATTCATTTCACCTGTCGGCAAGCATGAGCCGTTGACCAAGTGAGGCAACGTGTTGTTTCATAGGATGGTTCGTTCGTTTTATTGCTTGAAATTCCATGCCGTCCCGAAAGAGAACATGAACCCCGTCGATTCCAGCACCCCCGCCACCGTCCTGCTCTCCCCGTCGCCACTCGCCCCCGCCGACGTCGTGGCGGTCGCCCGGCACGATGCCCGGATCGAACTTTCCCCCGAATCCCTGGACGCCATGACCCGCTCGCGCGCCGTCATCGACGACCTGGCGACGGACACCCGCCCGCACTACGGCGTGTCCACGGGCTTCGGCGCCCTGGCCACCAAGCAGATCCCGCTGGAGCTCCGCGCCCAGCTGCAGCGATCGCTGATTCGGTCGCACGCCGCATCCTCGGGCGCCGAGGTGGACCGCGAGGTGGTCCGCGGGTTGATGCTCAACCGACTCCACACCATGGCCACGGGCCGCACGGGCGTCCGCCCCGCCGTCGCGCGGGCCTACGCCAGGCTGTTGAACGCCGGGATCACGCCCGTCGTCGGCGAGTACGGATCGCTGGGATGCTCCGGCGACCTGGCGCCGTTGTCCCACTGCGCGCTGGCCGCCATGGGCGAGGGCCAGGTCCGCACCGCCGACGGTCGACTCGTGGACGCCGCCGAGGCCCTGACCGCCGCCGGGCTGGAGCCGATCGTCCTCGCGGAGAAGGAGGGCCTGGCGCTCATCAACGGAACCGACGGCATGCTCGGGATGCTGCTGATGGCCGCCGCGGACCTCCGCCGCCTCGTCACGACGGCGGATGTCTCGGCAGCCATGAGCGTGGAGGGGCTGCTCGGAACGGACGCCGTCTTCGCCGAGGACCTGCACGCGCTGCGCCCGCATCCGGGACAGATCGCCTCCGCCGCCAACATGCGGGCGACCCTGGCGGGATCGGCGCTGGTCGAGGCCCAAAAGCACGGCGACCACGCCTTCACGCGCGTCCAGGACGCCTACTCCCTGCGCTGCGCCCCGCAGGTCCACGGCGCCGTGCGCGCCACGCTGGACCACGCGGAGTCCGTCGCCGGCTACGAGCTGGCCTCGGCCATCGACAACCCCGTCGTGACCGTGGACGGCCGCGTCGAGTCCAACGGAAACTTCCACGGCGCGCCGGTGGGCTACGCGCTGGACTTCCTGGCCATCGCCGTGGCGGACCTCGCCTCCATCTCCGAGCGGCGGACGGACCGGTTCCTGGACAAGTCCCGCAGCCACGGGCTCAACGCGTTCCTCGCCGACGATCCCGGCGTCGATTCGGGACACATGATCGCGCAGTACACGCAGGCCGGAATCGTCTCCGAGCTCAAGCGCCTCGCCGTGCCCGCCTCGGTCGACTCGATCCCGAGCTCCGCCATGCAGGAGGACCACGTGTCCATGGGATGGGCCGCCGGACTGAAGCTGCGGCGCGCCATCGACGGGCTGGAGCGCGTCCTCGCCGTCGAACTCCTCACCAGCGCCCGCGCGCTGGACATGCGCGACGGCGGCCTCGCCACCGCACAGTCCTCCCCCGTTTCGACGGCAGTGCGCACCGTCATCCGGACCGTCGCCGAGGGGCCGGGAACCGACCGTTACCTGGCCCCGGAGATCGAGGCCGTCCTCGGCCTGGTCCGATCCGGCGCGATCCTCGAGGCGGCCACCGGCGCGGCCTCGGGCCCGCTCGCGTAGGGCGGATGGCCTCGGACCGGCCCACGCGAACTAGGCTGATGGGCATGCATTCGAACGAGACTCCGCCCATCGTCCGGGCCGCAGACCTGCGGACGGAACGGTGGCGCAACGGCGGCGGCACCACACGCGAAATCGCCCGCGGCCCAAAGGGCGCCGGCGCGGACGACTGGGGCTGGCGGATCAGCCTCGCGGACGTGGACAAGGCCGGACCCTTCTCCGTTTTCCCCGGCACGGAGCGCATCCTCACCGTGGTGGAGGGCGAACTGTTGGTCCTCACCGTGGGCGGTCGCGAGCAGGGATTGGAGAGGCACCGGCCGTTCCGGTTCGACGGCGGCGTCCCGACGTCCGCGACGCTTCCCACGGGCGGCATCCGCGATCTCAACGTCATCACGTCCGCCGGTTTCCGTGCGCACGTGGCCATCGTCGAGCTCTCCAAGAAGCGTCCCCACCCCGTCTTCGGCGGGCAGCACGCGGTCCTGCTTCAGGGCAGCGCGACGGCCGGCGGGGGCGTCGCGCTGGAACGGTACGACGCCGTCGTCGGCTCCGGGGAACGCACGCCGGAGGTTTCGGGGCGCGGAATCCTTGCCGTGGTGTCGATCGACGCGGTCGCGGGCGAGACCGCGGCACCGTGACCCTGGCATCGCTCCTCGCCTTCGCGGGGCTCGCCACGGTGCTGGCGCTCACGCCGGGTCCGGACACGTTTCTGGTGCTCCGCTATGGACTCGCCGGGGCGCGGTCCGGTTTCGCGGCGGCATTCGGCTGCCTGCTCGGCAGCATGGTCTGGGCCCTCCTGGTCGGCGTCGGCGTGGCCGCGCTGCTCCAGCAGTCGGCCGAGGTGTACCAGTGGCTCAAGATCGCCGGCGGCCTCTACCTGGTGTGGCTGGGGGCCGGGTCTTTCCTGGCCGCCCGGCGCGCCGCGGCGGCGGACACGGCCGCCGCCCGGCACACGGGCACGGGCGACGCGGCGAACACCCAGGCGTCCGGGACGTCCGCCGGACGCAAGGCCCAAGGCACGACGCCGGCCTTCCTCGCCGGGGTCTTGTCGTCCACGCTGAACCCGAAGATCGGGCTGTTCTTCCTGGCCTTGATGCCGCAGTTCATCCCCGCCGGATCCAACACGCTGCTGGCGGCCCTGGCGCTCGGCGCGCTCTTCGCGGGCATCGGATTGGCTTACTTCGTGGTGCTGATCCTGGTGGCTACGCGCGCCGTCGCGTGGTTGCGGCGGCCGGTGGTCAACGAATGGCTGGAACGGGTGTCGAGCGCCATCCTGGCGGTTCTTGGCATCGGCGTGATCGCCTCCGCGGTGGCCGAGGGCGCCTAAACCGGCGGCGACACGAACCGCCGAGGTGCCAGTCCCGCGACCACCCAATCCGGAAAGGGCGCCTCGCGGCCCACTAGCTGGGCGGCGGCGAGCTCCGCCATGCCGGTGGACGTCTGGAATCCGTACCCGCCCTGTCCGGCGAGCCAGAGGAATCCCTCCACGCGCGGATCGAATCCGAGGACGGGGACGCCGTCCGCCGACTCGGTGCGCAGTCCGGTCCAGGCGCACGCGACGCCGGTGATGCCCAGCGCGGTGATCGAGTTGAGCCGGTCGACGAGCGCCGCGACATCCGCGGCGACCGGTTGCGCGTCCCCGGCCTCGGCGGGAACGGCCTCCGCCGCGGACACCAGTACCCGGTCGCCGTGCGGCCGGAAGTACCAGGTGTGGTCCGCCGAAGCGACCATGGGCGTCGCGGGATCCAGTGGACGCGGGACGTCCACGTACGCGGCGGTGCGCCGCAGCGCCACCAGGCCGATCGGCCGGGCGCCGAACATCTCCGCGACCCGGTCCGCCCAGGCTCCCGCGGCGTTGACGACCCGGCGCGCGCGTACCGTGCCGCCGGAGGACGAGACCAGCCAGTCGGAGTCGTCCCGCTGCGCCGTCCGCACGCGTTCGCCGGTCAGGATCCGGGCGCCGCGGGCCACGGCCAGGGACCGGTGGTGCTCGATCAACGCGGCGGCATCCGTCCGGAAACTGGTCTCGTCGAGGCCGGCGGCCTCGAACGAACCCGCCCGTAGAACCGGCGCCAACCCAACGGCATGGGCGGGCCCGATCTCGCGCATGGTGTCTGTGCGATGGGTCCGGACGTCGGCGGCGTCGCCCACCAGCATGAACCGGCTCGGCCACACGAGCGGCACGGCCCTGGAGGAAAGGGCCGTGAGGGCGTCAATGGTGCGGTTGGTGAGCGCGCGCACGACGGGCGGCCCGTAGCTGGGTATCAGTTGCTGGGCCGATCGCCCGGATGTGTGGAACGCGAGGGTCGCCTCCGCCTCCAAAAGCACGACCGACGTCTCGGCGGCCAGTTCCGAAGCCAGCGAAAGCCCCGCGATCCCGCCGCCGACAATCAGGACATCGCATTCGAGGGTTTCCGCCGTCTCCGCCATGGCGCCAGCGTATCCCCCGGTCCGTGGAGGACCGGCGACCGCAACGCAGTCCCTAGCGCGCGGCGACGAAGGCAGCGACGCAGGCCTCGATGTCCTCGGCCGAGTGCGCCGCGGAGAGCTGGACGCGGATGCGGGCGGCCCCCCTCGGGACCACCGGGTAACTGAACGCAGTGACGAAGACGCCGCCGGCCAGCATCCTGTCCGCGACCTGGGCGGCCTTGGCCGCGTCGCCGAACATGACCGGGATGATGGCGTGCTCGCCCGAAAGGAGCTCGAAGCCCTCCTGGGACATGCGGCGGCGGAAGTGGGAGGCGTTCTCGAACAGCCGTGCCCGGAGCTCGACGGACTCCGCGACGAGGTCCAGCGCGGTCAGCGTCGCCGCGACGATCGCCGGGGCCAGCGAGTTGGAGAAGAGATACGGGCGGGCCTTCTGGCGGAGCATGGCGACGATCTCGCCGCGGGCGGAGACATATCCACCGGACGCGCCGCCGAGGGCCTTGCCGAATGTCCCGGTGAAGATGTCTACGCGGTCGGCGACGCCGGCGTGCTCGGGAGTACCGGCTCCCGTGGCGCCCATGAATCCGACGGCGTGGGAATCGTCCACCATCATCAGTGCACCGTAGCGTTCGGCGAGGTCGCAGATGTCCGCGAGCGGGGCGAGGTATCCGTCCATCGAGAAAACGCCGTCGGTGACGATGATCTGCCGACGCGGGCCGGCGCCGTCGTTCATCAGCGCGGCGGCCCGCAGCTGGGCCTCGAGGTCGGCCATGTCCCGGTTGGCGTAGCGGAACCGGCTGGCCTTGGACAGCCGGATGCCGTCGATGATCGAGGCGTGGTTCAGCGCGTCGGAGATGATGGCGTCCCCGGGACCGAACAGCGATTCGAAGACGCCGCCGTTGGCGTCGAAGCAGCTGGAGAACAGAATGGTGTCCTCGGTGCCGAGGAATTCCGAGACGCGCTTCTCCAGCTTCAGGTGGAGATCCTGCGTGCCGCAGATGAAGCGGACGGAGGCCATGCCGAAGCCGCGTTCGTCCATGGCGGACTTGGCTGCCGCGACGACCTCCGGATGGTCCGCGAGGCCCAGGTAGTTGTTTGCGCAGAAGTTCAGCACCGGCCGCGCCGGCTCGCCCAACGCGCCGGCGGCAACGTGGCTGGACTGGGCCGAATCGATGTGGCGCTCGCGCTTGAGCAGCCCGGCCCGCTCCATCTCGTCCAATTCGGCGGCCAGCTGGTCCCTGAGGTTCGTGTACATGGTGTGGCGTTCCTTCCTAGAAGACTGACCAGTCGAGCACGACCTTGCCGCCGTTGCCGGCACGGGCGGCGGCGAATCCGGCCTCCCACTCCGTGGCGGGAAGGCGGTCGGTGACGACCGAGGCGATGCGCTCGCGCAGCTGGGTGTTGGACTGGAGCATGGCACTCATCGCGTACCAGGTCTCGAACATCTCGCGGCCGTAGATGCCCTTGAGCGTGAGCATGTGCGTGACCACCTTCCCCCAGTTGATGTCGATCGGCTGGCTCGGGAGGCCGAGCATGGCGATCTTGCCACCGTGGTTCATGTTGTCGATCATCTCCGGAAGCGCCGTCGGGTGGCCGGACATCTCCAGGCCGATGTCGAAGCCCTCGACCAGACACAACTCCTTCTGCGCATCCGCGATGCGGGTCGTCGAAACATCGACGGCGAGGTCCACGCCCAGGCCGCGGGCGAGTTCGAGGCGAGGCGCCGAAACGTCGGTGATGACGATCTTGCGGGCACCCGCATGACGTGCGACCTCAATGGCCATGAGCCCGATCGGTCCGGCGCCGGTGATCAGCACGTCCTCGCCCACCATGGGGAAGGACAGTGCCGTGTGGACGGCGTTGCCGAACGGGTCGAAGATCGCGCCGAGCTCCGGCGTGATGGCGTCGTCTCGGTGCACCCACACGTTGGCCTCGGGGACGACGACGTATTCGGCGAAGGCCCCGTCGCGCTGCACGCCGACGGACACGGTGTCGATGCACATCTGGCGCCGGCCGGCCCGGCAGTTGCGGCACATCCCGCACACGATGTGCCCCTCGCCCGACACGCGGTCACCGACCCGGATGTGCGTCGCGAGCCCGCCGACCTCGACGACTTCGCCGTAGAACTCGTGCCCGGGGATCAGCGGCGTCCGGATCATGGCCCTCGCCGCGTCGTCGTCCGCCAGGATGTGCAGGTCGGTGCCGCAGATGCCGGTGGTCATGACCCGGATCTTGACGTCGTGGGGCCCGGCCTCGGGCTCGGGGCGGTCAACGAGTTCCAGGCCCGCGTGCGGACCTGATTTGTAGAGCGCTTTCATGGGTCCCATGTCACCATTGCGCAGAGTTTAGAACAACCACGCGTTTCTCAATGGACGATTTAGTATTACCTACATGGAAATCCATCAGTTGCAGATTCTCCGCGAGCTCGGGGATCTGGGAAGCGTGAAGGCGGTCGCCCAGGCGCTGTTCGTCACGCCGTCGGCCGTCTCCCAGCAGCTGGCGTTGCTTCAGCGCGGCGTCGACGTCCCTCTGACCCGCAAGGAAGGAAGAAACCTGGTACTCACCGACGCCGGCCGCGTCCTGGCCACGGCCGGAGCCGCCGTCATCGCCTCGATGGCAGACGCCCGTGCGGCCATCGGCGCGTTCCAGGACGACGACGAGGCCGCCGTCACCATCTCCGGTTTCCACTCGGTGGGGCAGGCACTGTTCGCTCCCCTGTTGGGGGCGATCGCCGGCGCCGGCGCCCCCCTGCCGATGTTCTTCGACGAGGACGTGGCGCAGCAGGAATTCCCGGCGCTGACCGCGCGCTACGACCTGGTGCTGGCGCACCGCATGGACCACACGCCGCGCTGGCCCACGGACCGCGTGGCGGTGGTCCCGCTGACCCACGAGCCGCTGGACATCGCGCTGCCCGCCGCGCACCCCCTGGCCGACCGCGATGCCCTGCTTCCCCAGGACCTGACCGGCGCGGACTGGGTGGTCAGCAGGGAGGGGTACTCGCCGGCGGACATCCTCGCCGCGCTGTCGGCCGTAAGCGGCAGCGCCCCGCGCGTGGTGCACCGGATCAACGACTACACCACGGTGGCGGCCCTGGTGGGGACCGGCAACGTGTTCGGCATCCTTCCCCGGTACACCGCGGCCGTCGCGGCGGGCGCAGGCGTGGTCCTGCGCCCGCTGGAGGGGATCAACAACCGGCGCCGGATCGATCTGCTGGCCCGGCCGGAAACCCTCCGGCGGCGTTCGGTCCGCCGGGTGGCAGACGCCATCGGCACGGCGATGCGCGAACTGGCCGGGGAAGACGGCTGACGCGCCGGGTCAGTGCCCGGACTGGTCGGCGGCCTTCTTGGCGTCCTTCTCGGCGTCCCGCTCGGCCCGCAGCGCCTCCGACTCGCTTTGTTCCTCGGCCTTCTCCTGGTGGATGACCTCCGCGAGGAGCTTCTCCATCTCCTTCGCCACGCCGGCGGCGGACGCGGGGTTCTGGCCGGTCACCAGCCGGTCGTCCACCACGACCTTCTCCTGGAAGACGTCGGCCGACACGTGCGTAGCGCCCCGCTCCTCGAGCCGGTCCGCCAGGAAGAACGGGATGATCTTGTCCTTGCCCGCGGCCACCTCCTCGTCGTTGGTGAAGGCCGCCACCTTGCGCCCCTCGACCAGGCGGAACCCGTTGGCCAGTTCCACGTTGACCAGGCCGGCCGGTCCGTGGCACACCGCACCCACGACGCCGCCGGCGTCGTACACCCCGCCCACGAGCTTCTGCAGGCCGTCGCTGTCGGGGAAGTCCCACATGGTGCCGTGCCCGCCGACGAGGAAAACGGCGTCGTACTGGCCGGGGTCCACCACGTCGACGCGCGCCGTGTTGTAGAGGCCCGCGCGGGCGGTCTCGTCCTCGGTGAAGGCCACCTGGAGGGGATCGTCGGCGTCGACCTCGTCACGCGGCGGCTGCCCACCGGCAATGGACGCGAAGTCCACGAAGTGGCCCGAATCCCGGAACACCTTCCACGGATGCGCGGCCTCGGCGACGTTGTAGCCGGTCTTCTCGCCCGTGTCCCCCAGCTCGGAGACGCTGGTCAACACCATCAGGATCTTCTTCATGGAATGCTCCTATTCGTCGGGTTTCCCACCCTAGGGCACATCCGCCGCCTCCCGCAGGGCATGGAGCCCGACTTCGTGGAGCGGATCACCGGACGGCAGTAGGGCCATCATGGCGCCGAGGTGGACGGCCCAACCCCGGGCGCGGAGCCAGGTGTCGTCGTCGTGCAGCGGACGCCCGCTGTCCGTCACGAGCGCGGACCGGAACTCGCTCCGTCCGGCGGCCGTGAAATGGAGCCACGCCGCGGCGAGGTCGGACGCGGGGTCCCCCGCGGCGAGGTCCCCGAAGTCGACGACGGCGGCCAACCGCGGCGGCCCGTCGCCGGCGGCCAGCACCATGTTGTGCGGGTGCGGGTCCCCGTGGAGCCAGAGCGCAGGACCGGTGTGGCGCGGGGCGCCGGCCGCCTCGTCGAAGACGGTGCGCAGCGCGTCGGCGTCGGGTAGCCGGCCCACGGCGAGCCGCTCGGCGAAGGCCTCGGCACGGGTGGCGAGCGGAACGCCGCGAACGAGGTTGCGCGGCGCGTCGCCGGGGGCCGGCACGTGGAGCGCACGCAGGAAGGCCGCCAGTTGGCGCGCGTATCCGTCGCGTTCGGACGGCTCGGCCAGGGCCGCGCTGCGGCCCTCGTACCACGGCACCACGGCCCAGTGGTACGGATATCCGTGCGCGGGCCGGCCGCGCCGCACCGCGGCCGGGATGAGTAGCGGCAGCCGCGCGGCCAGGAACGGCAGCCAACGGACCTCGTTGAGCAGGAGCCGGTGTGCGGACCGCCTCCGCGGAAGCCGCACGCACAGAGCATCGCCCAGACGGTAAACCACGTTGTCCCAACCGTTGTCCACGCGTTCCAGGTTCAGCCCGGCGAGGTCCGGGTGCTGCTCGGCCAGCAGCGCACGGACCAGCGCGTCGGTGATCGCGACGTCGGCGTCCGGCACGGAATTCATCCCCCCAACATACGCACCAACCCCGCGAAGTGGACATCACCTATCGGAACAACCGGCGGTAATGTCCACTTCGCGGGGCGGGGAGAGCGGGGGGGTGCTGGGGTGGCGCTAGCCCTCGATGCCGAGCTTCTCCAGCACCAGCTCGCGCACGCGGGCCGCGTCGGCCTGGCCGCGCGTGGCCTTCATGACCGGGCCGATGAGGGCGCCGATCGCCTGCAGCTTGCCGTCCTTGATCTTGTCGACCACGCCCGGCATCGCGGCCATCGCGTCGTCGATCGCGGCACCAAGCGCGGAGTCGTCGTTGACGACGGCGAGCGAGCGCTTCTCGACGATCTCCGTCGGCGTCCCCTCCCCCGCAACCACGAACTCGAGCACCTGGCGGGCGATCTTGTCGTTGATCTTCTTGGCCTCGATCAGCGCGTTGAGCTCGATGATCGTCGCCGGCGCGACGCCCAGGGCGCCCGGGTCGACGTCGGCGTTCTTGGCCAGGCGCGAGATCTCGCCCATCCACCACTTGCGGGCGACGGCGGGGCTCGCACCGGCGGCGATGGTCTCCTCGATGGCGTCGAGCAGGCCGGCGTTGACGACGTCGCGGAACTCCGCGTCGGCGTAGCCCCAGTCCCCCTGCAGGCGCTTGCGGCGCACGGACGGCGGCTCGGGGAGGCGCGAGCGCAGCTCCTCGATCCATTCCGTGGTCGTCACGATCGGCACGAGGTCCGGCTCCGGGAAGTAGCGGTAGTCGTCGGCGTCGGACTTGGGCCGGCCCGACGTCGTCGTGCGCGTGTCCTCGTGCCAGTGGCGCGTCTCCTGGACGATCTTCGCCCCGGAATCCAGGACCCCGGCATGGCGCTCGATCTCGAAGCGCACGGCGTGCTCGACGGCGCGCAGCGAGTTCACGTTCTTCGTCTCGGTGCGCGTGCCGAACACGGTCGCGTCCTTGGGCATCAGCGAGACGTTGGCGTCGCAGCGCACATTGCCGCGCTCCATCTTCGCGTCGGAGACGCCGAGGTTCTTCACGATCTCGCGGACCGCCGCGACGTACGCCTTCGCCAACTCGGGGGCGCGCTTGCCGGCGCCGGTGATCGGCTTCGTGACGATCTCCACCAGCGGGACGCCGGAGCGGTTGTAGTCCACCAGCGAGAAGTCCGCGCCCTGGATGCGGCCGGTCGCGCCGCCCATGTGGGTCAGCTTGCCGGCGTCCTCCTCCATGTGGGCGCGCTCGATCTCCACGCGGAAGACCTCGCCGTCGGAGAGCTCGATGTCCAGGTAGCCGTCGTACGCGATCGGGTCGTCGTACTGCGAGGTCTGGAAGTTCTTCGGGGTGTCCGGGTAGAAGTAGTTCTTCCGGGCGAAGCCGCAGGTCTCGGCGATCTTGCAGTTCAGCGCCAGGCCGATCAGGATCGCGTATTCGACGGCGGTCTTGTTGACCACCGGCAGCACGCCGGGCAGGCCCAGGCACACGGGCGTGACGTTGGTGTTCGGTTCGTCGCCGAACACGTTCGGCGCCGCGGAGAACATCTTGGTCTTGGTGCTCAGTTCGACGTGGACCTCGAAGCCCAGGACCGGATCGTACTTGTCCAGGGCTTCGTCGAAGTCCACGAGCACATCGGTGAAAGCGGCCATGCTAGGCGGCACCTCCCAGGGTTGCGGCGGCCAGGTCGGGGACCTGGTTGATGAGCGGCCCGCCCCACGAGTCCTCGAGGAGCTTCTCCAGCGCGGCGCCGGCGCGGTACAGGCGGGCGTCCTCGCGGGCGGGAGCCAGGAACTGGATGCCCACGGGCAGGCCCTCGGACAGGCCGCCCGGGACGGAGATCCCGGGGATGCCCGCCATGTTCGCGGGGATCGTGGCGACGTCGTTGAGGTACATCGCCAGCGGGTCCTCCAGCTGGGAGCCGAGCTTGAACGCGACGGTGGGCGACGTAGGGGACACCAGCACGTCGGCGGCCTCGAACGCGGCGGCGAAGTCGCGCTGGATGAGCGTGCGCACCTTCTGCGCCGACCCGTAGTACGCGTCGTAGTATCCGGCGGACAGCGCGTAGGTGCCCAGGATGATGCGGCGCTTGACCTCGTCGCCGAAGCCGGCGGCGCGCGTCGCGCCCATCACGCGCTCGATCGTCATGGGTCCGTCGGCGGGAAGGACCCGCTTGCCGAAGCGCACGCCGTCGAACTTCGCCAGGTTGGAGGAGACCTCCGAGGGCATGATCAGGTAGTAGGCGCCGAGCGCGTATTTCAGGTTCGGGCAGGAGACCTCGACGATCTCGGCGCCCGCGCCGCGCAGCAGGTCGAGCGACTCGTCGAAGCGCTGCTGGACTCCGGGCTCGTAGCCCTCGCCCTGCAGTTCCATGACGACGCCGACGCGCACGCCGGCGAGGTCGCCCGTGAGCCCCTGCCGCGCGGCCTCGACCAGCGCGGGGACGGGCTCGTCCAGGGACGTGGAGTCCGCCGGGTCGTGGCCGCCGATGAGCTCGTGGAGGTAGGCGGAGTCCAGGACGGTCCGGGTGACGGGGCCGATTTGGTCCAGCGAGGACGCCATGGCTATGGCCCCGTACCGGGACACGCCGCCGTAGGTCGGCTTGACGCCGACGGTTCCGGTGACGGCTCCGGGCTGGCGGATTGACCCGCCGGTGTCGGTGCCGAGGGCCAAGGGCGCCTCGAACGCGGCGACGGCCGCGGCGGAGCCGCCACCGGATCCGCCGGGGATGCGGTCCAGGTCCCACGGGTTGCGCGTGGGGCCGTAGGCGGAGTGCTCGGTGGAGGAACCCATCGCGAACTCGTCCAGGTTGGTCTTGCCCAGGATCGGCAGCTTCGCGGCGCGCACCTTGGTGATGACGGTGGCGTCGTAGGGGCTCATCCAGCCCTCGAGCATCTTCGATCCCGCGGTGGTCGGTTGGCCGACCGTCACGATGAGGTCCTTCACGGCGATCGGCACGCCGGCCAGCGGGTGGAGCGCCTCGGCGTCGGCACCGCCGGCCGCGCGGATGGCGTCGACCTCGGCGGCGACGGCGAGGGCCTCCTCGGCGTTCAGGTGCAGGAAGGCGTTGACGCCGCGGTCCCCGCCGTCGACCTCGGCGATGCGGTCCAGGTGTGCCTGGACGGCCTGCACGGAGGTCACTTCGCCGGCGCGGAGCCTGTCGGCCAGTTCGACGGCGGAGAGCTTGATGATGTTGTCCATGTCTTTACTCCCCATCCAGGATGGCCGGGACCTTGAAGCGCGAGTCCGCGGAGTCCGGGGCGTTCAGCAGGGCCTGTTCGTTCGTGAGCGTGGGCCCGACGACGTCCTCGCGCATCACGTTGACCAGCGGAATCGGGTGGCTCGTGGCGGGCACGTCGTCCCCGGCTGCCTCGCTGACGCTGGCGATCGCATCGACGATGACTGCGAGATCTCCGGACATCTTGTCCAGCTCCGCGTCGGTCATTTCGATGTGGGCGAGCCGGGACAGGTGAACGACGTCCTCACGGCTGATGGCAGACATGTATCTCCCGTGTCTAGGGTGGCGATTGTTTCCCACCCAGTCTAGTCGTCGAGATCCAGGACGTAGACGACCAGACGGATGTCCGTCCCCGGCACCAGCCAGTCCCGCTTCCGGGTGTGCGTGAAACCCTCCGAGGCGTACAGCCGGCGGGGAACGCCCCAGACCTCGCCGGTGGTCAGGCTCACGGCGTGGACACCCTCGAGTGCGCGCGCGTGGGCGACGATGGCGCGGACCAGGGCCCGGCCGGCGCCCGTGCGCTGGACCCCGGGATCGACGGCGAGCATGCGGAACTCGAGTTCGCCGTCCAGGGCGATGTCGGCGTAGCGGCTGCCCCTGCGCACCAGGGTCACGGATCCGACGACGGCCCCGGCGACCTCCGCCACCCAGACGTCGGCGTGTTGGTGCCGCTCGGCGACGTCCGCGATGAAGCGCAGATACGGCGATTCCGCGTCGAAGTGGCCCGAGGCGAGGTACGCGGCCACGGTGATGCGCGCGATGTCGGGGTAGTCGTCGGGAATCGCCTGGCGGACGGTCACGCTCACGCGGGGGTCTCCAGGTCGACGAGTCGGCCGAAGTCGAAGTAGCCGGCGGCCGACCAGCCCGGCTCCGTCGTCGGACGCAGGACCGGAACGCCGGCCTCCTCCGCGATGAGCGCGGCTGCTGCCCAGTCGTGTACCTGCGTGCCGTATTCCGCGTAGGCGTCCAGCGTTCCGTCGGCCACGAGGCACAGGTCCAGCGCCGCGGACCCGAGCCGGCGGACGTTCGCGAAGCCGGGCAGCAGGTCGTTGAGGGCGGACACCTGCCGGCTTCGCCGCCCGGCGTCGTACCCGAAGCCGGTGGCGATCAGGGCGCCTTCGGCGTCCGGCACGGGTCCGGCCAGTCGTTGCGGTTCGCCGGCCGCGCCGCCGGCCCCCGTGGAGGAGAGCCAGGCTCCCTGCCCGCGCGAGGCCCAGTAGACGCGCGCCAGCGCCGGGGCGTAGACGACGCCGGCGAGCCAGTCGCGCCCCCCCGGCGCTCCGGCGTCGGGCCCGGAAACGGCGACGGACGTCGCGTAGTAGAGGATCCCGCGGACGAAGTTCGTGGTGCCGTCCAGCGGGTCGATCGACCAGCTGTATCCGCTGGGTTCCGCGGGGGTGGTGGTGCCGTATTCCTCGCCGGTGATCTCGTCGTGTGGACGTTCCGCGACGATGACGTCCCGCACGGCCTGCTCGGCGCGGCGGTCGAAGTCAGTGACCCAGTCCCCTGCCGCGCTCTTGGTGTCGGTCTCGACCCGCGCCGTGGGGCGTTCGGCGAGGACGGCGGCGCCGGCGGCCGCCGCCCGGCGCGCGACGTCGAGCAGATCGGTGGGGGTGGGCAGGTTCATTCGGGCCCTTCCTCGGGTGCGTTTTCGGGTGTGTTTTCGGCGGCGGGCGGGGCAGCTGGATCCGGCGCCGTTTGCGGCCCGTTGGCGAGCAGGTCGCGGAAGCCATCCTCGTCCAGGACCGGGACTCCGAGCGCCACGGCCTTGTCCAGCTTGGTGCCCGCGGAGTCCCCGGCCACCACGTAGGAGGTCTTCTTGGAAACGGAACCGGAGGCCTTGCCGCCGCGGACGATGATGGCTTCCTTGGCCTCGTCGCGGCTGAAGCCCTCGAGCGATCCCGTGACGACGACGGTGAGGCCCTCGAGCGTGCGCGGGGTGTCGGCGTCGACCTCGTCCGCCATCCGCACCCCGGCAGCCGCCCACCTGTCCAGGATTTCCAGGTGCCAGTCGACGTCCAGCCACTCGATGAGGGCGTCGGCGATAATCGGCCCCACGCCGTCGACGTCGGCCAGTTTGGCCCGGCCGTCCTCCTCCGCGGCAGCGGCCCGAATGGCATCCATGGTGCCGAACCTGGTGGCGAGCGCCCGGGACGCGGTGGGTCCCACGTGGCGGATGGACAGGGCAACGATGACCCGCCAGAGCGGCTGCGACTTGGCCTTCTCGAGTTCGTTGAACAGCTTGTTCGTGTTGGCGCTCGGCTTGGACGGCACCTTGGCGGTGCCCTTGGTCCAGAAGTACGGGACCAGTTCGAACTGCCCCGTGCCGACTCCCTTGGACCGCTTTTCGCGTTCGATGCGCACTCCCGCCAGCTGCTCCGGCGACAGGTCGAAGAGATCCGCCTCGGTGGCCAGGGGCCCCGGGACGGGCTCCGCCGGCGCCGTGAGAGCATGGGCCGCCTCGTAGCCCAGCGCTTCGATGTCGAAGGCCCCCCGGCCCGCCAGGTGCGCCACGCGTTCCTTGAGCTGCGACGGACAGGATCTCGCGTTGAGGCACCGGATGTCGATGTCCCCCTCCTTCGCCGGGGCCAGCGTGCTCCCGCACGAGGGGCACTCGGTGGGCATCACGAACTCGCGCAACTCGTCCTCGCGGCCCTCGCGCAGCGGCAGGACCGGCCCGACGATCTCCGGAATGACGTCCCCGGCCTTGCGCAGGACGACGACGTCCCCGATGAGGACGCCCTTCGCCTTGACGACGTCCTGGTTGTGCAGGGTGGCCATCTCGACGGTGGAACCGGCCACCTTGACCGGTTCCATCACGGCGTAGGGGGTGACGCGTCCGGTCCGTCCCACGTTCACCCGGATGTCGAGGAGCCACGTGTGGACCTCCTCCGGCGCGTACTTGTAGGCGGCCGACCAACGCGGCACCCGCGACGTGTAGCCGAGGGCCCGCTGGATGGCGAAGGAGTCCGCCTTGATGACGATGCCGTCGATCTCATGCACGAGCGAATGTCGGCGGTCCTCGAATTCGCCGATGTAGGACAGGACGTCCTCGGGTGTTTTTACGACGCGCGCGTAGGGACTCACCGGCAGGCCCCACGTCTCCAGCAGCGCGTAGGTCTCCGATTGCGACTCCGACGCCAGGCCCTCGCGCACGCCGATGCCGTGGACGAACATGTCCAGCGGCCGTTTTGCGGTTTCCGCGGCGTTCTTCTGGCGCAGGGAGCCCGCCGCCGCGTTGCGCGGGTTCGCGAGCTGGGCCTTGCCCGCCTCCAGCAGCGATTCGTTGAAGGCGCGGAAGGCTGCCGAGGGGAAGAAGATCTCGCCCCTGATCTCCACCTCCGCCGGCCAGCCGGATCCCGCGAGCTCGGTGGGAATGGTCTTGATGGTGAGCACGTTGTGCGTGACGTCCTCGCCCGTGGTGCCGTCGCCCCGTGTGGCTGCCCGCACCAGTTTCCCGTCCCGGTAGAGCAGGTTCACGGCGAGTCCGTCGATCTTCACCTCACAGAGCCAGCGCAGCTCCTCCGCGGACGCCCGCGTCGTGGCGTTGGCGGCGGCCCGTTCCAGCCAGGCCCGGAGCTCGTCGATGGAGAACAGGTCCTCCAGCGAGTACATCCTGCTCAGGTGGTCCACCGGCGCGAAGGCCGCGGACACCTCGCCGCCGACCGCCTGCGTCGGCGAGTCGTTGGCCACGATCTCGGGATGCAGCTGTTCGATTTCCCCGAGGCGCCGGAAGAGGGCGTCGAACTCGGCGTCCGAGACCAGCGGCTCGTCCTGGCTGTAGTAGGCGAAGCGGTAGCGGCGGACGTCGTCGGCCAGCCGTTGGTACTCGTCGCGGACGGCGTCGGACGGGACGGCCTCGGGCGGGGTGTCGCTGGGGGTGCTGGTCTCGGGCTTGTCGTTCACAGTCCTATCTTGCCCCACGGCGGAAGGTACTGCGCCCGGTTATTCGTCGGCGGGCGGGGCGGACTCCAGCAACCGGAGATCCGCCGGAGTCACCAAGTGCGATGTCACCGCATGCTCGACCAGCCGCGCCCTGCGGTTGGTCGCCAGCTTTCCCGGGCCGCCGCGCAGTCCCGCGACGCCGGCGCGGTCCAGCTTGTCGCAGACGTTGTCCAGTTTGCGGTTGAACTTGGTGAGCTGCCACCCCAGCCGTTGGGACGCCTTCGCCGACGAGGGGATCGAGCTCAGGCCCGTTCCGTCGCGCCGCAGCATCGGTTCGGCGAGTGCGACGACGAGTGCCCGCTGGGACTCCGTCAGCAGCACCGGGCCGATGGTGGTTTGGCCCTCGCCGCTGTCCGCGGTCCATTCCTGCCGGAACGCCGGGGCCGTCAGATGCACGGCGAACTCGTAGGTGGTGGGGCCGGCGGTGAAGACCACGTTCGTGTGGGCGAAGACCAGCGGCAGGCGGGCACCGGGGGCGACCCAGGCCTGCAGGCCACCGGTCGCGTCGGTGACGGTGGCCGACAGCCGGCTGCCGACGTTGGAGAGCCACCACATGCCGTCGTACCGGGCCAGGGTCAGGAACCGCCGGTGGAGGTAGGGATTGTCGTCGACCTCGAGATCGCCCTCGCGGCCGATGGCGAAGACCTGCTCCTCGGCGACGGGGAACCACTCCCCGCAGAAATCGATGTTTATCCCGGCCACCACATCCGTCCCTCCGTCTTCTTTGCCGCCCAGATTATCTACCGAATTGAACAAAGGTCCCGGCCCCTACCCGGCGGCGCAATGCCGGGCCGGCTCGGAGGCCCGCCCCGTGGAGCGCACGACCGTCACCTGAATGCACGTCGGCTGGCCCTCGACGCGGGGGGTCTCGACGCCGGTCGCCTCGGTCTTCCGGTTCTCGCCCTGGTCCGTCGCCGTCACCGGAGCCCAGAAGTACACATCGCCGTCGTGGGGGTCCGCGTTCTCCCACGTGAACCTCACCGTTTCCCCGGCCACGGCCGTCTCGAACCCGGTCGCGGGCGCGACCGTGCCCTCCGTCCCGGCGAGCGGGTCCGATGGACCACGGGTGGGCTGCGGGCCGCCGGAACCGGCGTCGGATTCGGCGCCATCCAACACGGTGTTCGCCACCAGCGCGCCCGCCATGACGACGGCGGCGACGGAGGCGATGCCCGCCACGAGCCCGGTGGGGAACCGTTGCCCGGACACGGGCTCCCGCGGCCGCCCGACGTCGGTGGGCACGGCGGGCACCCATCCCGGTTGCGTTGCGGCACGCCCGGTGGCCGCGCGCTCGGTGGTGGACCCCTCGTCCACCGCCGGCGTTCGCATGAGGGTGTGGTCCCACGCGTCCGCGTCGGACTGCGGGGGACCGCCCTCGCCGGTCGCGGATCCGGTGTTGCCCCGCGGATCGATCGAAACGACTTGGCGCAGTCGGGTCGCGTCCCCGTCGTCGTCCGATCCCCGCTCCTCGGCGAAGCCGGCGTCGTCGAGCACCTCGAACGGCGTCACCGACAGGCCGAGTTCGGCCTGCACTCGCTGCAGCGACAGCGCGAGTTGGTGCGCCGAGGCGAACCGCCCCGCGGGATCCTTGGACATCGCGGTCGCGAGGGTCTGCTCCAGCGCGGACGGCACGTCGGCGCGGTTCAGCGGCTGGAGCGGGGAATTCGCGATGCGGGAGATGAGCTCGCGCTGGGAGTTGTCCGCACCGGTCCGAACGAAGGGCGAGCGGCCCGCCAGCAGCGTGTAGATCGTGGCGCCGAGGGACCAGACGTCCATGCGCACGCCCTCCGGCGCGCCACCGTCGAAGGCCTCGGGCGGCGACCAGGGAATCGAGAGCCCCGCCTCGTCGTCCAGCGTGTCCGTGGTGCCGGAGATGCCGAAGTCGGTCAGCGCGGGCCGGTTGTAGTCCGTGACCAGGATGTTGGCGGGCTTGATGTCCCGGTGAACGATCCCCGCGCGGTGGGCCGTTTCGACGGCGGAGGCGACCTGGATGCCGATGGAGAGCACCTCGTCCACGCCGAGTCGCGCCCGGCGGTAGCGCACGTCGAGGCTGGGCCGCGAGCAGTACTCCATGGCCAGGTACGAGTGCCCCTCGCCCGTGACGTTCGCCTCGAAGATCGTGACGATATAGGGGTGGGAGGAGAGCTGGGCCATGAGGTTGGCCTCGGACTCGAAACGGCGCCGCGCGCCCTCGGTCTTGAGGTCGGACAGCAGGACCTTCACCGCCACCTTCCGGCGGGGCCGGTCCTGCTGGTACAGGTACACGTCGGAGAATCCGCCGGTGCCCAGCAGGCTGACGTATTCGTAGCCGGCGATGGTCGGGGGTGGGGCGGGCGGGCGCTTGCCGCTCACAGGAGTCCCTCGAAGCGCAACCACACGCCGTCCCCCAGGTCGGCGATGTCGCCGTCCAGCAGCATCAGGGACTCCCCCTTCGCCAGCCGGCGCGGCGGTTGCCCGGGACGCACGAGCATGGTGCCGTTGGTGGCATTGAGGTCCGCAAGCATGACGTGCCACCCATCCAGCCGAACCTCCAGGTGGGACCGGGAGATGTCCCCGCCCGGGCTGCGCACCTGGACGAGGCGCGGCATGGTCCCGCTGGCCACGCGCGAAGCCGACGGTTGGCGTCCGACGACGGCGGACCGGTCCAGCTCGACGGTCTCGCCCGTGGAAACCACCATGCGGCCCAGCGAGGGTCGCGGGGTCGGGAGCGCCTCGGACGCCAGGGGGGCGGCGCAGTGGCCGCACGAGGACGACGTCGGCGGGTTGGCGTGCCCGGACGCGCACATCCTGCCGAGTACCTTGGGCCCGCCGGCCTCGGCGGCCTTACCGGTCGCGGCGGCGGTGGCCGCGCGCCCCTTCGGCAGGTCGCCGCGCATCAGCGTGTGTCCGTCGTGGTCGCCGGCCTCGGCAGCATGGACGGCAGTCGCCGGCGCCGCGGGCTCCGGTTTCGGCGACGCCACGCGCGCCGCGGCGAGCCACGGGACCGCGTCGATCATTTCGTGCGCATCGCCCGGCGGTTCGGGCGCCGTTGGCCCCGGCGTCCTTGGCCCGGCCTCCGGGGACAGGATGGTGCTTTCCTCGTCGGCTTCGTCTGCCGTGACCATCGTGTCGTTGATGCCGGGGGCGTCCTCCACCTCGCCGTGGAACGCGGAGGTTTCCTCGGAGACGGCGGCCCGCTCGGGTGCGGGGTCCGGCACGGGCGCCAGCACGGGGTCCGGATCGGGTGCGGGTTCCGGATCGGGTGCGGGTTCCGGCGCGGGTGCGGGTTCCGGCGCGGACGCCACCTGGGGAGTAGGCGCGGACAGCGGCTCGATGACCTGCCCGTCGCAGGACGACGGAAGCTCGGCAACGATGCGCCCGAAAGGCACCACGCCCTCGACCAGGGGCAGGCCTACCGCCCCGTCGTCGGCCGATGCCCGGGCCGAGTCGTCGGTGGCGACCGTCAGCCTTTCCTGGCCCGACAGGCGGCGTTCCATCCACGTCGTCACGCCCATTCCGTTGGCGTGGGTTCCCAACTCGTGCCCGGAAGCCGAGAGGGACAGCGGTCCCCGCAGGATCACGTGGAGGTCCTCGTCCAGCGCGAGGATTCCGAACGGGGGCATTCCGGTCAGCGACAGGCCGCGGCCCGCCAGCACGGCCGAGAGCAGCGACTCCACGGAGGGATCCGATCCCAGCGCCTCCCAGAGTGCGTCGATCTCCGCGGCGGCGGTCCCCCCCGGCAACAACACCATGTGCCTGGACCTGACCAGGGCAAGCCACGGACCCGGAACGTAACGGATATCCAGGTTCACGAGCCGTCCTCCTCCGCGCGCGGCCTGGTGTGGGCGTCTTCCGCCTCCGGACGCGGCGCCGTGTCCGCATGCCCGTCGTCGTGCACGTGCACCACGTCGACCACGATCACGGTGATGTTGTCCCTTCCGCCGGAACGGAGTGCCGCCTGGACCAGCGCGTCGACCGCGTCCTGCGGGGCCGCGTGCCGCGTCAACAAGTCCGCGACGTCGGCGTCGCCCACCTCGCCGGTGAGCCCGTCCGAGCAGACCATCAGCCGGTCGCCCGCCCGCACCGGCAACATCCAGAAGTCCGCGGCGCTGTTGTCCCCCGTCCCGAGTGCCCGGGTGATGACGTGGCGCCGGGGATGGACGAGCGCCTCCTCGGCCGTGATCTCGCCGCCGTCAACGAGTTCCTGAACCTCCGAGTGGTCGACGCTGACCTGCGCGAGGAGACCCCGGCTGAGCAGGTACGTGCGTGAATCGCCCACGTTGAACACCAGCCAGTAGGGAACGCCGCCCTCGCGGACCAGCGCGGTCCCGGAGAGGGTGGTGCCCGCCCGCGATCCGGCCGCCTGGCGGATCGCCAGGTCGGCGGCGCGCATGAGCTCCTGCAGGTCGGCGGCGCCGAGGGCACCTCCGGCGTCGTCCTGTCCCTGCGCGAGGGTACCGACGCAGATGCTGCTGGCCACCTCGCCGGCCTCGTGGCCGCCCATGCCGTCGGCGACGGCGAAGAGGTTGCGGTCCGCGAGGTACGAGTCCTCGTTCAGTGGCCTGCGCAGGCCGCGGTCCGTGGCGACCCCGTAGGCGAGCCGAAAGTTGCCCGCGGCGTGATCGGTCTCTGTGTGGCTCATGAGCGTTCGATCCTGAAGTGTCGTTCCCCGAAGTTCACGGTCTCGCCGAAGGCCGCGCGCTGGGAGTGGCCCGCGGCGAGCTCCCGCCGCCGGCCGTCGACCCCCGTGATGCCGGATCCATTGGTGGAGTTGCGGTCGGTCACCCACACGCCGGAGCCGTCGGCCGCCACATGCAGATGCGTCTTGGACACGGAGCGGCCCATGTCCGCGAAGTTGACCAGTTCCGCGATGTCCTCGGAACCCGACGGCGCGGGATTCCGGCCGACGAGGGCCGTCGTGGCCAGATCCAGCACCTGGCCGTCGTCGAACACCAGCCGGGCCCCCACGGTCTTTGGCCCGGTCGGACGCAATTGCGTGTAGCCGAGATCCTCTTCGGCGACCGCCGGGGCGGGAGCGTCCTGGGCCCGGTGCCCCGGAACGCTCTCTATGGGTCCCGTGCCACGGTAGTCGGCGCGCAGCGCGGGCCACTCGTGCTCTTGGCCCGTAGCGGAAAGGTCCGGGTGGCCCGGCGCGGTGGTGCCGCCGGGGGCGAACGTCGACGGACCAAAAAGCCCCCCCGTCGTGATCGGGTTCCTCCCCTGGTTGACGTCGACGACGAGCGTCTTGGCGATCCTGTCGTGCCATCCCTGCCGCTGGTGGTTCGGATCCCAGAGGTTGGACAGGACCACCACCACAGGACCCGCCAAGGGAACCACGCCAGCCACCGCGATGACCAGCCGGCGCAGGAAGACCTTGAGCCATCCCGGCGCGAATCCGTCCTCGTCCGTGGTGCGCAGGCCGAGCGCGAGGTTCCCGGGGGTCTTCCCGCTGTGCGCCTCCCAGCCCCAGACGGCGATTCCGTACGCGAGGACGACGGCGGCGAACACGAGGTAGGAGGAGGCCACGGACGCCGCGGCCGCCTCGGAGGCGCCCATCCGTGCGAGGCCGTCCCCGCTCACGGCCGCGAAGACCATTCCGGCGAGTACCACGGGAACGGCGTCAAGCAGCCACGCGCCCAGCCTCTTGCCCGCTGCGGCGTTTACCAGATTCAGCGCTGCGGCCACTGGCTACTCCTTCTGTCTCTGTGCTGGATCTACTGTACGGACGTCGGCCATCCGGCCGCGCCTCCTCCGGCGCTCCACGACACGCGCGGCCGCGTCCTGGAACAGCGAGCGGGGCGAGAACCTGGCGCGTTGGCGTTTCCAAAAGCCTACCGAGGATCGCATGCCAACGAGTTGCTCCTCGACCAGGTTCCAGTAGTCGGCCACCTGCGCCTCAGTCGGTTCGGCGGTCCCGAACACCGCGCCGTCCGCCCGGTGCGCCAACTGCATGACGGTGGCGCTAGACCGGGGGAAGTCGCCGCCGAGGGCCCGGGCGTTCTCGCGCCTGGTGCCCTTGCCGTCCGGTTGGGCGCCCATGTCGGTGGCCAGGCTGACCACCTCGCTCCACCCGCCGCCCACGCGATCGCCGGGCGCCCCGGATTCGAAGCGCGAGCGCCGGCGGCGCAGTTTCAGCCAGGCAACGAGCAGCAGGGGCAGCAACAGCAGCAGCAACGGGACCGTTGCCACGGCCACGGCCGTGACCAGTTGACCCCATTGGTCCCAGAACGTCTCCTGCTGCTCGTCGGCGTCCTGCGGATCCGCGGCCGTTTCCGGCGGTAGCTTGGCAGGGTCCTGGGGTGGCGGCGGGGGCTGCAGGACCTGCGGCTGGGGAATCGACTGCGGTTCCTGCTGCGGTGGCGTGGGTTCCTTGTCCTTGTCCGGCGTGGGATCGAACGTCACCCATCCGACGTCCTCGAAGGCGATCTCCACCCAGGCGTGCGCATCCTTGCCGGTGATCGCCACGGCCGACCCGGGTTCGTGGTCCTCGGGATAGAAACCCATCACCACGCGGGCCGGCATGCCCTGTTCGCGTGCCATCAGCGCCATGGCCACGGCGTACTGCTCGTCGTCCCCGATCATGTTCTCGGCGTCCAACAGGGACGCGATGCGGGCCGCCCCGTGTCCGGACAGGCTGGGCACCTCGTTTTCCTTGCCGTTGGAGAAGAAACCGCTGGTCTTCAGCACGGTGGCCATGTTCCGCGCCCGGGCCAACGGCGTGTCTCCGTCGCCGGCGAACTTGGCGCCCTGGCCGGCGGCGGCCTGCGGGACGTTGGCCAGTTTGGGCAGACGCACGTCGCTGAAACCGAACGCCGCGAGTTCCTTGTCGCCGATGGCCACCGGGTACACGACGTCCGCGGTGTACGAGTCGCCCTGGCGCAGCGGCACCGTGCTCAGCGCCGTCTCCGCGTCCGCGTTGTAGAACAGCGAGCGCGAGAGGTCCCGCCCGCGCTCCCCGGTCAGCTCCATGCCGGCCAGCTTCCCGGCTCCGGGCAGCCAGACGCCGGAGTATCCCTCGATGGTGATGTCCAGCGTCCCTCGCACACGGCGCGGTTCCTCCCGCAGGGAGGCGTTGATGCTGCTGGTGTCGCCCACGGGCGCGAAGTTGCCGCCGGAGCGCGGGTCCACGTTGAAGACCATGCCGTCGTAGGAATCCAGTGCCGCCAGCCTGATGCGTTCCCCCTCGGGCAGGCCGGAAACGGTGAACAGCGTCTCGTCGGACCTGTCCTTGACATAGTTCCGGAAGGTCATGAGCGGGCTCGGGTAGTCGTAGAGGTCGACGGGCGGTACGACGGAGTCGCGAAGCACCTGCCGGTTTTCCGACGCCGTCACGAGCGGCGCGGCCAACGCCGTCGTTCCGCCCGCGGCCACCAGGACGACGGCGCCGAAGGCCATGCGGCGCACCACCGAGTCCCGCGCGGCACGGCGGTCCTCGCCCGCGTGGTTCAGCGACTCCATTCCCGCGCCCACCGCCCGGTCGACGTGCCGGCGCCAGGCCAGCCAGCCGACGACGACCACGGTCAGGACCACGCCCCGCATCACCGGCATGGGCACGTCCCGGGTGCCGAAGCAGATGCCGACCACGAAGAGGACCGCCACCGGGATGACGGACCAAAAGGGCGAACGCAACCGCCAGGCCAGCAGACCGGCCGCCAGCCCCGTCAGGAGCGCGGAGAGGAACGGAACCACCAGCATGCCGCCCTGGACGCCGACCGGGGGCGCGACGGTAAGCACGTCCTTCCACGACAGGACGATGCCCGCAAGCAGCGTCCGGAGCGACTCGAGGTTCGGGATGAAACCGGCCGTCGCCTCGGCCCCGGTGGCCAGGGCGGTCCCGAACAGCAGGTAGGCGGCCGCCGCGACCCCGGCGGTGCGCAGGATGCCGAGGTGCAACCGGACGTTGGCGTACGCCACGGCGAGCCCCAGCAGTGCCCCGCCCAGACCGGCCGCGAGGTAGCGCGCGTTGCCGCCGTACGCCGAGTGCAGACCCATCGTGCCCACGGCGAGCGCGGCGAAGAGGCACGCCGCGTCGACGGCGTGGTGCGCGGCCGGACGTGTGCGGTCGCGCCTCATGAGGCCGCCTTCCGCAGAACGAGCCCGAGGTCCAACAGGTCGCCGAGCGAAATGACCGTCAGGTCGCCAATGGTCGCCCTGCCGGCGCTGAGTCCGTGGGCGCAGCGTAGGGCGAAGGCGCGGACACCCACCGGAATGTGGACGCTGGCCGCGCGCAGCTGCGCCGGCGTCGCCAGCGATCCGGTGACCAGGAAGAAGACCGATGCGTTGGGGACTGCGTCCGCCGTCGTGCGAGCCAGATCTCTCAGGTTGGCGCGCCGGGGTCGGCCCTCGATCCGCGTGAGGTCGTCCAGGAGGTTCCGGCCCGTTTCGGTGCGCGCCGGGCCGTCGTGGCTGATGACCGTCAGGTTGCGCTGGTCGCGGACGGCTTGGAGGCCGATCGACGCCGCCACGGAGACCGCGAGTTCGAAGTCGTTCTCCGTCGAGAACTCGTGCGTGTTCGTGGACAGTGCGACGGCCAGGTGGGAGCGCCGGGTCTCCTCGAACTGGCGGACCATCAGCTCGCCGGTGCGGGCCGTCGACTTCCAGTGGATATGGCGGCGGTCGTCGCCCACCACATAGCCGCGCAACGCGTGGAAGGACACGTCGGAGGATGAGAGGTCGCGCGTGGGAAGACCCTCGAGGTCGCGGATGAAACCCGAGCTGGATCCCTCAAGCGCCGTCGTCCGCGGGTGGACGAACAGCTCCTGGGGATCGCTCCACCGCACCTGCCTGCGCAGGAGCGCGAACGGGTCCTGCCGGATCGAGCGCACGGGACCCACCTGGATCACCGCGCGGCGCTGCGTCGGGATCGTGAACAGGTCCTCGTGGACCTGCCCGGGGGCGAGCCGCGGCACGTGGAAGTAGGCCGTTGCCAGCCCCACCGGCAGCTCCATGGCGGAGGGCAGAAGCGCCCGCTGAGACGCGTTCGCCACCTCCATGCTCCCGATCGCCCGGTCCCCCACCGCGACGCGAGTGCGGTTCAGGTCCAGCCGGACGTCGTAGACGGACCGCCCCAGGACGAACGGAACCGCGATCGCCAACAACAAGGTCCCCGTGAGCGCGGCGATCTTGGCCTCCTGCCATCCGAAGGCGGCGCCGAGAACGCCAAGCGCCAGCACGACGCCGGCCAGCAGCCAGCCGAGCGGCGACACGATCCCGGTCACCGGGCGCACCGTGTCGGCGAACCACGCCGCGGCGCGCCGCAGGTTCGGGGCGGCGGAGAGCTCGACCAGCTGGGCTCCCTCGCGCCAAAGCGAGGAAGGGTGGAGCCTGCCGCGTCTCGGCGGGGCGGCGCTGCGCCGTCGGGCCTTGCGTTGGCCGGGCGCTGGTGTGGTGGTGCTCATGCCGTGGCGTCTTCCGGTCCGGCTAGGCGTGGGCCGCGGCACGCTGTTGCGGCGCGGCGGTGTCGGCAAGCACGCGCCCCAGCACGGCCTCGGGCGTGGCGCCGGCGAATTCCGCTTCGGGGTCCATGACGAATCGGTGCGTCCACACGTAGGGCGCCAGCTCCTTGACATCGTCCGGCAGAACGAAGTTGCGCCCCTCCGCGGCCGCCCAGACCTTGGCGGCGCGGACCATGGCCAGCGCGCCGCGAACGGAGACGCCCAATCGGGTCTCCTCCGCCTCGCGTGTCCCCTCGCACAGCTCCGCGACGAACTCCAGAACGGCGTCGTCGACGTGCGTGGTTGTCGCCAGGTCCGCCATGTCCGCGATGGCCTGGGTGGTGATGATGGCCTGCAGCCCCGCCGAGCGGTCGCGGGTGGTCGCGCCGGAGAGCAGGCGCACGGTCGATGCGCGGTCCGGGTAGCCGATGGAGGTCTTGATGATGAAGCGGTCCAACTGTGCCTCGGGCAGGCGGTAGGTGCCCGCCTGCTCGATGGGGTTCTGGGTGGCGATCACCATGAACGGCCGGGACTGCGGATACGTGGTCCCGTCCACGGTGACGCGGCCCTCCTCCATGACCTCGAGCAGGGCCGACTGCGTCTTGGGCGAGGCGCGGTTGATCTCGTCCGCGAGCACGAGGTTCGCGAAGATCGGGCCCTTGTGGAACTCGAACATCTGGGTTTTCTGGTCGTAGATCGTAATGCCCGTGACGTCGGAGGGCAGCAGGTCCGGCGTGAACTGGATGCGCGAATGGGTTCCCTGCACGGTGGCGGACAGCGCCCGCGCCAGCATGGTCTTCCCCGTGCCGGGGGCGTCCTCGAGAAGCACGTGGCCTTCGGCCAGCATGGCCGTGAGGACCAGCTTGACGACGTCGTCCTTGCCGAGGACGGCGCGGCCGACGTTCGCCACGAGCTTCTCGAACGTGCCGGCGAACCATTGCGCCTGCTCTGTTGTCATGGTCATGTGTGTCTCCTTCGAAAACCGCGGATGCGTTCGGCTGGCGCCCGGCGCTACCAGTTGTGGATCTTGTTGGATTGGACGCCATCGACGACAGCGAAGACCGGCGTCGCATAGCGCGAGCCGTTGACGCATTCCATGATCGCCCGCGCGTGTCCGCTGCCGTTGGTTGAGATGGTGTGCGCCCCGCTGTCGAAACGGCCGTTGCCGTTGTGGCACTGGACGCCGAACGTCCGGTTCGGCGCGAAGTTGTTCACCTCGACGTCGAACTTGTAGCACTCGATCCAACATCCCTCGTAGCCGTTGTATTCGGGGCCCTTGCGCAGGGTGACGGAACGAGCCGGCGGGTCGGGCTTGGGGTTGGTGGCCTCGCTGATCTGCCACGACTTCCGCTGCCCCTCGGTGTCCTTCGCCACCACCGTCAGGGTGCGGGTGGTGCTGTAGCCCAGGTTGTTGACCCGCTGGTTGCCGTCGTTCGGCGTGCCACCGACGCCGCCATCGATCCCGACGGTCAGCGTGACGGGACGGCCGTTGGCGTAGTCCGCCTCCTTGGCGTTCCAGCGGAAGTCGATCCAGTCGTCTCCGTGGGTGGCTGATCTCCCCCCGCCATTGCGCAGGGGACCGTAGGAACTGGTGCTGTTGGACCCCGGGCTCGGTTCCCCGGCCCCGGCCACGTTCAGCGCCCGGACGCGCCACGTGTGGGCGGAACCGTTGGCGTCGGTCGTGATGACCGCTCCGGGACCGCTGATTCCCTGCCAGGCACCCCCGTCGGTGGAGTACTGGTAGCCCGTGATGCCGGACCCGTTGGCGCCCGGCGGGTTGAAGTCCAGTCGGACCTTGTTGTTCTGCCCGGTCGCCGTGGCCGCCGGCTTCCCGATGGCCAGCGGCCGTCCGTAGGGGGTCACGGCCGTGGATTGGGCGCTCTCCGGGGAGGCGCCCACCTTGTTGCGGGCCGTCACGCTGAAGCTGTAGGAACTGGTGGTCTTCAACCCTGTCAGCGTCTGCCCGCTCGAGCTCGCGGAGACGTCCAACGAGCGCGCGAGGGCGCCGTTCTCGAAGACCTTCAGCGTGTATCCCCGCAACGGGGCGCCGTTGTTGTCCGGCGCGGACCAGTTCACCCGAACCACGCCGCCGTCGACCGCCGACTCCTGCCGCACGGCCGTGGGGGCGACGGTCTGGAAGGGCTTGCCCGCCGGAATCACGCCGGCCGAGTAGGTGCTCCACGGGGATGGTTTGTCCGCCTTGTTCAGCGCCTGCACCCTGAACTGATAGGACACGCCGTTGGTGAGCCCTGGCCACGTGTAGCCGGTTCCGGTGATGCCCGTGACCTGCGTGGCCCCGTTGGCGGGCGCCGGCGAGATCTCCAGCGTGTAGGACGTGATGGCCGAGCCGCGGCTCACCGGCGCCGTCCACTTCACGTCGGCTTCCCGGTCGCCGTAGGTGGTGGCCGGCGGGGCGGGCTGCTCCGGTTCGACGTCGGGGCGCGCGTCGGCGGACTCGGCCGACGGTTCCGATTCCCCGACGGCGTTCGTCGCCGTCACGGTGAAGTTGTAGGTCCGATCGTTTACCAGCGGGTTGAGCGTGCACGTGGTGGATGGGCACTGGTGCTCGAACCCGTTGCCCCGCACGGTGTAGGACTCGATCGGCGAGCCGCTGTTGGACGGCGCATCCCACCGCAACACCACGTTGCGGTCTCCCGTGGACTCGACCAACGGCAGGCCGGGCGCCTCCGGCCGGCCCTTGACGTTGAGCGTCACCGTGCCGTTGACCTCGCGGTCCGCGTCCTGCGTCATGTCCCCGATCGTGTACTGCACGGTCATCGTGCCCACGAAGGTGTCCGCGGGGGTGATCTCGAGCCCGCCGCCGCCGATGGCGACAACTCCGTCGCCCTGCCGTCCGGTGGCCCCGATAATCGTCAGGTCCCCCTCGCCCGCATACGGGTTGTGGTCGTTCGAGAGCACGTCCACCGTTTCGGTGCGCCCCTGGTGGGCGTCCGCGACGGTGTCGGCCACGGCCACGGGCAGTTCGCGGCTGGAGGCCAGGACGGAGATCGCGACGGTCGCGGAGACGGGCGGGTTCTCCTCGTCCTGGACCGTCACCGTGACGGCCCCGCGAGTGCCCTTGGGCGTGTTCGGCGGCGCCGAGGCGCGCAGGGTGTGGCCTTCCACGAGCTCGACGTCGACACCCTGGACGTTTGTCTCGGCGAGCTTGAACACCAGCTTTTCGGTGTCGCCCGCGTCGGGATCGCTCGCGGTCCGGCGCAGATCCAGGCTCGCGGGGTCCTCACCCTGCGCCACCTCCATCGAGTTCGACTGGATGGTCGGCGGACGGTTCTCCTCGGGACGGGGCAGCACCTTGATCGGGATGGACAGGACGGCCGACAGTCCGTCCGGATCATCCGGGCCACTCCCGTCGGTGACCTCGACGGTCACCGAGGCCGGTCCGGCATAGTCCTCCGCGGCGCGGAAGACCAGTTCGTTGGCGGACTTCACGAGCTGTCCGCCGCTGTCCGGCACGGACCTGACCTTGTCCTCGGCCGTAAGACGCGGCGTCCGGCCGTCCCGGACCTGGACCAGCTCCGGAAGCCGAAGCGCCAGCGGGTCCCCGGCCATGACCTCGATCGGGACGTCGCTCTTCAGCACCGGGCGCGCCTCGCCGGATCCCGGCACGTGCGCGAAGGCCGTCGAGTGGAGCCCGTCGACGTCGGTCACGGTATACGCGATTACCTGCGGCCGCGAAAGCACCTGCACGCGCAGCTGCCCGTCGGCAATGCTGGCGGTGTCCGGGCTGTCCGGAAGCGACACCTCGAGCTCGTCGGTGCGGCCGTCGGGGTCCTCGTCGTTGTCCAGCACCGGCAGGGTGATCTGGTCCTTGCCCACCGCCTCCTGGAGCGAGGACCTGTCGTCGCGCGCGATGGGGGCCAGCAGCTCGGCGTTCGGATCGGCCTGCACCGTCAGGGTGGCGGAGGCGGACCCGCCGCGTCCGTCGGCGACGTTGTAGCGGACCGAGAGCGAGCCCTTTTCGGCCGGCGACGTGACGACGATGCGCCCCTCGACGACCTTCGCGTCCGCCCCCTCGGAGGACTTCAGGTCGTCCACTAGGGCGATCCTGTCACCGTCCGGGTCGGTGTCGTTCGTGAGGACGTCCACCGAAACGGGCCGGTCGGGCCGAACCGTGATGGAGTCGTTGGCCGCAACCGGCGGATTGTTGGTGTTGGCCAGCGGTGCGATGCCGACCATGACCGTTCCGGTGGATCGCGCGCCGAGACGGTCCTCGACGACGTAGGTGAAGACGTCGGTGCCGGCCGCGTCCCTTCCGGCGGTGTATTCGATCGCGGAACCGCGTACCTTCGCGTTGCCCAGCGTGGGGGCCGATCCCAGCTGCACCAGCGTGACCGAATCACCATCCGGGTCTATGCCGTCCAACGGAATGTCGATGGCCGTGGTGCCTCCGGCGAAAACCCTGCCCTGGACCTGCACCGCGTTCGGCGGCGCGTTGTTCTCCAGGTCCTGCGGCCGGACGTGGAAGCTCACCCGCGCGCTGGCCTCCTGGCCGTCGGGGCCGGCGACGGTGTACACGGCCGAAACCGTCCGGGCTTTGCCGTCGAACGCTCCGGCGCGGAACCGCACGGTGTCGTCGGCGACGCTGATCAGGCTTCCCTCGCCGATCTTCGAGGACTCCTTGAGATCGGGGCGCAGCGTCAGTTCCGCGCCGTTGGGGTGCACGTCGTTCTCCAGGACATTGACCGTGGCCACGTCGCCGGCCCGGACCACCACGGTGTCCGGGTTCGGCCGCGGCGGATCCAGCCGCGGCGGCGCGGGAACCGGGATGACGGTGATCTCGCCCGTGGACACCCCGCTGCCGTTGGAGACGGTGTAGGTCACCTTCGTCGCTTCGGTCAGGCCGCGCACGTCGGTCACGCGCACGAAGCTGTTGCGCTCGACGGCGACGGTGAATGGCGCCTCCTCCGGAACCTCGGCACCGGTCAGCACCAACACGCCGCCCGCCGGGTCGGAGTCGTTGCCCAGGACGTTGACCAGGACGTTGCCTCCCGCCGGCAACAGCGCCACGTCGCGCACGGCCACGGGGTTGCCAGTGTTCCGCTCCGGGTCCCTGACGTCGATGCGGATCAGGCCCGCGGCGCTGGAGGGTCCGTTGGTCGCCACGTACTTCGCGTAGAACGTGCCCGTGCGTCCGCCGCGCAGCGTGACCGTCCCGGTGTCGGGGTTGGAAGCCAGCTCCAGCCCGTCGACGGCGTCGACGTTGGCCAGGCGCAGGCCGGCACCGGAGGGATCGGCGTCGTTCTCCAACGGGGAGAAGGTGACCTCCTCGCCGACGTTGGCGACCACGTGGTCGGTCGACGGGATGGGCGGGATGGTGGATTTGGCGAGGACCTCGACGACGATGCGCCCCTGCGTGCTCTCCCGCCCGTCGGAGACCTGGACGGTGATTTCCTTGCGGCCCACGGACTTCCCGCTGTCCTGGAACGTCAGGGCTCCGTCGGGGCGGACGCGGATGGTGTCCTCGCCCTTGCCGGCACCGCCGAGCAGCTGCAGGTCGTCGCCCTCCGGATCGGACCAGTCCGTCAGGATGTGCTGGGTGATCGACTCGCCCTGCTGCACGCGCAGCGTGGTCACTCGCTCCTGGGCCGGGCCGCTGTTCTCGCCCATCGGCACCACGCGCACGTTGGCGCGGCCGGTGGCCTCGCCGCCGCGGCCGTCGGACGCCTTGTAGGTGAACGACGTCGATCCGGTCGCCTCCTCGGGCACCACGAGTTGGAATCCGGTGCCGTCGTAGATCCCCTGCAGGGTGCCCACGGCCGGCTGTTTTCCCTCCAATGCCGCCACCAGCAGGTCGCCGTCGGGATCCACGTCGTTGAACAGGACGGGCAGCGCCGTGGTCCGCCCGGCGCGCACGCCGAAGGAATCGGGCTTGGCGATGGGTTTCTTGTTGTCCTCGGTGCGGTTCGGCAGTTCGATCGCGTCGGTGATCTCCTTGGAGTCCTCCTTCTTCGCCTCGCCCTTGCCCTTGGGCGGTTCCAGGTCGCTCCAGTTGTTCACCACCTGCATGCCGTCGTTCACGAGCCAGACCAGCCCGCTGGCCACGTCGTTGAGGACCACCACGTCCCGGTTCACGCGGAAAGCGAGTTCCGCGCCGCCGGCGAGCTCGGGGATCCGGGCCTCCTGGTCGTCGGCATCGCGCGCGCAGTCCCGGACGTAGGCCGCGCTCCCCTGCCACGCGGCGTACGTGCATTCGCCGACGCGCACGGGCTGGATGGCCTCCCCCGTGGCGGCCAGGGGCCGGTACTCGGCCTCGCCGCCGCCGAGCGGGACAGCGGCCAGCTTGTTGGACAGGGCGATCGCCACGCCGTCGGCATCGGGGCCGGGCGCCTGGATCTTCCCGCCGGCGGGATCGAGAACCGACGTCGTCGTCCCGTCCGAGGTCAGCACGTCGCCGGAGGCCGCGTCGAACACGACGGCGGTGTCCCCCACCACGCTCAGCTGCGGCTCAGGGAGCCCGGACAGCCCCTCGACCTCCACGTCCCACGCCGGCTCGAACGTCCCGTCGGCGAGCGCCGTGAAACTCAGGAAGCGGTTGGCGGCGAAGTCGACGGCCCAGACGGTGTCGTCGCGGCCGACGGCGGTCAGCGTGTCTCCCTCGGCGTCCAGGAGTGGCTCCTGGTCCTGCGCCGAGAACTCGCCCAACCGCTCCGTGCGCGAGGCGTAGACGATGCCGCGGTCCGCGTCGGAAACGGCGATCACTCCGCTGCCGTAGGAGAAGGAGGAGTTCGCGGGCAGCGCGTTGTCGTCGGTGAAGGCAACCATGGCGGGGTCCACGGTGGTCAGGGACGCCTGCTCGAGGTTGCGCACGAAGACCTGGTCGGCGTTCTGCGCCAGATCGTAGTTCGGCAGCGGGGTCACCACGCCGCCGTCGAGCACGCGGGACTCGTAGTTGAGGTGGCCGACCTTGTCGACCGACTTGTTCACGACCCACACGCCGCCGTCGTTCAGGTCGACGTCCGCCGTCTCGAATCCGGGGTAGAGGATGGCTCCGGTGACCGCCAGGGCGGTCGCCGCGGAAACCGCTGCCACCTTGAAGCCCGCGGTCTTGCCGGGAGTCGCTCCCCATCGGGACATGACGAGACCTCACGTAGATGCTTGTCGCCTATGCGCTCCCCCAACAAGACCGGCGTCGATCACCATCAGCCTAACCGATGGAGGAACGCGGGCGCGATGGGGACAAGTCCCCATGCGGCCGGTTTCGGGCCGGTTCGACGCTAGTCCAGAACCAGACCGGTGCCCTCGCCCGGGGCGAGGATCACGGGGTTGATGTCGCCGAAACCGCGCACCGCCGTCGTCTGCTGCGGCAGCAGGACGAACCGGTCGTCGTCCGCCAGCGTGGCGGCGGTCAGGGAGTCGGTGAGCACCGTGCCCGGCTCGGCGAGCGCGGTCAGTCGGGCGGCGAGATTCACGGTGGGACCGTAGATGTCCCCCAGCCGCGACAGGATGCGTCCCCAGACCAGCGAGACCCTGGTGTCCGGCAGCATCTCGTCCCGCCTGAACTCGCGGGCCAGCGACAGGGATATCTGGGCGCCGGCCTGCGGCGTCTCGGCGACGAACAGCACTTCGTCCCCGATGGTCTTCACGAGCCGACCGCCGCCGACGGAGATGATCTCGGCCGATTTGTTCTCGAAACGCTGCACCAGCTGGGCCAGCGTGCGTTCGTTCATCCGCCGGGACAGGCTCGTGTAGGACACCAGGTCAGCGAAGCCGACGGCGCGGGCCAGCGGCAACGGCGCGTCGTCCTCGCTTCCGTCGCGCCCGGCCTCGCTGGACGCCAGCCCGGTGTCGGCGCGGACGCCCAAGCGATGCAGCGCCGCATTGAGCTGCCGGCGCCAGGAGTACAGCAGGATCTTTTCCATGGGTTCGATGAGCTCGGGGAGCACGCTCACCAGCCGCCGACGCGCCTCGGGGTCGCTGACCCCCTGGTTCTGGACCATGTCCTCGACGAGCGCCTCGACCTGCCACACCACCATTCGGTCCGTCATCTGGCCGATGGCGCGCGTCAACGAGATCGCGGCCTCCTCGGTCAGCAAACCGGCGCGCACGTTGTCGACGATGGTCACCAGCGCGTCGAGGTCGACCTGGGTGAACGCGACGTCGTCGTCCCCGATGTTGGGAAAGCCCATGGCCCGCCAAAGTTTGCGCGCGCTCAGTAGCGAAATCCCGGCTCCGGCGGCGACATCGCGCCTGCGCAGGGTGCGTTCCGCGCCGAGCAGACGGTGTTCGAGGTCCTTGGCCGACTGTTTGACCGCCTCGTGGGCCAGCGCCTGCGCCAGCGGGAGGGCGCGCGTGTCCGGGCCGGCGTCGGGGCTCAACCGCGGGAGCGGTGCGGTGGTGGGGTGCGCCTGTGGGTCCGGCGATGCGGGGGCCTGGGCACCCCTGAGGCCGTCCTGCGACCCATCAACCATGTCCCGTCCAATCCATCCGTTGTTCAACATCCAGTTCTACACCATCGAACATGACGGTCCTGGGGAGCGCCTCTATGGCGTCCAGCACCAGTTCGCGCAGCCGGTGGACGCCGGGCATGTCCGGCAGCTCCGCCTTCCCGTGAGCCGTCTGCAACTCCAGCGTGCCCGCCCCCGCCCCGCGTCGCAGGACCGGCTGGCGCACCCGCAGTCCGCCGACGAGCACCAGCGGAAGCTCCCACTGCGAGCGCCCCGAGATCCCGCGGCGGATCACCACCCGGCGGTTGGTCAGGTACGTCCAGGTGCGCAGCCAGCGCACCAGTGGACCGACACACCAGACCAGCGCCAGGACGACGGCGGCGATCGGCACCACGGCCGTGAGCAGCGGCCGGGCCTCGCCGAGGGCCTGTGGCAGGTCCGGGCGGTTCAGCCAACCGAGCCCGAAGCCCGTCACGGCGACAAGGGACAGGAATCCCGCGACCGGTGCGTTCAGGACCCGGCGGTGGGCGCGGGTCTTGACGATGACGCGTTCGCCCTCGGCAAGGCGCAGTCGCATGGGTCCTCCTCTTCCGTACCTTCCCCTCGATTCTAGGTGTTGGGCCTGTCGCGGGCCCCCGGCCGGAGCCTACGAGTACTCCCCGTCGGCGCGGCGGAGGTGCACCACGTCGCCAGCGCGCAGCGCGGTTTCGGTGCCTTGCGCGGACCGGATGCGCAGGGCGCCGTCCGCGTCGAGGCCGACGGCCTCGCCCTCCAGCGTGGAGCCGTCCGGCAGTTCGGCGCGGACCCGTGCGCCGAGGGTGGCCATGCGCGCCGCGACCCGTTCGCGCAGGCCCGCGTCCGCCTCGCCGCCCTCGTCCACGAACCCGCGGTACAGCTCGGCCACGCGGCGCAGGTACGCCGTGAGGACAACCGTGTTGTCCGTCGTCGACGCGCCCTCCAGCAAGAGGCTGGTCGCCGTGGGGACGGGAAGTTCCCCCTCCGTGAGGCCGACGTTCACCCCGGATCCGACGACCACGGCGGGAACCGGGCCCTGCGCGACCAGCTGGGCCAGCAGCCCGGCGACCTTCTTGCCGCCGACGAGGACATCGTTCGGCCACTTGATCCGGGCCTCGACCGCGGTCGAGGCCCCGATGGACTCCGCCAGCGCGAGTGCACACAGCATGGACAACCAGCCGTAGGCTCCCGCGGGCAGCGGTCCGCCGTCGGCCGTCGTGGGACGGAACAGCACCGACACCGCCAGCGCGCTGCGCGGCGGCGCCTGCCACACGCGCTCCAGCCGGCCCTTTCCGGCCGACTGGAAGTCGGTGGCGAGCACACACAGGTCGGGCCATTCGGCGGGGTCGGCCGCCGCGGACGCCGCGATGTCCGCGTTGGTGGACCCGGTGGACTCCACGGTCTCCACGCGGGCGAAGGGACCCGCCGGGGCCAGCAGGTCCGACCGCAGGGCGGCGCCGTCCAACGGTGCGCGGTCGTCGGTCGGCCGGGGCGTCGATTCGGAGGTCGCGGGGCCTCGGGACTTCGATGGTTCCTGGGTCATGCTCCCACCCTAGGACGAAGGCGGCGCGTCACAGGAAGATGTCCGCAACCAATTGGTCCTCCCGGGCCCCTAGCCCGTATCCGGAGAAGTCCTCGATGCCCTCGTCCCGCAGCACCTCCTCGTCCGTGAAGAAGTTGCCGGTGCACTCCGCGGGCGGCCGCGCGAGGATCGCCACCGCGGCGTCCGCGACGATGCGCGGGCTCCGGGATGCCGTCGCCAGCCGTTCCCCTCCGGGCAGGTTCCGGATGGCGGCCGTGTCGATGAGAGTCGCCGGCCACAACGAGTTCACGCCGATGCCCTCGATGCGCAGCTCCTCGGCGAGGCCCAGGGTCGTCAGGCTCATTCCGTACTTGGCCATGGTGTAGGCCAGATGGGCGCCGGCCCACTTCGGATCCAGGTTCAGCGGGGGCGAGAGCGTGAGGATGTGCGCCTGCGGCGAGCGGCGCAGCGCCGGGAGGCTGAGCTTGGACAACAGGAACGCACCCCGCACGTTGATGTCCTGCATAAGGTCGTAGCGCCGCATCGAAACGTCGTCGGTGTTGGAGAGATCGATCGCCGAGGCGTTGTTGACGACGGCGTCGATACCGCCGAAGGTTTCCACCGTCGCCGCGACGGCGCGTGCGACGTCGTCGTCGTTCCGCACGTCGCCGACGATCGGGAGGGCACGCCCGCCGGCGGCGACGATTTGCTTCGACGCCGAGTACACGGTCCCCTCCAGGGAGGCGTGGGTTTGCGCCGTTTTGGCCATGAGCGCGATGTTCGCGCCCTGCCCGGCCGCGCGCAAGGCGATGGCCAGGCCGATGCCGCGGCTGCCGCCGCTCATGAGGATGGTTCGGCCCGCCAACGGGGCGGACGTGTCGGTGCTCGGTGCCGGGGGGATCGTCATGGCAACACCCTACGGTAGAAAGCACACCATTGTTACCCATCGGTAACAAGCGGTCGCGGCGGGCGGCCAATCCGGCCCCGCCCCAGCCCGGGCTTCGCTTTTTGTAGGGTTCCTACAGGCGAAGCGCATCCGGCCGTCATTAGACTGGCACCGATGGCGTGATCGTTGTGCCATTCCTACTATCCCCAACCCGACGGGAGTCCCCGGCATGAGCGAGACCGGCACCGACACGATCGCCGACGCGATCGACGTGTCCACCACTGCGGGCAAGATCGCCGAGTTCCGGCGCCGGCAGGCCGAGTCGATGCTCCCCTCCGGCCCCGAAGCGGTCGAGAAGCAGCACTCCCGCGGAAAGAACACCGCCCGCGAACGGGTCGACCTCCTGCTCGACGAAGGTTCGTTTGTCGAGTTCGATGCCCTCGCCGTGCACCGCACCAGCGCCTTCGGCATGGACAAGAAACGCCCCCTCGGCGACGGACTGGTCTCCGGCTACGGGACCGTGGACGGCCGCATGGTAGCCGTGTATTCCCAGGACTTCACCGTCTACGGCGGATCGCTCAGCCAGGTCAACGGCGAAAAGATCGTGAAGGTCCAGGAATTCGCCCTGCGCAACGGCTGCCCCGTCGTCGGCATCCTCGATGGCGGCGGAGCCCGCATCCAGGAGGGCGTCGCCTCGCTGGCCATGTTCGCCGACATCTTCCGCAACAACGTGCACGCCTCCGGCGTGGTCCCGCAGATCTCGTTGATCATGGGTCCGAGCGCCGGTGGGGCCGCCTACTCCCCGGCGCTGACCGACTACGTGGTCATGGTCGACAAGACCAGCCACATGTTCATCACCGGCCCCGACGTCATCAAGACCGTGACCGGCGAGGAGGTGGACATGGAGACCCTCGGCGGGGCACGCCAGCACAACGCCAACACCGGCACGGCGACCTACCTGGCCGCCGACGAGCCGGACGCGATCGAGTTCTGCAAGGAACTGCTCGACTACCTGCCCTCCAACAACATGGCCGAGGCCCCCGCCGCGGAGTTCGACGAGAACCTCGAGACCACGGACGAGGACGCCGCGCTGGACGCGCTCATTCCGGATTCGGCCAACCAGCCGTACGACATGCGCAAGGTCGTCGGGAACATCGTCGACGACGGGGCCTTCCTCGAGATGCAGTCCCTGTACGCGCCGAACGTGATGATCGGATATGCACGGGTCGAGGGCCGCACCGTGGGCATCGTGGCGAACCAGCCCATGCAGTTCGCCGGAACCCTGGACATCGCCGCCTCGGAGAAGGCCGCGCGGTTCGTGCGCAACTGCGACGCGTTCGGCGTGCCGATCCTGACACTGGTGGACGTCCCGGGATTCCTGCCCGGCAAGGACCAGGAGTTCCAGGGCATCATCCGGCGCGGCGCCAAGCTGCTGTTCGCCTATGCCGAGGCCACCGTCCCGAAGATCACGGTCATCACGCGCAAGGCGTACGGCGGCGCATACATCGTGATGGGTTCGAAGAAGCTCGGTGCGGACTTGAACCTGGCGTGGCCCACGGCGCAGATCGGCGTCATGGGAGCCCAGGGCGCGGTCAACATCCTGTACCGCCGCGATCTCGCGGCCGTCGCATCCGCGGGCGGCGACGTCGAGGAGCGGCGCCAGGAGATCGTCCGCGACTACGAAGCGGAGTTGCTGAATCCCTACCAGGCGGCGGAGCTGGGCTACGTCGACGCGGTGATTGCGCCGTCGGACACTCGTCTGCAAGTGGTCCGCGGCCTGCGGGCCCTGCGGGACAAGCACGCCTCGCTGCCCGCCAAAAAGCACGGCAACATCCCGCTGTAGGAACGGAGCCACGTGGACAACGAAACGACGACGCCGATCGCCGGCGGCGAACCCGCGCTTCTGCGCGTGGAGCGCGGCAGCCCGACCGCGGAGGAACTGGCCGCCCTGACCGCCGTCGTGATGGCTCTGGGGGCCGAGGCCGACGGGGCCAGGTCCGCAGCGGACGAGGCGACGTCGCGCGCCGAACGCCTGCGCAGGCAGACACGCCGCGGCCGGCAACTCGCGGGGCTGCCGGGGTCCTGGCGCAGCGGAAGGTTCTAGCGCAAGGTCTTTAGCGAAAGCTTCACAAACGGGTAGTCTTCCGTCATGACCAACGCCACCTCCGCGACCCCGCGCGCATTCACCGCAATCGACGCCGTCGCCGACGCACACTTCGCCCGGCTGCTCGAACTTGCCCCGGATTTCGCGACGAGCCTGGGCATCGCCGGGCACGAGACCGAATACGGGGACTACTCCCCCGCGGGCGAACGAGCCATGGCCGAGGCGAACCGCGCAACCCTGGAGCGGCTCGAGGGCCTGGAGCCCGTGGACGACGTCGACCGGACCACCCTCGACGCCATGCGCGAACGCCTGGGCCTCGAGCTTGAGATCCACGAAACCGGCGTCACGGAGCTGAACAACATCGCCTCCAACGCGCAGGGGATCCGCGCGGTCCTCGATCTCATGCCCACGGACACGGCGGAGAACTGGGGGCACATCTCTGGCCGCCTGGGCAACATTCCGGCGGCCCTCCGGGGATACATCGAGTCGCTGCGCGCGAGCCGGGACCACGGCAAGGTGTCCGCCAGGCGTCAGGTGGAGATCGTCGTCCGGCAGGCGCGTGACTACGCCAAGGAGGGTGGCTACTTCGATTCCCTGGTGGCCGGGGCGCGCGCCGGAGGCGAGGAGCTGCCGCCGGCGCTCCGGGCGGAGCTCGCCGACAACGCCCGCCGCGCGGCCGACGCCTACGGCGGGTTATCCGACTTCCTCGAAGCCGAGCTGCTCCCACATGCGCCGGCCAAGGACGCGGTCGGGCGCGAGCACTACGCCCTGATGTCACGGCGCTTTCTGGGAGCGGCCATCGACCTGGAGGAAACGTACCGTTGGGGCGTCCAGGAACTGGACCGTCTCATCGCGGAGCAGGAGCGCGTGGCCGGCCAGATCAAGGACGGCGCGTCCATCGAGGAGGCCAAGGCCATCCTCAACGCCGACACAGCGCGGCAGCTGAAGGGAACCGACGCGCTCAAGGCCTGGATGCAGGACAAGTCTGATTCGGCGGTGCGCGATCTCAAGGGCGTCCACTTCGACATTCCGGAAGTCATGGAAAAGCTGGAGTGCATGATCGCGCCCACCCAAGAGGGCGGGATCTACTACACCGGGCCGTCCGAGGACTTCTCCCGGCCCGGCCGGATGTGGTGGTCGGTCCCGGCGGGCGAGGACAGCTTCACCACGTGGGCCGAGACCACGACCGTTTACCACGAGGGCGTTCCCGGGCACCACCTGCAGGTCGCCACCGCCACCCTCCGGCGGAACACGCTGAACGACTGGCGGCGCAACGCCTGCTGGGTCTCCGGCCACGGGGAGGGCTGGGCCCTCTACGCGGAGCGCCTGATGCTCGAGCTCGGGTACCTCTCCGACCCCGGGGACCACATGGGCATGCTCGACATGCAGCGGATGCGGGCGGCGCGGGTGGTGTTCGATATCGGAGTCCACTTGGGACTGGAGGTGCCTCAACGGTGGGGCGAGGGGACCTGGACGCCGGAGAAAGGCTACGGCTTTCTGGCCAAGCATCTGGACATCTCCGAGGGGCAGCTCGCGTTCGAGTTCGCCCGCTACCTGGGGTGGCCGGGACAGGCGCCGTCCTACAAGGTGGGGCAGCGCCTGTGGGAGCAGATCCGCGACGCCCGCCGTGACAGCGAGGGTGACGCCTTCGACGTGAGGGCGTTCCATTCCGAGGCGCTCGGCCTCGGCTCGGTGGGGTTGGACACGCTGCGTCGGGCCCTGCTGCCGGGAGCCTGACGCAGGTCTACGGTTGACGCATGAGTGAATCGCCGAATCCCGCGCAGTCCCCGCACCCGGCGGCGCCAGGACCCGCCGGGCATCCCGAGGCCGCGCTGCTGGTGCTGGCCTCCGCCTCCCCCGGCCGCGCCAGGATCCTGACCGATGCCCGCATTGCCTACGACGTCGTGGTGTCCGACGTCGACGAGGACGCGGTGCTGCGCGACGCGGTCGAACGTCTGGGGAAACCGGATGCGCACGACACGGCGCTGCTGCTCGCGCGGTCCAAGGCCGAGTCCGTGGCCGCGCTCCAGGACGCGGACGGCGCCGTCGTGCTGGGTTGCGATTCGGTGTTCGAGTTCGAGGGCGTCGCGTACGGCAAGCCGTACACGGCCAAGGTCGCCGCGGAACGCTGGCGGGCAATGCGCGGCAAGTCCGGCGTGCTGCACAGCGGCCACTGGCTGATCGACAACCGCAGCGACGAACCGGGCGACGGCGGAACCGGGGCGACCGTGGGCGCGGTGGCTTCCGCGACCGTGGCCTTCGTCGACGCCAGCGACGCGGAGATCGAGGCGTACGTGGCTTCCGGTGAACCGCTCCCCTGCGCAGGCGGCTTCACGATCGACGGCCGCGGCGCGGCGTTTGTGCACCGCGTCGAGGGCGATCCGAACGCGGTGGTGGGGCTCTCCGTCTCCACGTTGCGGCAACTGTTGTCCTCCGCGGGGCTGTCCGTGACGGACCTCTGGGAGTAGTCAGCCTCGATGCGTCGGTAGCTGCCCTTCCTCCGACCCCGCCGATAGCTGCATCCCCTTGCGTGGATTCAGACCCCTGCAGAGGACCGCCGGTTCGGCGGATCCTATACGGATGGTTTGCTCCGAGATGACATAGGTGAGTCCCGCCCGTCGCACCCGATCGCCGTCTTCGGAGGCCGCTGTGCAAAAGATGCGGCGCCCCAAAGCCTGGGGAGGACGAGAACCAAGGCTCGCGCGTGCACCGCATTCCCTCGCGCGGGACTGCTTTCCACGCACGTGCCTGAATTCGGCGACGGCACACCTTTTGTAGGGACCCTACAAAAACCGCTGCCGGACGCACGGGACCCGCCGGTCGCTGACGTGGAAACCCCACAAGCGCAGGTAGGCTCCAACAGAGCAACGTGAAGGAGATAACCCTGCCATGACCCCCTTGACCAAGGTCCTCATCGCCAACCGCGGCGAAATCGCAGTACGCGTCATCCGAGCGGCGCGCGACGAGGGCATCGCCTCCGTTGCCGTCTACGCGGAGCCGGACATCGATTCCCTGCACACGCGCCTCGCCGACGAGGCCTACGCGCTCGGTGGCTCGACGGCGGCGGACTCGTACCTGGTCATGGACAAGATCCTCGACGCCGCCGCCCGGTCCGGAGCGGACGCCATCCATCCGGGCTACGGCTTCCTCTCCGAGAACGCGGAGTTCGCCCAGCGGGTCGTCGACGCGGGGCTGGTGTGGGTCGGCCCCCCTCCAGCGGCCATCGCGCAGCTCGGCGACAAGGTCCAGGCGCGCCACATCGCGGAAAAGGTGGGGGCCCCGCTGGTTCCCGGCACCAAGAACCCGGTCTCCAGCACCCGGGAGGTCCTCGAGTTCGCGGACCACCACGGATTGCCGCTGGCCATCAAGGCGGCCTACGGCGGCGGCGGCCGCGGCATCAAGGTGGTGCGCTCGCGCGAAGAGATCCCGGAGATGTACGAATCCGCAGTCCGCGAGGCCACCGCGGCGTTCGGCCGCGGCGAGTGCTTTATCGAGCGGTTCCTCGACGCCCCGCGCCACGTCGAAACCCAGTGCCTGGCCGACGTCCACGGCAACGTCGTCGTCGTCTCCACCCGCGACTGCTCACTCCAGCGCCGCAACCAAAAACTCGTCGAGGAGGCCCCCGCCCCCTTCCTCACGGACGAACAGAACACACGCCTCTACCAGGCATCCAAGGCCATCCTGCGCGAGGCCGGCTACGTCGGCGCCGGCACGTGCGAGTTCCTCGTCGGTCAGGACGGTGTCATTTCCTTCCTGGAGGTCAACACCCGGCTTCAGGTCGAGCACCCCGTCAGCGAAGAGGTCACCGGGATCGACCTGGTCCGCGAGCAGTTCCGCCTCGCCCGTGGCGAGGAGCTCGGCTACACGGATCCCGAGGTCCGCGGCCACTCCTTCGAATTCCGCATCAACGGCGAGGACGCCGGCCGCAACTTCATGCCGGCACCCGGCACCATCTCCACACTCGGCTTCCCGACGGGACCCGGCGTGCGGATCGACTCGGGCGTGGAGCAGGGCGAGACGGTCTCCGGCAACTTCGACTCCATGATCGCCAAGCTGATCGTCACCGGCGCAACGCGCTCCCAGGCGGCACAGCGCGCCCGCCGCGCGCTGGAGGAGCTGGTGATCGAGGGCATGCCCACCGTGGTCCCGTTCCACCGGGCGGTGATGGCCGACGCCGCGTTCGTCCCGGACGAGGGTCCGTTCACGGTCCACACTCGCTGGATCGAAACCGAGTTCGACAACCGCATCGCGGCCTGGTCCCCTGCCGGTGCCGCCGAAGAGGCCGACGCCGGCGAGCGGCAGCGCGTCACGGTCGAGGTGGGGGGCAAGCGCCTCGAGGTCGTCCTGCCGGCGGGGCTCGGCGGATCCAACGGGTCGTCCGGCCGCGCGGCCGGCAAGCCCAAGAAGAAACGCGCGCAGCGCGGGACCGCGGCGGCCGCCGCTTCCGGCGACGATCTGGAGTCCCCCATGCAGGGAACCATCGTCAAGGTTGCCGTCGCGGACGGGGACACCGTCGCGGAGGGGGACCTCGTCGTAGTGCTCGAGGCCATGAAGATGGAACAGCCGCTGACGGCGCACAGGTCCGGCGTCGTCTCCGGCCTGTCCGCCCTAGCCGGCGACACGGTTGCCGCCGGTGCCGTTTTGGCGAGCATCACCGACGGCTGACCTCCCGTCTTTCGCCGGTTGGCGGGGCGGTTTCCCTCTCGGGAAGCCGCCCCGCTTTCGTGTGCGCGAACCGAACGATGTGCCACCCGATTCGCGTTGCGAAAGACTCCGGAAAGATTTTGCCTGCGGTATTTACAAACGCAACACGCATCACCATAGTTAAGGCCACTTGGGGGTATCGGCCTTGACGGATTTATTCCGTCTTGGGGGGCTCGATTCCGCGGGGGTTCGCACGGTCCAATGGCGACTAAGCGCCGGACCGACGCAATTGGGGAGAAAAAATTGAAAAATCTTGGGAAGGGGCCTGGGAAACCAGGTCAAAAGGCCGGTGTCCTGGCTGTCGCGACCGCGTTGGTAGCGGCCGGCATCCTCGCACCGGCGCAAGGCGCCATCGCCGCACCACCTCCGGGTCAGGACTTCAACGTCACGCAGGGCGACCTGGAATTCATCATCAAGCAAATCGACATCTCGGAGGACCACGCCGAGGCCACCCTGACGGATCCCAATGATTCGCCTCTGTGCCTGCCCGGCAAGACCTTCGACGTCGCGACCCAGACCTACCGGGATTCGCAGGGATACTGCGTGGGTTCGCCCACGATGCCCTACGGCCTGCGGACGGTCGACGGCCGCTGGAACAACCTCCTTCCGGCTCAGGACGGCTACGGAACCGCGCAAGAGGTTTTCCCCCGCCTGCTAAAGGCGGAATACAAGGACGCCGACGTCACGCCGCCCTTCGCGCCGGGCAACAACTCGCCGAATCCCGGCGCCGCGACGTCCTACAACCAAACCCAGGGCTTCGTCTACGACTCGGACCCGCGCACCATCAGCAACCTGATTGTCGACCAAACGGTCAACAACGCGGCCGCGGTAGAGGTGATGAACCGGGTCGACGGCAGCCTTCGCGAAATCGGAGCCACCGCAACAAGGCTCGCCGGAACGGCCGACTACAGCGACGCGGTGGCCATCAGCCGGCGGGCGTTCCCCGATGGGGCGCCCGTCGTCTACATCTCGCGCGACGACGACTACGCGGACGCCATGACCGCGGCGACCGCCGCAAAGGCAGACGGCGCTCCGCTTTTGATGGTTCCCACCAGCGGCACCATTCCCACCGATGTCGACGCGGAGCTGAGGCGCCTCGCACCCGGTGAGATCGTCGTAGTGGGCGGCCCGCTCGCGGTGAGCGAGCAGGTCTTCGGAGATCTGGGTGGCTACGCGGCGACGGTCACGCGAGTGGCGGGCGATACGCGCTTCGGCACCGCGGTTGCCATCAGCAACCGCGACCACCCGACGGACGACGTCTCGAAGGTCTACCTGACGACGGCGTTCAACTTCCCCGACGCGCTCACCACGGGAAGCGTTGCGGCCCGCGACGCGAACCCCGTCCTGCTGACCAATGTCGGTTCGATGCCGCAGACCACCATCAACGAGCTCACGCGGCTGGCGCCGAGCGAGATAGTGATCATGGGCGGACCGCTCGCCGTCGATCCCGCCGTTGAGACGCAGGTCCGGAACTCGGTCCCCGGCTCCACAGTCACCCGCATTGGCGGCGCGAACCGCATCGAGACGGCGGCCATGCTGTCCGCGGCCTCGTTCACGCCACCCGTCGATACGGTTTACGTTGTTACGGGAGACGATTGGCCCGACGCGATGGCCATCGCGCCGGTCGCCGGCATGCAGGGCGCACCGGTGCTTCTGGTACGGACCACCGGATCCGTGACCCCGGTCATCACCGAGCTGAACAGGCTCGCGGCCTCCAATATCGTGGTGATCGGCGCCAACAGCGGCGTGGGAAACGTCTCTGCGGCATTCGAGGAGGAGCTGGCCACGAGCGTGGTCGGCAATAACGTCGTGGTCCCGGACATCGCCACGGACGAGGGGCTCTCGGCTTCGGCCACGAGCCTGTTTACGATCTTCGGGCAGTTCTTCGACCACGGCCTCGACCTGGTCTCGAAGGGCGGCAACGGCACGGTGGTCATCCCGCTGCAGCCGGACGATCCGCTGTACGTCCAGGGGGCACGGACGAACTTCCTGACCCTGACTCGCGCGACGATCAACAACGACGGCGGTGCCCGCGAGCACATCAACCGCACCACCCCGTTCGTCGACCAGAACCAGACCTATGGTTCGCACGCCTCGCACCAGGCCTTCATGCGGGAGTACACGCTCGTGAACGGAAGCCCGATGCCCACCGGTCGCATCCTCAACGGCGAGGGCGGCGAGGGCCTGCCCACCTGGAACGACGTCAAGAACCAGGCCCGCACGGTTCTGGGCATCGAACTGGACGACTTCGACGTCCTCGATGTTCCGCTGATCGCCACGGACCCGTACGGCCACCTGCTCCTCGGCGCGAACGGCCGGGCGCAGCTCGCCTTCGCGGACGGGCTCCGCGAGGGCAACCCGGCGGCGCCGATCTCCACCGAGGGTTCCCTGACGGCAAACGCGTCCTTCCTGGACGACATCGCCCACGGGGCCACGCCGCGGATGGTCGCCAACCCGGCGGACCCCACGGGTCCACAGATCCCCGGCTACGACAACGCGTCGCTGGGCCAGCACTTCATCACCGGAGACGGCCGAGGCAACGAGAACATCGGACTCACTTCCGTGCACCACGTGTTCCACTCCGAGCACAACCGGATGATGGATCAGATCCAGAACGTCCTGGAGACCGAGGTGCCCGCGGAACTGTTGGCCCGCTACCAGGCCGACGGATTCTGGGACTACGGGGAACGCCTCTTCCAGGCGGCACGCTTCTTCACCGAGATGCAATACCAGCACCTCGTCTTCGAAGAGTTCGCGCGCCGCATTCAGCCGAACATCGACGCCACCGTGCTGAACGAAAACTCGTACCAGCCAGACGTAAACTCATCGATCCGGGCGGAGTTCGCCCACTCGGTGTACCGGTTCGGCCACTCGCTCCTGCGGGAGACGGTGCCGCGCGAACACAACGGTGTCATCACCGAGGTGCCGTTGCTGGACGCCTTCCTGAGTCCCACGGCTTTCCGAACCGCACCCGACGGAACCGCCATCGGCGCCGACGAGTCGGCCGGCGGAATCCTGAAGGGCCTGGCCAACCAGACCGCCAACGGCATCGACGAATTCGTCACCGACACGCTTCGGAACAAGCTGCTCGGCCTGCCGCTGGACCTGCCGGCCATCAACATCGCACGTGCCCGCGACACCGGCGTCCCCGGGATGCAGGCCGCGCGAGCCACGTTCTTCGAGGAGAGCGGGGATCCGCAGTTGGCTCCCTACGACAGCTGGGAGGACTTCCGTCTCTCGATGAAGAACCCGGAGTCGATCGGCAACTTCATCGCCGCCTACGGCAACCACCCCACGGTGGTCGACGCAACGACGCTGGCGGCCAAGCGCTCCGCCGGTCAGACACTGGCTACCAACACGACGTTCATGAACGCCTCCGCGGCCGACAGCGGGCTCAACGAAGTCGACCTGTGGATGGGCGGACTCGCCGAGAAGCCGTATATCTTCGGCGGCATGCTCGGCGCGACGTTCAACTACGTGTTCGAGAAGCAACTCGAGGACCTGCAGAACGGCGACCGGTTCTACTACCTCAACCGCAATCTGGGCAACTCGCTTTTCCACACGCTGGAGGCGAACTCGCTGTCCCAGATCGTGCTGCGCAACACGACGGCGGACCGCGTTCCGCACGATGTGTTCGCGTCGCCGCAGCTGACGTTCAACCTGGACAGCCCGCAGACGGAGCTGAACTCGGCCGGTCTGACCGGCAGTGCGACGGCCGGCTGGCGCTTCAACGGCGCCGAGCACATCGTCGTCCAGGATACCGACGCGGCCAGCAACATCCGTGGCGGTCTGGGCGATGACTCCATCTGGGGCCGCGGTGGCAACGACAGGATCGAAGGTGACGACGGCGCGGACGCAATCATGGGTGGCGACGGCGACGACATCCTCACAGACCTGTTCGGCGACGACAGGATCCAGGGCGAGGCCGGCAACGACGCCATCAACGGTGGTCCCGGCGTCGGCGACCTGCTGTTCGGTGGTTCTGGCCAGGACTACATCGTGGGCGGCCAGGACGCCGCCACGGTCTTCGGTGGCCTCGGCGACGACTTCATCTGGGGCTCGAGCGGCCGCGACAACCTTCGCGGCGACGAGGGCAACGACTGGATCGACGGCGGCAACAACGCCGACCTCCTCGTCGGCGACCTGAGCAACACGATGATGAACGATCCGGGTCTGTACCACGGCGGCCACGACGTGACCGTCGGCAGGACCGGCAACAACGACCACGACGCCGAAGGTGGCGACGACATCATGGTCGGCGGGCCCGGCACGGATAGCTTCGGAGGGATGCTCGGTTTCGACTGGGTGACCTACGACGGTGCCAGCCTCGCGGTGAGCAACGACATGGACGCCATCCAGATCGTGCCCGGCTCCGAATCGGCGATCATCGACCGGTTCAAGATGGTGGAAGGATTCTCCGGCGGCGCCGGGAACGACGTCGTCCGCGGAAACGCGAACGTCGAGGCGTTCGAGGACCCGAACATCGATCGGCTCGGCTACGGGCATCGGCTCACCCAGGAACACCTGACCCGGATCGAAGGACTCCGGGACATCCTTGGCGGCGGAGATAACCCTGTCTATGCACAACGCTTCATGGTCGACACTCCAGCGACCGAGGAGGACATGAACAACAACATCCTCTTCGGCGGAGCCGGCGACGACACCTTCGAGCCGCGCGCGGGCAGCAACTTCGTCGACGGCGATGCCTGGCTGGACGTCAACGTGGTCCTGCGCAATGCCGACAACCAGGTGACGGAACGTCAAAACAACGTCTCCGCCTACCAGACGCGCATCTTCAACCGCACGCTCAACCCGGCGGACCTGTCGATCGAGCGTCGGTTGCAGAACACCGCGGGGACCGGCAACGACACGGTGGTCTACGCCGGTCCGCGCACGGACTACCTCATCACGACGAACGCCGATGGGGTTGTCCAGGTGGCCAGCATCCTCGAACCCGAGGTACGCACCGACTACCTGCGCAACGTCGAGCAGCTGCAGTTCGGCGACGGCGTCGTCGTCGATCTCACCACCCCGGCGCTGGAAATCCTCCAGCTCGAGGAGGTGACCGTCGATCCCACCTTCGCCGGGACCCCGGCCGACGGCGACACGATCACCACCACCCTAAGCGAGGGCGCCGTGAACGACGGAGGCGCCGCGCAGTTCGAACTCCAGGTCATCGCCCTGGATGGGGCCGGCGATCCGGTGGCCATCACTACCCAGGCCAACGACACCGGCGAGTTCGGCATCACCGCCGTGGAGGCCGGTTCGCCGGTTCAGGTCATCGCGACCATCACGGATGGCGAAACCGCACCACAGCAGTTCGTCTCCGAGGTCTCGGAAGGCACCGCAGCGGCGGTCGAACCGGCTCCGACGACCGCCGAACTGCAGGGGGTGGAGGAGTAACCGCTGGGGCCGGTCCCCACGGGGACCGGCCCCACACCACTTGTTCGCCAGCAAACGCCAGCGGCGGCGGTCCCCTCGGGGACCGCCGCCGCTTCGTTGGTTGACTTTAGGAGATGTTGTTCTCGTAGTCGCGGTCCCGCGTTTCGGCGGTCATCCACAGGGCGATCAGCGTCAACACGGCGGCCGCCGCGAGGTAGACGCCGACCCAGACGGTGTTCCCGCCGCCGGACTGCCACAGGGCAATGGCCACGAACGACGCCGGGGCGGCACCGATCACCGACGAAAGGTTGTAGGCGACGGCGGAGCCGGTGTAGCGGACGTTGGTCGGGAACAGCTCGGGAAGGATCGCCGCCATCGGACCGAAGGTCAGGCCCATCAGGGTGAAGCCGATGATCAGGCCGGCCATCGCGGCTCCCTGGCCGGGTCCGAAGAACAGCGTCCAGCACGCGCCGAAGACCAGGATGCCGATCGAGACGGCCATGAGGAACTTGCGGCGTCCGTAGCGCTCCGCGAGGGGCCCCGACACCACGGTGAAGATGCCGAAGAAGACGACGCCAAGGATCAGCATCCACAGGAATTCGGGCCGCGCGATGCCGAGCCCGGGGACGAAGGACGCGGCGTCGAAGGTCTTCCCGGCCTTTTCCGCGGCAGCCGCGGCCACGGCCGGGTCGCTGGGAGACGTTCCGTAGGTCAGGGTGAACGAGGTCATCAGGTAGAACAGCACGTACGTGGCGAACATGATGAACGTGCCGGCGACGACGGGGCGCCAGTGGTACTTGAAGGTGTCCTTGATCGGGGACTTGGCGACCTTCTTGGCCTTGACGACGTTCTGGAAGGACGTGGACTCGACCAGCTTCAGGCGGATGTAGAGGCCCACGGCGACAAGGACCGCGGAGAGGATGAACGGCACGCGCCAGCCCCACGCCAGGAAGTCCTCGTCGGACAGCGTCAGCTGCAGCGCAACGAAGAGCAGGTTGGCGAGGATGAAGCCGAGCGGGGCGCCCAGCTGCGGGAACGTTCCGTAGATGGCGCGCTTGTTGGGGGGCGCGTTTTCGGTGGCCAGCAAGGCCGCCCCGGACCACTCGCCGCCGAGGGCCAGGCCCTGGCAGAAGCGCAGGATGACGAGCATCAACGGCGCCAGGACAACGAACGATCCGGTGGCCGCCGGAAGGAAACCGATGAGGAACGTGGCGATGCCCATGGTGAGCAGCGAGGCCACCAGCGTGCCCTTGCGCCCGAATTTGTCGCCGAAGTGGCCGAACAGGATTGAACCCACGGGCCGCGCAACGAAGGCCACGCCGAAGATCGCAAAGGAACTCAGGATGGCATTGATGTTGGTCGCATTGGGGAAAAAGAGCGCGGGAAACACCAGCACGGAGGCGGTGGCGTATGCGTAGAAGTCGTAGAACTCGATGGTGGTGCCAATGAGGCTGGCGAAGATCACGCGGCCGCGCGTGTTTTTCTTCGGTGCCGTTGCGGTGGCGGGACTGGACACGGTAGTGGCCTCTCTCCGAACAAGGGTCGATGGATGCCTAGCGATACTAGGCCCACCCGCCACTATTTGGACAGTATGTCCAGATAGTGGACACCCTGGAGGCACAGACGGACCGTGAACTACACGTGCACGTGCAACCTCCGCGCGGCCTCGGAGACCGAGCCGCTGATGGACGGGTAGACGGTGAATGTCTCCGCGATGTCGTCGACGTGCAACCGCTTGTGCACCGCGAGGGCGATCGGGAAGATCAACTCGGATGCGCGCGGCGCGACCACCACTCCCCCGATCACGGACCCGGAGCCCTTGCGCGCGATGATCTTGATGAAGCCCTCGGTCACGTTCATCATCTTCGCCCGCGCGTTGGTGGCCAGGTTGAGCTTGATGATGTCCGCCTGGTACTTTCCCTCCCTGACCTGCTGCTCCGTCACTCCGACCGTGGCGATCTCCGGGGAAGTGAAGATGTTGGACGACACCTCGTTGAGCTTCAGCGGGCGCACGCTGTCCCCCAGCAGGTGGGCCATGGCGATCCGTCCCTGCATCGCGGCCACCGAGGCCAAGGCGAACACGCCCGTGCAGTCGCCCGCCGCGTAGACGTTCGGTGCCGTGGTGCGCGAGACGCCGTCGACCTTGATGTGCCCGCTGTCCGTCACCGCGACACCGGCGTTCTCAAGGCCGATGTCGGCTGTGTTGGGGATGCCGCCGACGGCGACCAGGCAGTGGCTGCCGTCGATCGTCCGGCCGTCGGAAAGGGTCACGAGCACGCCGTCGCCCACGCGTTCGACGGCCGCCGCTCGGGACTTCGCCACGACGTTGAGGCCGTTTTCGCGGAAGACGTCCTCGAGGACCTGTGCCGCATCGGCGTCCTCGCCCGGCAGGACCCGGTCACGCGAGGAGACCAGCGTGACCTTGGCGCCCAGCATGTTGTACGCGGACGCGAACTCCGCGCCGGTGACGCCGGAACCGACGACGATCAGGTGCTCCGGAATCTCCTTGAGGTTGTAGACCTGGGTCCACGTGAAGATGCGTTCGCCGTCGGGCTTGGCCGTGGGGAGCTCGCGTGGATGGGCGCCCACGGCGAGGAGGAGGGCATCGGCGTCGAGCGTCTGCTCGGATCCGTCCGGGCGTTGGACGTGCACCGTGTTGTTGTCGATCAGCCTGCCGCTGCCGATGACCACGCGCACGCCTGCGCGTTCGAGTCCCGTATGGATGTCGGACGACTGGTCGCGCGCCAGGGCCAGAAGTCGCGCGTTCACGACGCCGAGGTCCGCCGTCGCATCCGTCACGTCGCCGGTGCGGACGCCGAAGTTGCGCGCTCCGGACACCCGGCGCATCGCGTCCGCGGTCGCGATCAGCGTCTTGGAGGGCACGACGTCGGTGAGCACCGCCGCTCCCCCCATGCCGTCGCGCTCGACGATCGTCACCTGCGCACCCAGGTGCGCACCGACAATCGCCGCCTCGTAGCCTCCAGGGCCACCTCCGAGGATCACTAGCCGATGGGCGCTGAAATCGTGTTGAGCAGTCACGAGAGTCCATTCTTCACCAAGCGTAGGAAACTTGCACACCTGTGGTGGTTCCGCGTAGGGGACCGGGTTCCCGGTACATTGTTCCCGTGACCGAACAACACAACGATCCCTTTGCCCTGGCCAGCGAGGCCGCCGCAGCAATCGCCGATCAAACGGGGGTCCGGCTGCACGACACCGCCCTGGTCCTCGGCTCCGGTTGGGGCGAGGCGGCCGGACTACTCGGCGAGACAACCCACTCGCTTCCCGCCGACGGCATCCCAGGGTTCCACGCTCCGGCCGTCGTGGGCCACACCGGAATCATCAAGTCCGTGCTGACCCCGGCGGGTCGCCGCATCCTCGTGTTGGGCGCACGCACGCACTACTACGAGGGCAAGGGCGTCCGCGCGGTGGTGCACGGCGTCCGCACCGCCGCCGCCGCCGGCTGCAAGACCCTGGTTCTGACGAACGGTTGCGGAGGCCTGAACGAGGACTGGACGCCAGGCACCCCCGTGCTGATCAGCGACCACCTGAACCTGACGGCCGCCTCCCCGCTGGAAGGCGCGACCTTCGTCGACCTGACCGACCTCTATTCCGCGCGGTTGCGGGACATCGCCCGCTCCGTGGACCCGACCCTGGATGAAGGCGTCTACGCCCAGTTCACCGGGCCGCACTACGAGACCCCCGCCGAGGTCCGCTACGCGAAGGCCATCGGCGCCGATCTGGTGGGCATGTCCACGGCCCTCGAGGCCATCGCCGCGCGCCACGCGGGGCTGGAGGTCTTCGGCATCTCGCTGGTGACCAACCTCGCGGCCGGGATCAGCCCCGTTCCCCTGAGCCACGGCGAGGTCATCGAGACCGGCCAGGCCGCCGGACCGCGGATCTCGCGGCTCCTCGCCGACATCGTCGACCGGATCTAGCGCCGTGGGACACCCAACCGCTCTCTCCGCGGAACTCGCCGCCGCCGTCGAACTCTGGATCAAAGAGGATCCCGACCACGCCACCGCCGATGAACTGCGCGTCTTGGACGCAACCGCCGCGGGTGGCGGCGTGGCCGCCGACGCCGCCGCGTCCGAGATCGCCGACAGGTTCGCCGGACCGCTGGAGTTCGGTACAGCCGGGTTGCGTGCGCCGTTGGGCGCCGGGCCCGCCCGCATGAACCGCGCGGTGGTCCGGCGCACCGCCGCCGGGTTGGCCGACTACCTCCTGCACTCCGCCGCCGGCGCCTACCAGCCGCGCGCGGTGATCGGCTTCGATGCCCGCCACAACTCGGACGTGTTCGCCCTCGACACGGCGGCAGTCTTCACGGCCGCCGGCATCGAGACGCTGCTCCTGCCGTCGCAACTGCCCACGCCAGTGCTCGCGTGGGCCGTGCGGGCGCTGGCCTGCGATGCGGGCGTGATGGTGACGGCCAGCCACAACCCGCCGCGTGACAACGGCTACAAGGTTTACCTCGGCGGGCGCGCCGTGGCAGGCGCGGGCCAGGGAGCCCAGATCGTAGCGCCCATGGACGGCGACATCGCCGGCCGGATCGACCACCACGCCCCCCTGTCCTCGATCCCCCTCGCCGGATCCGGCTGGACGGTCCTGCCGGGCGCCGGCGAGGACGGCGACATCCAGGCGCGGTATGTGTCCGACGTCGCCGCACTGGCCGACGCCGGGAACTGGCCCGCACGCGACCTGCGGATCGTGTTGACGTCCCTGCACGGCGTCGGCGGGAAAACGATGACCCGGATCTTCGCGGAAGCGGGCTTCGACGACGTACGCGTCGTCGGCGCACAGTCGCAGCCGGATCCCGACTTTCCCACGGTCGACTTCCCGAACCCGGAGGAGCCCGGCGCCATGGATCTGGCCTTGGCCCAGGCCGAAGCCGAAGCCGCGGATCTGGTCATCGCCAACGACCCGGACGCGGACCGGTGCGCCGTCGCCGTCCCGGGAGCAGACACCGGAGCGGAAACGGGATGGCGCATGCTCAGCGGCGACGAAGTCGGCGCGCTGCTCGGCGCCCACATGGCGAAGCGGCTGGCCGCGCCCTGCGTTGCCGGATCCACGCCGGACCGCAGCGTGGCGACGTTCGCGAACTCCATCGTCTCCTCCCGCCAGTTGGGACGCATTGCGCAGGCACACGGCATCGACCAGCACACCACGCTGACGGGCTTCAAGTGGATTTCCCGCGTTCCGGAGCTCTCGTACGGCTACGAGGAGGCGCTGGGATACTGCGTGGCACCGGACCTCGTCCGCGACAAGGACGGAATGTCCGCCGCTCTCCTGGTCGCCGAGCTCGCGGCCGGCCTGAAGGCCGACGGCCGCTCCATCCAGGACGCGCTGGACGAGCTCGCACTGCACCACGGCCTGCACCTGACGGACCAACTGTCTGTGCGGGTCCACTCGTTGGACCTGCTCGGGGCCATGATGGGCCGCCTCAGGTCGCGGCCGCCCGAGTCCCTGGGCGGATCGGAGGTCGTCGACATCCGGGACCTCTCCCTCCCGGGTGGCGAGCTGCCCCCCACCGACGGCATGCTGTTCATGACGGCGGACGACACCCGCGTCATCGTGCGCCCCAGCGGCACGGAACCGAAACTGAAGTGCTACTTGGAGGTTGTCTCGCCGGTCTACTCGGCGGACGGGCTTCCGGATGCCCGCGCCGTTGCCGGCGCGCGTCTGGCGGCGGTCCGCGCCGACGTGGGCGACGCACTGGGCCTGTAGAAGCCCAACCGCTGGAGACGACCCGGGCACCACGCCCACCCCACCACCCAGGAGATACGAATGCCCTCGAGCCAGAATGCAACCACCCCGGCCTCTGACATCGCCGGCTACATCGACCACACCCTGCTCAAGCAGGACGCCTCCCGCGACGACGTCCTGCGGATCGCGGCTGAAGCGGCCAAGTACGGCTTCAAATCCGTCTGCGTGAACCCCCTCTGGGTCGCCACCGTCGCGCAGGCGTTGGCCGGCAGCGGCGTGCTGACCTGCTCGGTCATCGGGTTCCCATTCGGTGCCACGACGACGGCGTCCAAGTCGTTCGAGGCCGCCGCGGCGGTCGGCGACGGGGCCGCCGAAATCGACATGGTCATCGACATCGCGGCCGCGAAGCGCGGCGACCGCGAAGCGCTGGTCGCCGACATCTCCGGCGTCGCCGCCGCGGTGCACCAGGGCGGCGCGATCCTCAAGGTCATCATCGAGACATCGCTCCTCACCGACGACGAGAAGGTCCTCGCCTGCGAGTCCTCCGTGGCGGCCGGGGCGGACTTCGTCAAGACCTCCACCGGCTTCGCCGGAGGCGGCGCCACGATCCACGACGTGGCGCTGATGCGCAAGACCGTCGGTCCGGACATCGGCGTCAAGGCCTCCGGCGGCGTCCGCTCGCTGGAGGACGCGCGGGCCATGCTTTCGGCGGGCGCAACACGGCTCGGAGCCAGCTCGGGTGTTGCTATTGTAGAGGGAGAACAGGGAGCCGCAGGCTACTGACGCGGGCGCCGCGGACAGCTCCGCCGGCGCATTAACAAGGAGAATCGCTGTGTATTCAGACGGCAAGAACAAGGCCTATTCCGGGCAGGGAAACTTCGTGGGCAATTTCGTGGCCTTTGCCGTGTTCTTCGTCCTTTTTTGCGGGTCCCTCTACGCACTGTCCTTCTGGACGCTCGAAAACGCCTGGGTCCCGGGCATCGTGTGCCTGGTGCTCGCGGGTCTCGCCTTCGGCATTCCGCAGGCGATCCTGGGCCGTTCGGACAGCTTGGAAACGGCGCGCGCCGAGGCCGCGGCGGTCGCGCGGACCAAGTAGCCGGATCCCGCGCGCGTCATTCGCCCTGCGCGGGACAGGTGCTTTCGACGGAAGCCCCGCCTTTTCGGCGGGGCTTCCGTCGTTTGCGGCGATGTTGCGAAGGTATGCGGCGACGTTGCGGGCCATCCGTGGCGGCACCGCTCCACTGGCGCTAGGGTGGTTTGCGGGGCCCGAACCAGGGCCCGGACGACCACAGGAGGACTGGAATGCGAATCTTTACGTTCCTTGCGGGAGCAACTGCCGGATACATCTTCGGCACACGATCGGGCCGCGAGTCCTACGACAAGATGAAGGTCAAGGCCCGCGAGCTCTGGGAGGATCCCCGCACCCAGGACAAGCTGAACGGCCTGGGCGAGACGATCAAGGAGAAGGCCCCGGAGGTCAGCGCCGCCGTCGGCGCCGCCGCGTCGAACGTGGCACACAAGGTGCGCGAGACCACCGGCAAGTCCGATTCGACGGGTTTCGGCGGCTCGGCCGGCGCGACGGACCACGTGTCCGACCCCGCGCATGCCGCGGACACCGGAACCGACTGGTCCAGCGAAGGCGGAGCGACGCCCAGCGGCCCGGCCACCGGCAGCTAGCGGCAGCCGCGAAATAGCGGCAAACGGGCCGGACGCAAGGAACCCCCGCCACCGCGCATCCGCGGGTGCGGGGGTTCCTGCCGTCCACCGCTGCCGCCCGGCGGACGATACGGCTAGTCCTCGAAGACCGCCTTCAGCACGCCGCCGGCCCATTCCAGCATCTGCGCGTCAGCGAGGTCCCTGCCCCCGATAGCGGCCGTCTTCGGCTTGGGAATCAGGATCGCGTTCAGCGCGGGTTTCTGCTGCGCGCCCTTGTACATCCGCGCCAGGCGCAGCTCCCTGGATTCCGGCAGGTTGGCGGGGGCGAACTTGATGAAGTTGCCCTGCAGCGCGACGTCGGTCAGTCCGGCGGCACGGGCACGCACACGGAACCGGGCGACCTCCACCAGGTTCACCACGGGCGCCGGCGGCTCCCCGTACCTGTCCACCAGCTCGGCCACGACCGCGTCGATGCCCTCGCGGTCCGTGGCCGCCGCCAGCTTCCGATACGCCTCAAGGCGCAGCCGCTCCCCCGGCACGTAATCGTGCGGCAGATGCGCGTTGACCGGCAATTCGATCTTCATGTCCGCCGGTTTCTCCTCGGCGTCGCCCTTGAAGTCGGCCACGGCCTCGCCGACCAGCCGGATGTAGAGGTCGAATCCGACGCCGGCGATGTGCCCGGACTGCTCGCCGCCGAGCAGGTTTCCTGCGCCGCGGATCTCAAGGTCCTTCATGGCGAGTTGGAAGCCTGACCCCAGCTCGTTGTGGGCGGCGACGGCCTTCAGCCGCTCCAGGGCAACCTCCCCCAACGGCTTCTCCGCGTTCCAAAGGAAGTACGCGTAGGCGCGCTCGCGTCCGCGGCCCACTCGGCCGCGCAACTGGTGGAGCTGCGAGAGTCCGTAGGCGTCCGCGCGGTCCACGATCAGCGTGTTGGCGTTGGAGATGTCCAGCCCGGTCTCGATGATGGTCGTGGAGACCAGGACATCGAACTTCCGCTCCCAGAAGTCCACGATGATCTGTTCGAGCCGGGCCTCGCTCATCTTCCCGTGCGCCACCTCGACCCGCGCCTCGGGGACCAGCTCACGCAGCTTCGCGGCGACCGAGTCGATGGACGACACCCGGTTGTGGACGAAGAACACCTGGCCCTCGCGCATCAGTTCGCGGCGGATGGCCGCGGTGACCTGCTTATCCGTGTAGGCGCCGACGTACGTCAACACCGGATGGCGTTCCTCCGGCGGCGTCGCCAGCGTGGACGTCTCGCGGATACCCGTCAGCGACATCTCCAGCGTGCGCGGGATCGGCGTCGCCGACATCGCCAGCACGTCCACGTTGGTGCGCATCTTCTTCAGCGCTTCCTTGTGCTCCACGCCGAAACGCTGTTCCTCGTCGACCACGACCAGCCCGAGGTCCTTGAACTGGACCTCTTGGGACAACAACCGGTGCGTGCCGATCACCACGTCCACCGAGCCGTTCTTCAGTCCCTCGATGATCCCCTTGGACTCCTTGGCGCTCTGGAATCGGGACAGGGAAAGCACGCGCACCGGGAACCCGGAGAACCGCTCGGCGAACGTCTCGTGGTGCTGGCGTGCCAGCAAGGTGGTGGGCACCAGAACGGCGACCTGTTTGCCGTCCTGAACGGCCTTGAAAGCCGCGCGCACGGCGATTTCGGTCTTGCCGAACCCGACGTCGCCGGACACCAGGCGGTCCATGGGGATTTCCCGCTCCATGTCCGCCTTGACCTCGTTGATGGTCGTCAACTGGTCCGGGGTCTCGTTGAACGGGAACGCCTCTTCCAGTTCCTGCTGCCACGGGGTGTCCTTCGCGAAGGAGTGCCCGCGCGAGGCCATACGCGCGGAGTAGAGGCGGATCAGCTCACCCGCGATCTCCTTGACGGCGCGCCTCGCCTTGGACTTCGTTTGGGACCAGTCGGAGCCGCCCATCTTGGACAACGACGGCGCTTCGCCCCCGACGTAGCGCGTCACCTGGTCCAGCTGGTCGGTCGGAACGAACAGCCTGTCCCCGGGGGCCCCGCGTTTGGACGGCGCATACTCCAGCACCAGGTATTCGCGCATGGCTTCGGGTCCGGAGCCGCCGGCGACCTTGCGCTGCATCAGTTCCACGAACCGGGCGATGCCGTGCTGTTCGTGAACCACGAAGTCGCCCTCGGTGAGTTGGAGCGGGTCGACGGCGTTGCGCCGCTTCGCCGCCAACTTGCGTCCGCTCTTGGCCGAGTACGCGCTCGAGCGCCCGAGCAGGTCGGCTTCCGTCAGGAGTCCCAGCTTGAGTCCGTCGAGGACGAACCCCCGTCCGGCGACCGCCGTGGTGATCTCGATCAGACCCTCCTGGGGGGAGGCGTCCAGCGATTCGACGCGATGGCACGGGATTGCGGCGTCGTGGAAAAGCTCGGCGAGCCGCTGGGCCGGTCCAGGGCCGTCGGTCACCACCACCACGCGCCAGTCGTCCCTGACGCGGGATCCGATGAATTCCATCATCTCCGCGACGTCGCCCTGGTACCCGCGGGGCTCGCGAGCGCCGACCCTGATGCTGTCCACGTCCAGGACCAGTTCCCCGTCAAGCCCCAGGGACGTGACGGACCACCAACTCACTAAGGACCGCAGCGCGGTGGCGCGGGTGTCCGCCAGCGATGCGAAGTTGCCCTGGTCCAGCGCGGCGGTCAGCCCCTCGGCCTGCAGGAGGTCCACCGGCGCCGCTCCGCCGTCGGACGCCGTGGACCAGGCCGCGGCCAGGAACTCCTCGTTGGTGGCCGCAAGGTCGTGGGCGCGCGCCCGCACCCGCTCCGGCTCCATGACCATGGCGATCGAGTTGGCCGGCAGCTGGGCGGCAAACGGCACCATCGCGTCGACGAGAACGGGGGCGAGGGACTCCATGCCCTCCACCGCGATGCCGCCGGCGATCTTCTCCAGCATGTCCGCCGCAGCCGGCATCGCACCGAGGAGCTTCGCGGCCCGGGACATGACGGACGGGGTGATGAGCAGCTCGCGGCACGGCGGCGCAAACAGCCCGACGGGCCCGGCACCCTCCGCGCCATCGGGGTCCAGCGAACGCTGGTCCGCTACGGCGAACCACCGCATCTGTTCGACTTCGTCGCCGAAGAACTCGATGCGCACCGGGTGGTCCTCGGTGGGCGGAAAGACGTCGAGGATGCCTCCGCGGACGGCGAATTCGCCGCGATGCGTCACCATGTCCACGCGCGAGTAGGCGGCGTCCGCCAACTCCCGGACCACATCGCCAAACGGCTTCTCCTCCCCGGTGCGCAGGCGGACGGCCTTGAGGTCGCCGAGGCCGTCGACGAGCGGCTGCACGACGGCGCGGACCGGCGCCACCACGACTTTCAGCGTCCCGTCGGGGTGCTTGAGGCGGCGCAGGACGTCGAGCCGGCGCCCCACGGTGTCCGACCGCGGCGAGAGCCGCTCGTGCGGCAAGGTCTCCCAGCTCGGGAACTCCGCTACGGCGCCGGGCGGGAGGTAGGAGCGCAATGCGGCCGCCAGATCCTCGGTTTCCCGACCCGTCGCCGTCACGGCCAACACGATGGCGGCTCCCGCGCCGTCCGCCCCGCCGTCCGCCCCGCCGTCGGCCGCTCCGTTGCCACCGGCTTCGAGTCCGTCGACGGCCTCTGCCACCAGCGCCGCGCGCAGTCCCGCGGGTGCCGCGACCTCGAGGTCCTGGCTGCGCGTCCCGAAAGGGTTCGTGGCGTACGCGCGAACCCGCGCGTAGGAGGGATCGGCCGCAAGGGCGGTACGAAGACCTGTGAGGGCCATGGGGGTTCCTTCCGGGGCCGGCGGACAGCACAAATACCCGGGATCCTTGAGGAGTCCGGGGCACCACTCCAGCCTACCGCTTCCGCCCGTCCCCCCGGCCTCCCGCGGTGGGTCGCGGGGTCTGCGTTGGGGGGCACCGCACGGGGACCGTAGCATGGACACAGCAACCGACGTCGGCTCCCCAGCGTGCCGAACCCCACCCGAAGGAGCCACCGTGGCATTGAGCGCCAGCACCACCGTCAACTACCCGGCCAGCCGCGTCGCGGAGGTGTTCGCGGACCGCGACTTCGTGGAGCACGTCAGCGGCCAGGTCGGGGGAACCCTCGATGAGTTCACGGTCAGCGGACCGGTGGCCCAGGCGTTCGAGGCCACCGTGGTGCGCTCCGTCCCCACGGACCGCCTGCCGGAGATGGTCCGGAAGTTCGTGGGCCAGACGCTCAGCATCACCCAGCGCGAGTCGTGGTCCGCTCCCGCGGCAGACGGGAGCCGCACGGTGGACATCACGATGGACGTCGCCGGTGCCCCCGTCGAGGTGAAGGCCGTGCAACGGCTGGTGGCCGACGGCGAATCCACGACCGTCGAACTGACCGGGGACGTGAAGTCCGGAATCCCGTTCCTCGGCGGCAAGATCGCGGCCGCCGCCGAGCCGTTCCTCGGCAAGGCCCTGGGGCTGCAGGCGCGGCAGGCCCAGGCTTGGCTCGACCGCCGCTAGTCCCGACGGACCGATCTTACGAAGAACCAGGAACAGCCATGAACCAGCCACCCACCAAGCCGCCCATCCAGCCGTCCTCCGATACGGCTTTCCGCCGTTCCAGCTACACGGAGCACCTGCGGATCTCCGAGATCCTGCGCAAGGAAACCATCGGCGGACTGGTGCTGATCGTCGCCGCTGCCGTGGCCATCATCTGGGCGAACACGCCGGCAGCCGCCTCCTACTTCGCCCTGCGCGACCTGCACGTCTCCATCCCCGTGCCCTGGCTCGATCTCGACCTCAGCCTGGGGCACTGGGCCTCGGACGGCCTCCTGGCCGTGTTCTTCTTCCTCGTGGGGCTGGAGCTGAAGCGGGAATTCGTCATCGGCGACCTCAATAGGTTCAGCCGGGCGATCGTCCCCGTCACGGCCGCCTTCGGCGGAGTGCTGGTTCCCGCCCTGATCTACCTCGCCCTCAACGCGTCAACCGGAGGCGAGACGCTCCGCGGCTGGGCCATTCCCACGGCAACGGACATCGCCTTCGCGGTGGCCGTGCTGGCCGTCATCGGCTCACATCTACCGTCCGCGCTGCGGATCTTCCTGCTCACCCTGGCCGTGGTCGACGACCTCATCGCCATTGTGATCATCGCCTTCGTCTACACCTCCGACCTGAAACCGCAATTCCTCCTGTTCGCCCTGGTCCCGATAGCACTGTTCGCTGCGCTCTCCCAGCGTGGTCAGCGTTTCTTCGGACGCCGCCCCTGGGCGGCATGGCTCATCCTGCTGCCTTTGGGTGTCATCGCGTGGGCGCTGGTGCACGAGTCCGGCGTCCACGCGACCATCGCCGGCGTCGTGCTCGGTTTCATCGTCCCCGTGCGCCGCAGGGACGGCGCGGACGGCCGCGGGCTCGCGGAGGCGTTCGAACACCGCTTCCGCCCGCTCTCCGCCGGTTTCTGCGTTCCGCTGTTCGCTTTCTTCTCCGCGGGCGTCACCATTGGCGGCCCGGAGGGCATCGGGCGCGCGCTCGGGGACCCCGTGGTCTGGGGAATCGTGGCGGGGCTGCTCCTGGGCAAGCCGATCGGCATCCTCGGTTCCACTTGGCTGGTCACCAAAACCCGCCACGCCAACCTGGATCCGGACACCCGCTGGGGCGACCTGTTCGGGGTCACGCTACTGGGCGGGATCGGATTCACCGTGTCACTGCTCGTGTCGGAGCTCAGCTTCGGCCTGGAATCGCCGCACTACGAGCACGCCAAGGTCGCCATTCTCGTGGGCTCGCTGCTCGCGGCGGTGCTGGGCTCCCTGTGGCTCCGTCCCCGGGACAAGCGCTACCGTGACATCGCCCAACGCGAGCGCGTCGACGCCAACAAGGACGGCGTCCCGGACCTCTTCGAGTAGCGCGAACAGCGGTCTACTAGGCGCGTTCGGCGGGCTCCGCGGCGGTCCCGTTGGACGCCAACAGCGCCTGCTCGGCGGCCACCCAGGCCAACATGGCGCACTTGACGCGGGCGGGGAACTTCGAGACGCCGGAAAACGCGGCCGCGTCCCCGAGCACTTCCTCGTCCGCTTCCCGCGTCCCGCGCGACCGCATCACCTCACGGAACTCCTGGACCATCGCCAGGAGTTCGACGCCGTCCACGCCGTCCGACAACTCGGTCAGCGCGGACGCGGAGGCCATGGAGATCGAACAGCCGTTGCCCTCCCAGCTGATCCGTGCAACACGCGCTCCGTCGGTTTCGACGCGCAGGCGGATCTCGTCGCCACAGATCGGGTTGTGCTGGTGCGACTCCCCCCACGCGTGGCCCGGCTCGGCCTCCACGAGGCCGTCGCCTTCGCGGCGCTTCGCGTGGTCGAGGATGATCTGCTGGTAGAGCTGTTCCAGGCCGCTCATGCGTTGACTCCGAAGAACGGGCGAACGCCGGCGACGGCCTCGAGGTACGCATCGACGTCGTCCGCGGTGTTGTAGAGATAGGTGCTGGCGCGCGTGCTGGCCGTGACGCCCAACGCGCGGTGCAGCGGCTGGGCGCAGTGGTGGCCGACACGGACGGCGATGCCGCGGCTGTCGAGGAACTGGCCGACGTCGTGCGGGTGAACCCCGTCGACGTCGATGGCCGCGGTGCCGATGCGCTCCACGCCGGCGGGTCCCAACTGGCGTATGCCCGGGATCGACGCCAGGCCCTCGGCCATGCGCGCCCCGAGAGCGGACTCCCAGGCGGCGATCCGGTCCATGCCGACCTCGGAAAGGTACCTGGCCGCCGTCGCCAGGGCCACCGCCTGCGAGACGCGCTGCGTTCCCGCCTCGAACCGCGCCGGCGCGGGAAGGTACTGCGCGGATTCCATGGTGACAGTGGTGATCATGGAACCTCCCGTAAGAAAGGGCGGCATGGCGTTGAGCAGCTCCCGGCGCCCGTACAGGGCGCCGATGCCGGTCGGACCCAGCATCTTGTGGCCGGAGAAGGCCATGAAGTCGACGTCGAGTTCGCGGACGTCGACCGGCAGGTGAGGGACCGACTGGCACGCGTCGAGGACCGTCAGTGCCCCCACTCCTCGGGCCAGCGCCACGAGGGCGGGCACGTCGGTGACCGTGCCCAGGACATTCGAGACATGCGTGAAAGCCAGCACACGGGTGCGCGGTCCCACGACGTCGGCGGCGAGGTCCATGCGCAGCGCGCCGTCGGCGTCGACCGGGATGTGGCGCAGCGTCGCGCCCGTGCGGAAGGCGAGCTCCTGCCACGGGATGAGGTTGGCGTGGTGCTCGAGCTCGGTGACGACGATCTCGTCGCCCGTGCCCAGCGCGAAGCGCTCCGCTGCGGGGCCCCCGCGACCGGCCGCCGCATTCGAGAACGCGTACGTGACGAGATTCAGCGCCTCGGTGGCGTTGGACGTCCACACGAGTTCGTCCGTCGCGGCGCCGACGAAGGCGGCTACCGTTTCGCGCGCGTCCTCGTAGATGTCTGTCGCCTCGACAGCGAGGCTGTGGGCACCGCGGTGGACGGCCGCGTTGAAGCGCTCGTAGAAGTGCTGCTCGGCCTCGAGCACGCACTGTGGCTTCTGGGACGTCGCGCCCGAGTCCAAGTACACCAGCGGCGCGCCGTTGATGGACCGGCCGAGGATGGTGAAGTCCGCGCGCAGGCGGCCGACCTCTGCGTCGTCGAGCGGCGCCGTGTCCATGGCGCTCTGGCGGGTGGGTGACTCCACTGTGGACGGGCCCTTCGCTTGGGAATGCTCGGTCGTTTGGGGATGTTGAGTGCGGTGATTCGGGATTCCGGAACGGAACCGTGCCCTAATCCTCCCACTCGAAGCGCCATTGCACACCTGAGCCGAGCCTTACCTTTGTCCGGGACCGAAACTCGTTCCTCGTCCGGGCGCCACAAGGGGAAACGTGTCAACTGGCTAGGTTGAGTTGCCGCGAGTCACGCTTGCCTCCAGGCGGGCCGCCGATCAAGCAACATGGAAGCGTCGCTGGGCCGCCTCGAGACCTTCCCGGATCAGCAGTTCCGTGGCGTCAGCGGCATCGTCCACGAGGAACGGAAGTTCCTTCTTCTCCACCGTCCCGAAGTCCTTGAGGACGAAATCCGCGGTATCCATGCGTCCGGGAGGACGGCCAACGCCGACCCGGACGCGGTAGTAGTCTTTCGTCGACAGTGCCTTGGAGATGTCCCGGAGGCCATTGTGGCCCCCTTCTCCCCCGCCGAACTTGAGCTTGAGCGAGTTGAACGGGACGTCGACCTCGTCGTGCACGGCGACGACGTGGTCCGCGGCGATCGAGAAAAACTTCGCGAGCGACGAGACCGGGCCTCCCGACAGGTTCATGTAGGTCGAAGGTTTGGCGAGCACCACGCGCGGCCCGCCGATCCCCAGGCGTCCCTCGAGCACGTGGGCACGGGACTTGTGCGCCTTGAAGGATGCCCCCACACGGGCGGCCAGTACGTCCAGGACCATCTGGCCCACGTTGTGCCGATTGTGCGCGTAGCCGGGCCCGGGGTTTCCGAGCCCGGCCACGAGCCAGGTGTCGCTAGTCATGCGGGTGGGTGGGGACCCTACTCGGCGGAGGAAGCAGACGCGGCGGGAGCCTCTGCGCCGGCCTCGGTGGAGGACTCTGCACCAAGGTCCGCCGCCGCCGGCACGTACACGGTCGCGATAACGGTGTCGCCCTCGATGAGCAGCGAGGTTCCCTTGGGCAGGACGAGCTCGGAGGCCAGCACGTTGTCGCCGGCTTCGCGGCCTTCGACGTTCACCGTCACGGATTCGGGCAGGTGGGTAGCTTCGGCCTCGACGGAAACGGTGAACTGCTCCAGGTCCAGGACGGCGCCGGCGGCAACTTCGCCCTCGACGTGCACGAAGATGTCGACGTGGACCTTCTCGCCCTTCTTGACGGTCAGCAGGTCGAGGTGGTCGACGGTCTGCTTCAGCGCGTGGCGCTGGATGTCCTTGACGAGCGCGAGGTGCTCTTCGCCTTCGACGTCGAGAACCAACAAGGCGTTCGAGTGGCGCACGGCCAAGGTGGTCTCCTGGGCCGGCAGAAGGAGGTGGAGCGGCTCGGCGCCGTGGCCGTAGACGACTGCCGGGATCTTGTGGTCGCGGCGGGCCTGGCGCGCGGCGCCCTTGCCAAAGTCGTTGCGGAATTCCGCGGCAAGCTTGAGCTGATCGGTCATGGTGGATCTCCTTGGATTCGTTGCGGTCTGCCTGGCTCGGAGGTCAAAGCCTAGATGCCGCAACGTCCACCGGATGATGGCCGCGGCGTCAGCGTCTAGCCTCGTCGATCACGGAGCGCATGGGACACAAGATCCCGCTCCCTCGCCTGGGCACTGCCCACCATCATACCAGCCCGCGGCACCCACGGGCGCAGGGCATGATGGCCGCCGCGAAACTCCGTGCCCTGTCAGTGGGCTAAAATCGTATGGACTATAGCGCGCAAAGCTGGCTTGGACAGTCTCAATTTTGCACGTACCGAGCCCACGGGGAGATTTTATTTTGGAACCGAACGAAGTCAATGGCGCCGAGGCTGGGCCCGACTTGCGTCAATACCTGAGTGTCGTCAGAGCGTACTGGCGGGGAATCTCCGCAATAGTACTGGCGACTGTGCTTCTGGCTTTCCTGTGGACCATGACTCAACCGAAGATCTACGAGGCGTCGTCCTCGGGCCTGGTCGTGACGGCAGGCGCGGAGAACATCGGTACCGCATTGGCGGGCGACAACCTCGCCAAGTCCAAGGCCACCAGCTACAAGTCGATCGCCGAAACGCGTCCCGTCGCGTTGAAGGTCCGTGAGGAACTGGGCATCGAAACCAGCCCCGACACGCTCCTGGGGCAAATCACGGTCGAGGTCCCGACCGCCACCGCCGAAATCCGCGTGAGCGCGTCCTCCACCGATCCGGCCGCGGCACAGAACCTCGCCAACGCCTGGGTCCAGGCCTTGGCCCGGCAAGTCGCCGAGATTGAATCGGCCGGTTCCGACGGCGGTTCTTCCCAGCCCGCGGTCCAGGTCGCCCCGCTCGGCATGGCCGCGCTCCCCACAGCCCCGGTGTCCCCCAACACAAAGCTCGCGCTCGCGCTCGGCGCCGTCGTCGGGCTGGCGCTCGGGTTGGGCTATGCGCTGGTCCGCAACCACTTGGACCGCCGGATCCGTTCAGCGGAAACCGTGGAACGGCTCGGAACCAGCGTCGTGGGCACCATCCCCTCCGACTCTCGACTGACGGACCACCGGCAGATCGTTGAGACCGGAGTGCTCGACCACGACGACCGCGAATCCCACGCCTTCTCCGAGTCTCTCCGGGAACTGCGTACCAACCTTGCCTACATGGACGTCGACAACCCGCCGCGGGTCATCGTCGTCACGTCGTCCGTACCCGGCGAAGGCAAGTCTTCCGTCACCGCCAACCTTGCCGTCGCCATCGCGGCGACCGGACGCGAGACGATACTCGTGGACGGCGACCTTCGCCGCCCGGTCCTCACGGAGGTCTTCGGCCTTCCGGCCGGCGCCGGACTCACCGACGTCCTCAGCGGCATGGCCGATATCGACGACGTACTGCAGCCGTACGGCCCCGTCCCCAACCTTTCGCTGCTTTCCTCGGGCCGGATCCCGCCGAATCCCTCCGAGCTTCTGGGCTCGCGCGCCATGAAGAAGCTACTCCGCGAACTCTCGGAAACCGCCGTCGTCCTGATCGACGCACCGCCACTGCTGCCCGTGACCGATGCCGCGATCCTCACCAAGTCGGCGGACGGTGCCCTCGTGACGGTCAAGGCCGGGTCGACAACGACGGACGAGCTCGAGAAGGCTCTGGACAACCTCCGCAAGGTCGATGCGCACGTGCTCGGTGCAATCCTCAACCAGGTTCCCACCAAGGGCGCCGACGCCAGCCAGTACGGTTACTACGGGAAGTACTACTACTCTTCTCAGGCCACCGACGGGGCACCCAGCCGCCGCAACGGGCATGCGGTAGCGGTGGAGGCGCCCGAGACGCAGGCCCCGACGCCGTCCGCTGCCCCCGTTGCCGCAACGGACCGACCCGCAGGGGACGAGCACTACGGAGAAGGGCCGGTGCAGCCGACTCGGGTTTCCGCCTCGTCCGCGGCCAACCACGAGCACTTTCAGGCCGAACCCGACGCGATTTTCGACGTCGAGCGCGCCGACCAAACCGCCGGGGATCCGTCCTTCGACGAGTTGCTGACCTCGCCGCAGATG